>NZ_JAFGYS010000034.1:0-2748 GCF_017491705.1 Pseudomonas sp. 86_A | reverse complement strand
GACAGCGTACAGCCCGTTCACCACCTGGGTGCAGATTGTCAAAGACTGGATGAAAACGAAAGGGGATACGGGAAAACGTAAAACCTTCGTAAACACCACGCTCGGTGAGACGTGGGAGGCGAAAATTGGCGAACGTCCGGATGCTGAAGTGATGGCAGAGCGGAAAGAGCATTATTCAGCGCCCGTTCCTGACCGTGTGGCTTACCTGACCGCCGGTATCGACTCCCAGCTGGACCGCTACGAAATGCGCGTATGGGGATGGGGGCCGGGTGAGGAAAGCTGGCTGATTGACCGGCAGATTATTATGGGCCGCCACGACGATGAACAGACGCTGCTGCGTGTGGATGAGGCCATCAATAAAACCTATACCCGCCGGAATGGTGCAGAAATGTCGATATCCCGTATCTGCTGGGATACTGGCGGGATTGACCCGACCATTGTGTATGAACGCTCGAAAAAACATGGGCTGTTCCGGGTGATCCCCATTAAAGGGGCATCCGTCTACGGAAAGCCGGTGGCCAGCATGCCACGTAAGCGAAACAAAAACGGGGTTTACCTTACCGAAATCGGTACGGATACCGCGAAAGAGCAGATTTATAACCGCTTCACACTGACGCCGGAAGGGGATGAACCGCTTCCCGGTGCCGTTCACTTCCCGAATAACCCGGATATTTTTGATCTGACCGAAGCGCAGCAGCTGACTGCTGAAGAGCAGGTCGAAAAATGGGTGGATGGCAGGAAAAAAATACTGTGGGACAGCAAAAAGCGACGCAATGAGGCACTCGACTGCTTCGTTTATGCGCTGGCGGCGCTGCGCATCAGTATTTCCCGCTGGCAGCTGGATCTCAGTGCGCTGCTGGCGAGCCTGCAGGAAGAGGATGGTGCAGCAACCAACAAGAAAACACTGGCAGATTACGCCCGTGCCTTATCCGGAGAGGATGAATGACGCGACAGGAAGAACTTGCCGCTGCCCGTGCGGCACTGCATGACCTGATGACAGGTAAACGGGTGGCAACAGTACAGAAAGACGGACGAAGGGTGGAGTTTACGGCCACTTCCGTGTCTGACCTGAAAAAATATATTGCAGAGCTGGAAGTGCAGACCGGCATGACACAGCGACGCAGGGGACCTGCAGGATTTTATGTATGAAAACGCCCACCATTCCCACCCTTCTGGGGCCGGACGGCATGACATCGCTGCGCGAATATGCCGGTTATCACGGCGGTGGCAGCGGATTTGGAGGGCAGTTGCGGTCGTGGAACCCACCGAGTGAAAGTGTGGATGCAGCCCTGTTGCCCAACTTTACCCGTGGCAATGCCCGCGCAGACGATCTGGTACGCAATAACGGCTATGCCGCCAACGCCATCCAGCTGCATCAGGATCATATCGTCGGGTCTTTTTTCCGGCTCAGTCATCGCCCAAGCTGGCGCTATCTGGGCATCGGGGAGGAAGAAGCCCGTGCCTTTTCCCGCGAGGTTGAAGCGGCATGGAAAGAGTTTGCCGAGGATGACTGCTGCTGCATTGACGTTGAGCGAAAACGCACGTTTACCATGATGATTCGGGAAGGTGTGGCCATGCACGCCTTTAACGGTGAACTGTTCGTTCAGGCCACCTGGGATACCAGTTCGTCGCGGCTTTTCCGGACACAGTTCCGGATGGTCAGCCCGAAGCGCATCAGCAACCCGAACAATACCGGCGACAGCCGGAACTGCCGTGCCGGTGTGCAGATTAATGACAGCGGTGCGGCGCTGGGATATTACGTCAGCGAGGACGGGTATCCTGGCTGGATGCCGCAGAAATGGACATGGATACCCCGTGAGTTACCCGGCGGGCGCGCCTCGTTCATTCACGTTTTTGAACCCGTGGAGGACGGGCAGACTCGCGGTGCAAATGTGTTTTACAGCGTGATGGAGCAGATGAAGATGCTCGACACGCTGCAGAACACGCAGCTGCAGAGCGCCATTGTGAAGGCGATGTATGCCGCCACCATTGAGAGTGAGCTGGATACGCAGTCAGCGATGGATTTTATTCTGGGCGCGAACAGTCAGGAGCAGCGGGAAAGGCTGACCGGCTGGATTGGTGAAATTGCCGCGTATTACGCCGCAGCGCCGGTCCGGCTGGGAGGCGCAAAAGTACCGCACCTGATGCCGGGTGACTCACTGAACCTGCAGACGGCTCAGGATACGGATAACGGCTACTCCGTGTTTGAGCAGTCACTGCTGCGGTATATCGCTGCCGGGCTGGGTGTCTCGTATGAGCAGCTTTCCCGGAATTACGCCCAGATGAGCTACTCCACGGCACGGGCCAGTGCGAACGAGTCGTGGGCGTACTTTATGGGGCGGCGAAAATTCGTCGCATCCCGTCAGGCGAGCCAGATGTTTCTGTGCTGGCTGGAAGAGGCCATCGTTCGCCGCGTGGTGACGTTACCTTCAAAAGCGCGCTTCAGTTTTCAGGAAGCCCGCAGTGCCTGGGGGAACTGCGACTGGATAGGCTCCGGTCGTATGGCCATCGATGGTCTGAAAGAAGTTCAGGAAGCGGTGATGCTGATAGAAGCCGGACTGAGTACCTACGAGAAAGAGTGCGCAAAACGCGGTGACGACTATCAGGAAATTTTTGCCCAGCAGGTCCGTGAAACGATGGAGCGCCGTGCAGCCGGTCTTAAACCGCCCGCCTGGGCGGCTGCAGCATTTGAATCCGGGCTGCGACAATCAACAGAGGAGGAGAAGAGTGACAGCAGAGCTGCGTAAT
>NZ_JAFGYS010000033.1:0-2851 GCF_017491705.1 Pseudomonas sp. 86_A | reverse complement strand
TCGCGGCACACTGGCCTCGCTTCAGCAAATTGGGTATGTGATACAGGTGTTTGTGAATCTCGAACTTTCGGTTCGTTTCGTCTTCACACACCGCAATCTGATGCTCTTTCGAGTAGTCAAATTGCTTGGGTGTTATATGGTCAAGCCTCACGGGCAATTAGTATTGGTTAGCTCAACGCCTCACAGCGCTTACACACCCAACCTATCAACGTCGTAGTCTTCGACGGCCCTTCAGGGAACTCAAGGTTCCAGTGAGATCTCATCTTGAGGCAAGTTTCCCGCTTAGATGCTTTCAGCGGTTATCTTTCCCGAACATAGCTACCCGGCAATGCCACTGGCGTGACAACCGGAACACCAGAGGTTCGTCCACTCCGGTCCTCTCGTACTAGGAGCAGCCCCTCTCAAATCTCAAACGTCCACGGCAGATAGGGACCGAACTGTCTCACGACGTTCTAAACCCAGCTCGCGTACCACTTTAAATGGCGAACAGCCATACCCTTGGGACCGGCTTCAGCCCCAGGATGTGATGAGCCGACATCGAGGTGCCAAACACCGCCGTCGATATGAACTCTTGGGCGGTATCAGCCTGTTATCCCCGGAGTACCTTTTATCCGTTGAGCGATGGCCCTTCCATACAGAACCACCGGATCACTAAGACCTACTTTCGTACCTGCTCGACGTGTCTGTCTCGCAGTCAAGCGCGCTTTTGCCTTTATACTCTACGACCGATTTCCGACCGGTCTGAGCGCACCTTCGTACTCCTCCGTTACTCTTTAGGAGGAGACCGCCCCAGTCAAACTACCCACCATACACTGTCCTCGATCCGGATAACGGACCTGAGTTAGAACCTCAAAGTTGCCAGGGTGGTATTTCAAGGATGGCTCCACGCGAACTGGCGTCCACGCTTCAAAGCCTCCCACCTATCCTACACAAGCAAATTCAAAGTCCAGTGCAAAGCTATAGTAAAGGTTCACGGGGTCTTTCCGTCTAGCCGCGGATACACTGCATCTTCACAGCGATTTCAATTTCACTGAGTCTCGGGTGGAGACAGCGCCGCCATCGTTACGCCATTCGTGCAGGTCGGAACTTACCCGACAAGGAATTTCGCTACCTTAGGACCGTTATAGTTACGGCCGCCGTTTACCGGGGCTTCGATCAAGAGCTTCGCGTTAGCTAACCCCATCAATTAACCTTCCGGCACCGGGCAGGCGTCACACCCTATACGTCCACTTTCGTGTTTGCAGAGTGCTGTGTTTTTAATAAACAGTCGCAGCGGCCTGGTATCTTCGACCGGCATGAGCTTACGGAGCAAGTCCTTCACCCTCACCGGCGCACCTTCTCCCGAAGTTACGGTGCCATTTTGCCTAGTTCCTTCACCCGAGTTCTCTCAAGCGCCTTGGTATTCTCTACCCAACCACCTGTGTCGGTTTGGGGTACGGTTCCTGGTTATCTGAAGCTTAGAAGCTTTTCTTGGAAGCATGGCATCAACCACTTCGTCACCCAAAGGGTAACTCGTCATCAGCTCTCGGCCTTAAGATCCCGGATTTACCTAAGATCTCAGCCTACCACCTTAAACTTGGACAACCAACGCCAAGCTGGCCTAGCCTTCTCCGTCCCTCCATCGCAATAACCAGAAGTACAGGAATATTAACCTGTTTTCCATCGACTACGCTTTTCAGCCTCGCCTTAGGGACCGACTAACCCTGCGTCGATTAACGTTGCGCAGGAAACCTTGGTCTTTCGGCGTGGGTGTTTTTCACACCCATTGTCGTTACTCATGTCAGCATTCGCACTTCTGATACCTCCAGCAAGCTTCTCAACTCACCTTCACAGGCTTACAGAACGCTCCTCTACCGCATCACTTGCGTGATACCCGTAGCTTCGGTGTATGGTTTGAGCCCCGTTACATCTTCCGCGCAGGCCGACTCGACTAGTGAGCTATTACGCTTTCTTTAAAGGGTGGCTGCTTCTAAGCCAACCTCCTAGCTGTCTAAGCCTTCCCACATCGTTTCCCACTTAACCATAACTTTGGGACCTTAGCTGACGGTCTGGGTTGTTTCCCTTTTCACGACGGACGTTAGCACCCGCCGTGTGTCTCCCATGCTCGGCACTTGTAGGTATTCGGAGTTTGCATCGGTTTGGTAAGTCGGGATGACCCCCTAGCCGAAACAGTGCTCTACCCCCTACAGTGATACATGAGGCGCTACCTAAATAGCTTTCGAGGAGAACCAGCTATCTCCGAGCTTGATTAGCCTTTCACTCCGATCCACAGGTCATCCGCTAACTTTTCAACGGTAGTCGGTTCGGTCCTCCAGTCAGTGTTACCTAACCTTCAACCTGCCCATGGATAGATCGCCCGGTTTCGGGTCTATTCCCAGCGACTAGACGCCCTATTAAGACTCGCTTTCGCTACGCCTCCCCTATTCGGTTAAGCTCGCCACTGAAAATAAGTCGCTGACCCATTATACAAAAGGTACGCAGTCACCCAACAAAGTGGGCTCCCACTGCTTGTACGCATACGGTTTCAGGATCTATTTCACTCCCCTCTCCGGGGTTCTTTTCGCCTTTCCCTCACGGTACTAGTTCACTATCGGTCAGTCAGTAGTATTTAGCCTTGGAGGATGGTCCCCCCATATTCAGACAAAGTTTCTCGTGCTCCGTCCTACTCGATTTCATGACTAAGAGATTTTCGCGTACAGGGCTATCACCCACTATGGCCGCACTTTCCAGAGCGTTCCGCTAATCTCAAAGCCACTTAAGGGCTAGTCCCCGTTCGCTCGCCACTACTAAGGGAATCTCGGTTGATTTCTTTTCCTCAGGGTACTTAGATGTTTCAGTTCCCCTGGTTCGC
>NZ_JAFGYS010000032.1:0-3795 GCF_017491705.1 Pseudomonas sp. 86_A | reverse complement strand
GCCCGGCGGGATGGTGGCGGGGGCATTCGACTGCGCTGACATCATCGCCCGTGTGCGTGACATAAAACCGGTATGGGCGCTTGCCAACGACATGAACTGCAGTGCAGGTCAGTTGCTTGCCAGTGCCGCCTCCCGGCGTCTGGTCACGCAGACCGCCCGGACAGGCTCCATCGGCGTCATGATGGCTCACAGTAATTACGGTGCTGCGCTGGAGAAACAGGGTGTGGAAATCACGCTGATTTACAGCGGCAGCCATAAGGTGGATGGCAACCCCTACAGCCATCTTCCGGATGACGTCCGGGAGACACTGCAGTCCCGGATGGACGCAACCCGCCAGATGTTTGCGCAGAAGGTGTCGGCATATACCGGCCTGTCCGTGCAGGTTGTGCTGGATACCGAGGCTGCAGTGTACAGCGGTCAGGAGGCCATTGATGCCGGACTGGCTGATGAACTTGTTAACAGCACCGATGCGATCACCGTCATGCGTGATGCACTGGATGCACGTAAATCCCGTCTCTCAGGAGGGCGAATGACCAAAGAGACTCAATCAACAACTGTTTCAGCCACTGCTTCGCAGGCTGACGTTACTGACGTGGTGCCAGCGACGGAGGGCGAGAACGCCAGCGCGGCGCAGCCGGACGTGAACGCGCAGATCACCGCAGCGGTTGCGGCAGAAAACAGCCGCATTATGGGGATCCTCAACTGTGAGGAGGCTCACGGACGCGAAGAACAGGCACGCGTGCTGGCAGAAACCCCCGGTATGACCGTGAAAACGGCCCGCCGCATTCTGGCCGCAGCACCACAGAGTGCACAGGCGCGCAGTGACACTGCGCTGGATCGTCTGATGCAGGGGGCACCGGCACCGCTGGCTGCAGGTAACCCGGCATCTGATGCCGTTAACGATTTGCTGAACACACCAGTGTAAGGGATGTTTATGACGAGCAAAGAAACCTTTACCCATTACCAGCCGCAGGGCAACAGTGACCCGGCTCATACCGCAACCGCGCCCGGCGGATTGAGTGCGAAAGCGCCTGCAATGACCCCGCTGATGCTGGACACCTCCAGCCGTAAGCTGGTTGCGTGGGATGGCACCACCGACGGTGCTGCCGTTGGCATTCTTGCGGTTGCTGCTGACCAGACCAGCACCACGCTGACGTTCTACAAGTCCGGCACGTTCCGTTATGAGGATGTGCTCTGGCCGGAGGCTGCCAGCGACGAGACGAAAAAACGGACCGCGTTTGCCGGAACGGCAATCAGCATCGTTTAACTTTACCCTTCATCACTAAAGGCCGCCTGTGCGGCTTTTTTTACGGGATTTTTTTATGTCGATGTACACAACCGCCCAACTGCTGGCGGCAAATGAGCAGAAATTTAAGTTTGATCCGCTGTTTCTGCGTCTCTTTTTCCGTGAGAGCTATCCCTTCACCACGGAGAAAGTCTATCTCTCACAAATTCCGGGACTGGTAAACATGGCGCTGTACGTTTCGCCGATTGTTTCCGGTGAGGTTATCCGTTCCCGTGGCGGCTCCACCTCTGAATTTACGCCGGGATATGTCAAGCCGAAGCATGAAGTGAATCCGCAGATGACCCTGCGTCGCCTGCCGGATGAAGATCCGCAGAATCTGGCGGACCCGGCTTACCGCCGCCGTCGCATCATCATGCAGAACATGCGTGACGAAGAGCTGGCCATTGCTCAGGTCGAAGAGATGCAGGCAGTTTCTGCCGTGCTTAAGGGCAAATACACCATGACCGGTGAAGCCTTCGATCCGGTTGAGGTGGATATGGGCCGCAGTGAGGAGAATAACATCACGCAGTCCGGCGGCACGGAGTGGAGCAAGCGTGACAAGTCCACGTATGACCCGACCGACGATATCGAAGCCTACGCGCTGAACGCCAGCGGTGTGGTGAATATCATCGTGTTCGATCCGAAAGGCTGGGCGCTGTTCCGTTCCTTCAAAGCCGTCAAGGAGAAGCTGGATACCCGTCGTGGCTCTAATTCCGAGCTGGAGACAGCGGTGAAAGACCTGGGCAAAGCGGTGTCCTATAAGGGGATGTATGGCGATGTGGCCATCGTCGTGTATTCCGGACAGTACGTGGAAAACGGCGTCAAAAAGAACTTCCTGCCGGACAACACGATGGTGCTGGGGAACACTCAGGCACGCGGTCTGCGCACCTATGGCTGCATTCAGGATGCGGACGCACAGCGCGAAGGCATTAACGCCTCTGCCCGTTACCCGAAAAACTGGGTGACCACCGGCGATCCGGCGCGTGAGTTCACCATGATTCAGTCAGCACCGCTGATGCTGCTGGCTGACCCTGATGAGTTCGTGTCCGTACAACTGGCGTAATCATGGCCCTTCGGGGCCATTGTTTCTCTGTGGAGGAGTCCATGACGAAAGATGAACTGATTGCCCGTCTCCGCTCGCTGGGTGAACAACTGAACCGTGATGTCAGCCTGACGGGGACGAAAGAAGAACTGGCGCTCCGTGTGGCAGAGCTGAAAGAGGAGCTTGATGACACGGATGAAACTGCCGGTCAGGACACCCCTCTCAGCCGGGAAAATGTGCTGACCGGACATGAAAATGAGGTGGGATCAGCGCAGCCGGATACCGTGATTCTGGATACGTCTGAACTGGTCACGGTCGTGGCACTGGTGAAGCTGCATACTGATGCACTTCACGCCACGCGGGATGAACCTGTGGCATTTGTGCTGCCGGGAACGGCGTTTCGTGTCTCTGCCGGTGTGGCAGCCGAAATGACAGAGCGCGGCCTGGCCAGAATGCAATAACGGGAGGCGCTGTGGCTGATTTCGATAACCTGTTCGATGCTGCCATTGCCCGCGCCGATGAAACGATACGCGGGTACATGGGAACGTCAGCCACCATTACATCCGGTGAGCAGTCAGGTGCGGTGATACGTGGTGTTTTTGATGACCCTGAAAATATCAGCTATGCCGGACAGGGCGTGCGCGTTGAAGGCTCCAGCCCGTCCCTGTTTGTCCGGACTGATGAGGTGCGGCAGCTGCGGCGTGGAGACACGCTGACCATCGGTGAGGAAAATTTCTGGGTAGATCGGGTTTCGCCGGATGATGGCGGAAGTTGTCATCTCTGGCTTGGACGGGGCGTACCGCCTGCCGTTAACCGTCGCCGCTGAAAGGGGGATGTATGGCCATAAAAGGTCTTGAGCAGGCCGTTGAAAACCTCAGCCGTATCAGCAAAACGGCGGTGCCTGGTGCCGCCGCAATGGCCATTAACCGCGTTGCTTCATCCGCGATATCGCAGTCGGCGTCACAGGTTGCCCGTGAGACAAAGGTACGCCGGAAACTGGTAAAGGAAAGGGCCAGGCTGAAAAGGGCCACGGTCAAAAATCCGCAGGCCAGAATCAAAGTTAACCGGGGGGATTTGCCCGTAATCAAGCTGGGTAATGCGCGGGTTGTCCTTTCGCGCCGCAGGCGTCGTAAAAAGGGGCAGCGTTCATCCCTGAAAGGTGGCGGCAGCGTGCTTGTGGTGGGTAACCGTCGTATTCCCGGCGCGTTTATTCAGCAACTGAAAAATGGCCGGTGGCATGTCATGCAGCGTGTGGCTGGGAAAAACCGTTACCCCATTGATGTGGTGAAAATCCCGATGGCGGTGCCGCTGACCACGGCGTTTAAACAAAATATTGAGCGGATACGGCGTGAACGTCTTCCGAAAGAGCTGGGCTATGCGCTGCAGCATCAACTGAGGATGGTAATAAAGAGATGAAACATACTGAACTCCGTGCAGCCGTACTGGATGCACTGGAGAAGCATGACAC
>NZ_JAFGYS010000031.1:0-5795 GCF_017491705.1 Pseudomonas sp. 86_A | reverse complement strand
CTCGTTGGAATGAATACACAGTGCAGTGTTTATTCTGTTATTTATGCCAAAAATAAAGGCCACTATCAGGCAGCTTTGTTGTTCTGTTTACCAAGTTCTCTGGCAATCATTGCCGTCGTTCGTATTGCCCATTTATCGACATATTTCCCATCTTCCATTACAGGAAACATTTCTTCAGGCTTAACCATGCATTCCGATTGCAGCTTGCATCCATTGCATCGCTTGAATTGTCCACACCATTGATTTTTATCAATAGTCGTAGTCATACGGATAGTCCTGGTATTGTTCCATCACATCCTGAGGATGCTCTTCGAACTCTTCAAATTCTTCTTCCATATATCACCTTAAATAGTGGATTGCGGTAGTAAAGATTGTGCCTGTCTTTTAACCACATCAGGCTCGGTGGTTCTCGTGTACCCCTACAGCGAGAAATCGGATAAACTATTACAACCCCTACAGTTTGATGAGTATAGAAATGGATCCACTCGTTATTCTCGGACGAGTGTTCAGTAATGAACCTCTGGAGAGAACCATGTATATGATCGTTATCTGGGTTGGACTTCTGCTTTTAAGCCCAGATAACTGGCCTGAATATGTTAATGAGAGAATCGGTATTCCTCATGTGTGGCATGTTTTCGTCTTTGCTCTTGCATTTTCGCTAGCAATTAATGTGCATCGATTATCAGCTATTGCCAGCGCCAGATATAAGCGATTTAAGCTAAGAAAACGCATTAAGATGCAAAACGATAAAGTGCGATCAGTAATTCAAAACCTTACAGAAGAGCAATCTATGGTTTTGTGCGCAGCCCTTAATGAAGGCAGGAAGTATGTGGTTACATCAAAACAATTCCCATACATTAGTGAGTTGATTGAGCTTGGTGTGTTGAACAAAACTTTTTCCCGATGGAATGGAAAGCATATATTATTCCCTATTGAGGATATTTACTGGACTGAATTAGTTGCCAGCTATGATCCATATAATATTGAGATAAAGCCAAGGCCAATATCTAAGTAACTAGATAAGAGGAATCGATTTTCCCTTAATTTTCTGGCGTCCACTGCATGTTATGCCGCGTTCGCCAGGCTTGCTGTACCATGTGCGCTGATTCTTGCGCTCAATACGTTGCAGGTTGCTTTCAATCTGTTTGTGGTATTCAGCCAGCACTGTAAGGTCTATCGGATTTAGTGCGCTTTCTACTCGTGATTTCGGTTTGCGATTCAGCGAGAGAATAGGGCGGTTAACTGGTTTTGCGCTTACCCCAACCAACAGGGGATTTGCTGCTTTCCATTGAGCCTGTTTCTCTGCGCGACGTTCGCGGCGGCGTGTTTGTGCATCCATCTGGATTCTCCTGTCAGTTAGCTTTGGTGGTGTGTGGCAGTTGTAGTCCTGAACGAAAACCCCCCGCGATTGGCACATTGGCAGCTAATCCGGAATCGCACTTACGGCCAATGCTTCGTTTCGTATCACACACCCCAAAGCCTTCTGCTTTGAATGCTGCCCTTCTTCAGGGCTTAATTTTTAAGAGCGTCACCTTCATGGTGGTCAGTGCGTCCTGCTGATGTGCTCAGTATCACCGCCAGTGGTATTTATGTCAACACCGCCAGAGATAATTTATCACCGCAGATGGTTATCTGTATGTTTTTTATATGAATTTATTTTTTGCAGGGGGGCATTGTTTGGTAGGTGAGAGATCTGAATTGCTATGTTTAGTGAGTTGTATCTATTTATTTTTCAATAAATACAATTGGTTATGTGTTTTGGGGGCGATCGTGAGGCAAAGAAAACCCGGCGCTGAGGCCGGGTTATTCTTGTTCTCTGGTCAAATTATATAGTTGGAAAACAAGGATGCATATATGAATGAACGATGCAGAGGCAATGCCGATGGCGATAGTGGGTATCATGTAGCCGCTTATGCTGGAAAGAAGCAATAACCCGCAGAAAAACAAAGCTCCAAGCTCAACAAAACTAAGGGCATAGACAATAACTACCGATGTCATATACCCATACTCTCTAATCTTGGCCAGTCGGCGCGTTCTGCTTCCGATTAGAAACGTCAAGGCAGCAATCAGGATTGCAATCATGGTTCCTGCATATGATGACAATGTCGCCCCAAGACCATCTCTATGAGCTGAAAAAGAAACACCAGGAATGTAGTGGCGGAAAAGGAGATAGCAAATGCTTACGATAACGTAAGGAATTATTACTATGTAAACACCAGGCATGATTCTGTTCCGCATAATTACTCCTGATAATTAATCCTTAACTTTGCCCACCTGCCTTTTAAAACATTCCAGTATATCACTTTTCATTCTTGCGTAGCAATATGCCATCTCTTCAGCTATCTCAGCATTGGTGACCTTGTTCAGAGGCGCTGAGAGATGGCCTTTTTCTGATAGATAATGTTCTGTTAAAATATCTCCGGCCTCATCTTTTGCCCGCAGGCTAATGTCTGAAAATTGAGGTGACGGGTTAAAAATAATATCCTTGGCAACCTTTTTTATATCCCTTTTAAATTTTGGCTTAATGACTATATCCAATGAGTCAAAAAGCTCCCCTTCAATATCTGTTGCCCCTAAGACCTTTAATATATCGCCAAATACAGGTAGCTTGGCTTCTACCTTCACCGTTGTTCGGCCGATGAAATGCATATGCATAACATCGTCTTTGGTGGTTCCCCTCATCAGTGGCTCTATCTGAACGCGCTCTCCACTGCTTAATGACATTCCTTTCCCGATTAAAAAATCTGTCAGATCGGATGTGGTCGGCCCGAAAACAGTTCTGGCAAAACCAATGGTGTCGCCTTCAACAAACAAAAAAGATGGGAATCCCAATGATTCGTCATCTGCGAGGCTGTTCTTAATATCTTCAACTGAAGCTTTAGAGCGATTTATCTTCTGAACCAGACTCTTGTCATTTGTTTTGGTAAAGAGAAAAGTTTTTCCATCGATTTTATGAATATACAAATAATTGGAGCCAACCTGCAGGTGATGATTATCAGCCAGCAGAGAATTAAGGAAAACAGACAGGTTTATTGAGCGCTTATCTTTCCCTTTATTTTTGCTGCGGTAAGTCGCATAAAAACCATTCTTCATAATTCAATCCATTTACTATGTTATGTTCTGAGGGGAGTGAAAATTCCCCTAATTCGATGAAGATTCTTGCTCAATTGTTATCAGCTATGCGCCGACCAGAACACCTTGCCGATCAGCCAAACGTCTCTTCAGGCCACTGACTAGCGATAACTTTCCCCACAACGGAACAACTCTCATTGCATGGGATCATTGGGTACTGTGGGTTTAGTGGTTGTAAAAACACCTGACCGCTATCCCTGATCAGTTTCTTGAAGGTAAACTCATCACCCCCAAGTCTGGCTATGCAGAAATCACCTGGCTCAACAGCCTGCTCAGGGTCAACGAGAATTAACATTCCGTCAGGAAAGCTTGGCTTGGAGCCTGTTGGTGCGGTCATGGAATTACCTTCAACCTCAAGCCAGAATGCAGAATCACTGGCTTTTTTGGTTGTGCTTACCCATCTCTCCGCATCACCTTTGGTAAAGGTTCTAAGCTTAGGTGAGAACATCCCTGCCTGAACATGAGAAAAAACAGGGTACTCATACTCACTTCTAAGTGACGGCTGCATACTAACCGCTTCATACATCTCGTAGATTTCTCTGGCGATTGAAGGGCTAAATTCTTCAACGCTAACTTTGAGAATTTTTGTAAGCAATGCGGCGTTATAAGCATTTAATGCATTGATGCCATTAAATAAAGCACCAACGCCTGACTGCCCCATCCCCATCTTGTCTGCGACAGATTCCTGGGATAAGCCAAGTTCATTTTTCTTTTTTTCATAAATTGCTTTAAGGCGACGTGCGTCCTCAAGCTGCTCTTGTGTTAATGGTTTCTTTTTTGTGCTCATACGTTAAATCTATCACCGCAAGGGATAAATATCTAACACCGTGCGTGTTGACTATTTTACCTCTGGCGGTGATAATGGTTGCATGTACTAAGGAGGTTGTATGGAACAACGCATAACCCTGAAAGATTATGCAATGCGCTTTGGGCAAACCAAGACAGCTAAAGATCTCGGCGTATATCAAAGCGCGATCAACAAGGCCATTCATGCAGGCCGAAAGATTTTTTTAACTATAAACGCTGATGGAAGCGTTTATGCGGAAGAGGTAAAGCCCTTCCCGAGTAACAAAAAAACAACAGCATAAATAACCCCGCTCTTACACATTCCAGCCCTGAAAAAGGGCATCAAATTAAACCACACCTATGGTGTATGCATTTATTTGCATACATTCAATCAATTGTTATCTAAGGAAATACTTACATATGGTTCGTGCAAACAAACGCAACGAGGCTCTACGAATCGAGAGTGCGTTGCTTAACAAAATCGCAATGCTTGGAACTGAGAAGACAGCGGAAGCTGTGGGCGTTGATAAGTCGCAGATCAGCAGGTGGAAGAGGGACTGGATTCCAAAGTTCTCAATGCTGCTTGCTGTTCTTGAATGGGGGGTCGTTGACGACGACATGGCTCGATTGGCGCGACAAGTTGCTGCGATTCTCACCAATAAAAAACGCCCGGCGGCAACCGAGCGTTCTGAACAAATCCAGATGGAGTTCTGAGGTCATTACTGGATCTATCAACAGGAGTCATTATGACAAATACAGCAAAAATACTCAACTTCGGCAGAGGTAACTTTGCCGGACAGGAGCGTAATGTGGCAGATCTCGATGATGGTTACGCCAGACTATCAAATATGCTGCTTGAGGCTTATTCGGGCGCAGATCTGACCAAGCGACAGTTTAAAGTGCTGCTTGCCATTCTGCGTAAAACCTATGGGTGGAATAAACCAATGGACAGAATCACCGATTCTCAACTTAGCGAGATTACAAAGTTACCTGTCAAACGGTGCAATGAAGCCAAGTTAGAACTCGTCAGAATGAATATTATCAAGCAGCAAGGCGGCATGTTTGGACCAAATAAAAACATCTCAGAATGGTGCATCCCTCAAAACGAGGGAAAATCCCCTAAAACGAGGGATAAAACATCCCTCAAATTGGGGGATTGCTATCCCTCAAAACAGGGGGACACAAAAGACACTATTACAAAAGAAAAAAGAAAAGATTATTCGTCAGAGAATTCTGGCGAATCCTCTGACCAGCCAGAAAACGACCTTTCTGTGGTGAAACCGGATGCTGCAATTCAGAGCGGCAGCAAGTGGGGGACAGCAGAAGACCTGACCGCCGCAGAGTGGATGTTTGACATGGTGAAGACTATCGCACCATCAGCCAGAAAACCGAATTTTGCTGGGTGGGCTAACGATATCCGCCTGATGCGTGAACGTGACGGACGTAACCACCGCGACATGTGTGTGCTGTTCCGCTGGGCATGCCAGGACAACTTCTGGTCCGGTAACGTGCTGAGCCCGGCCAAACTCCGCGATAAGTGGACCCAACTCGAAATCAACCGTAACAAGCAACAGGCAGGCGTGACAGCCAGCAAACCAAAACTCGACCTGACAAACACAGACTGGATTTACGGGGTGGATCTATGAAAAACATCGCCGCACAGATGGTTAACTTTGACCGTGAGCAGATGCGTCGGATCGCCAACAACATGCCGGAACAGTACGACGAAAAGCCGCAGGTACAGCAGGTAGCGCAGATCATCAACGGTGTGTTCAGCCAGTTACTGGCAACTTTCCCGGCGAGCCTGGCTAACCGTGACCAGAACGAAGTGAACGAAATCCGTCGCCAGTGGGTTCTGGCTTTTAGGGAAAACGGGA
>NZ_JAFGYS010000030.1:0-7272 GCF_017491705.1 Pseudomonas sp. 86_A | reverse complement strand
GGAATGCGCGTAGCCCGTCGGCAGAATCGACCATTTCTGCCATCACCCGGGCAGTTTGTTGCATGGTGCCGGGAAGAAGCATCCGTTACCGCCGGACTGCCAAACGTCAGCGAGCTGGTTGATATGGTTTACGAGTATTGCCGGAAGCGAGGCCTGTATCCGGATGCGGAGTCTTATCCGTGGAAATCAAACGCGCACTACTGGCTGGTTACCAACCTGTATCAGAACATGCGGGCCAATGCGCTTACTGATGCGGAATTACGCCGTAAGGCCGCAGATGAGCTTGTCCATATGACTGCGAGAATTAACCGTGGTGAGGCGATCCCTGAACCAGTAAAACAACTTCCTGTCATGGGCGGTAGACCTCTAAATCGTGCACAGGCTCTGGCGAAGATCGCAGAAATCAAAGCTAAGTTCGGACTGAAAGGAGCAAGTGTATGACGGGCAAAGAGGCAATTATTCATTACCTGGGGACGCATAATAGCTTCTGTGCGCCGGACGTTGCCGCGCTAACAGGCGCAACAGTAACCAGCATAAATCAGGCCGCGGCTAAAATGGCACGGGCAGGTCTTCTGGTTATCGAAGGTAAGGTCTGGCGAACGGTGTATTACCGGTTTGCTACCAGGGAAGAACGGGAAGGAAAGATGAGCACGAACCTGGTTTTTAAGGAGTGTCGCCAGAGTGCCGCGATGAAACGGGTATTGGCGGTATATGGAGTTAAAAGATGACCATCTACATTACTGAGCTAATAACAGGCCTGCTGGTAATCGCAGGCCTTTTTATTTGGGGGAGAGGGAAGTCATGAAAAAACTAACCTTTGAAATTCGATCTCCAGCACATCAGCAAAACGCTATTCACGCAGTACAGCAAATCCTTCCAGACCCAACCAAACCAATCGTAGTAACCATTCAGGAACGCAACCGCAGCTTAGACCAAAACAGGAAGCTATGGGCCTGCTTAGGTGACGTCTCTCGTCAGGTTGAATGGCATGGTCGCTGGCTGGATGCAGAAAGCTGGAAGTGTGTGTTTACCGCAGCATTAAAGCAGCAGGATGTTGTTCCTAACCTTGCCGGGAATGGCTTTGTGGTAATAGGCCAGTCAACCAGCAGGATGCGTGTAGGCGAATTTGCGGAGCTATTAGAGCTTATACAGGCATTCGGTACAGAGCGTGGCGTTAAGTGGTCAGACGAAGCGAGACTGGCTCTGGAGTGGAAAGCGAGATGGGGAGACAGGGCTGCATGATAAATGTCGTTAGTTTCTCCGGTGGCAGGACGTCAGCATATTTGCTCTGGCTAATGGAGCAAAAGCGACGGGCAGGTAAAGACGTGCATTACGTTTTCATGGATACAGGTTGTGAACATCCAATGACATATCGGTTTGTCAGGGAAGTTGTGAAGTTCTGGGATATACCGCTCACCGTATTGCAGGTTGATATCAACCCGGAGCTTGGACAGCCAAATGGTTATACGGTATGGGAACCAAAGGATATTCAGACGCGAATGCCTGTTCTGAAGCCATTTATCGATATGGTAAAGAAATATGGCACTCCATACGTCGGCGGCGCGTTCTGCACTGACAGATTAAAACTCGTTCCCTTCACCAAATACTGTGATGACCATTTCGGGCGAGGGAATTACACCACGTGGATTGGCATCAGAGCTGATGAACCGAAGCGGCTAAAGCCAAAGCCTGGAATCAGATATCTTGCTGAACTGTCAGACTTTGAGAAGGAAGATATCCTCGCATGGTGGAAGCAACAACCATTCGATTTGCAAATACCGGAACATCTCGGTAACTGCATATTCTGCATTAAAAAATCAACGCAAAAAATCGGACTTGCCTGCAAAGATGAGGAGGGATTGCAGCGTGTTTTTAATGAGGTCATCACGGGATCCCATGTGCGTGACGGACATCGGGAAACGCCAAAGGAGATTATGTACCGAGGAAGAATGTCGCTGGACGGTATCGCGAAAATGTATTCAGAAAATGATTATCAAGCCCTGTATCAGGACATGGTACGAGCTAAAAGATTCGATACCGGCTCTTGTTCTGAGTCATGCGAAATATTTGGAGGGCAGCTTGATTTCGACTTCGGGAGGGAAGCTGCATGATGCGATGTTATCGGTGCGGTGAATGCAAAGAAGATAACCGCTTCCGACCAAATCAACCTTACTGGAATCGATGGTGTCTCCGGTGTGAAAGAACACCAACAGGGGTGTTACCACTACCGCAGGAAAAGGAGGACGTGTGGCGAGACAGCGACGAAGTATCACCGACATAATCTGCGAAAACTGCAAATACCTTCCAACGAAACGCACCAGAAATAAACCCAAGCCAATCCCAAAAGAATCTGACGTAAAAACCTTCAACTACACGGCTCACCTGTGGGATATCCGGTGGCTAAGACGTCGTGCGAGGAAAACAAGGTGATTGACCAAAATCGAAGTTACGAACAAGAAAGCGTCGAGCGAGCTTTAACGTGCGCTAACTGCGGTCAGAAGCTGCATGTGCTGGAAGTTCACGTGTGTGAGCACTGCTGCGCAGAACTGATGAGCGATCCGAATAGCTCGATGCACGAGGAAGAAGATGATGGCTAAACCAGCGCGAAGACGATGTAAAAACGATGAATGCCGGGAATGGTTTCACCCTGCATTCGCTAATCAGTGGTGGTGCTCTCCAGAGTGTGGAACCAAGATAGCACTCGAACGACGAAGTAAAGAACGCGAAAAAGCGGAAAAAGCAGCAGAGAAGAAACGACGACGAGAGGAGCAGAAACAGAAAGATAAACTTAAGATTCGAAAACTCGCCTTAAAGCCCCGCAGTTACTGGATTAAACAAGCCCAACAAGCCGTAAACGCCTTCATCAGAGAAAGAGACCGCGACTTACCATGTATCTCGTGCGGAACGCTCACGTCTGCTCAGTGGGATGCCGGACATTACCGGACAACTGCTGCGGCACCTCAACTCCGATTTAATGAACGCAATATTCACAAGCAATGCGTGGTGTGCAACCAGCACAAAAGCGGAAATCTCGTTCCGTATCGCGTCGAACTGATTAGCCGCATCGGGCAGGAAGCAGTAGACGAAATCGAATCAAACCATAACCGCCATCGCTGGACTATCGAAGAGTGCAAGGCGATCAAGGCAGAGTACCAACAGAAACTCAAAGACCTGCGAAATAGCAGAAGTGAGGCCGCATGACGTTCTCAGTAAAAACCATTCCAGACATGCTCGTTGAAACATACGGAAATCAGACAGAAGTAGCACGCAGACTGAAATGTAGTCGCGGTACGGTCAGAAAATACGTTGATGATAAAGACGGGAAAATGCACGCCATCGTCAACGACGTTCTCATGGTTCATCGCGGATGGAGTGAAAGAGATGCGCTATTACGAAAAAATTGATGGCAGCAAATACCGAAATATTTGGGTAGTTGGCGATCTGCACGGATGCTACACGAACCTGATGAACAAACTGGATACGATTGGATTCGACAACAAAAAAGACCTGCTTATCTCGGTGGGCGATTTGGTTGATCGTGGTGCAGAGAACGTTGAATGCCTGGAATTAATCACATTCCCCTGGTTCAGAGCTGTACGTGGAAACCATGAGCAAATGATGATTGATGGCTTATCAGAGCGTGGAAACGTTAATCACTGGCTGCTTAATGGCGGTGGCTGGTTCTTTAATCTCGATTACGACAAAGAAATTCTGGCTAAAGCTCTTGCCCATAAAGCAGATGAACTTCCGTTAATCATCGAACTGGTGAGCAAAGATAAAAAATATGTTATCTGCCACGCCGATTATCCCTTTGACGAATACGAGTTTGGAAAGCCAGTTGATCATCAGCAGGTAATCTGGAACCGCGAACGAATCAGCAACTCACAAAACGGGATCGTGAAAGAAATCAAAGGCGCGGACACGTTCATCTTTGGTCATACGCCAGCAGTGAAACCACTCAAGTTTGCCAACCAAATGTATATCGATACCGGCGCAGTGTTCTGCGGAAACCTAACATTGATTCAGGTACAGGGAGAAGGCGCATGAGACTCGAAAGCGTAGCTAAATTTCATTCGCCAAAAAGCCCGATGATGAGCGACTCACCACGGGCCACGGCTTCTGACTCTCTTTCCGGTACTGATGTGATGGCTGCTATGGGGATGGCGCAATCACAAGCCGGATTCGGTATGGCTGCATTCTGCGGTAAGCACGAACTCAGCCAGAACGACAAACAAAAGGCTATCAACTATCTGATGCAATTTGCACACAAGGTATCGGGGAAATACCGTGGTGTGGCAAAGCTTGAAGGAAATACTAAGGCAAAGGTACTGCAAGTGCTCGCAACATTCGCTTATGCGGATTATTGCCGTAGTGCCGCGACGCCGGGGGCAAGATGCAGAGATTGCCATGGTACAGGCCGTGCGGTTGATATTGCCAAAACAGAGCTGTGGGGGAGAGTTGTCGAGAAAGAGTGCGGAAGATGCAAAGGCGTCGGCTATTCAAGGATGCCAGCAAGCGCAGCATATCGCGCTGTGACGATGCTAATCCCAAACCTTACCCAACCCACCTGGTCACGCACTGTTAAGCCGCTGTATGACGCTCTGGTGGTGCAATGCCACAAAGAAGAGTCAATCGCAGACAACATTTTGAATGCGGTCACACGTTAGCAGCATGATTGCCACGGATGGCAACATATTAACGGCATGATATTGACTTATTGAATAAAATTGGGTAAATTTGACTCAACGATGGGTTAATTCGCTCGTTGTGGTAGTGAGATGAAAAGAGGCGGCGCTTACTACCGATTCCGCCTAGTTGGTCACTTCGACGTATCGTCTGGAACTCCAACCATCGCAGGCAGAGAGGTCTGCAAAATGCAATCCCGAAACAGTTCGCAGGTAATAGTTAGAGCCTGCATAACGGTTTCGGGATTTTTTATATCTGCACAACAGGTAAGAGCATTGAGTCGATAATCGTGAAGAGTCGGCGAGCCTGGTTAGCCAGTGCTCTTTCCGTTGTGCTGAATTAAGCGAATACCGGAAGCAGAACCGGATCACCAAATGCGTACAGGCGTCATCGCCGCCCAGCAACAGCACAACCCAAACTGAGCCGTAGCCACTGTCTGTCCTGAATTCATTAGTAATAGTTACGCTGCGGCCTTTTACACATGACCTTCGTGAAAGCGGGTGGCAGGAGGTCGCGCTAACAACCTCCTGCCGTTTTGCCCGTGCATATCGGTCACGAACAAATCTGATTACTAAACACAGTAGCCTGGATTTGTTCTATCAGTAATCGACCTTATTCCTAATTAAATAGAGCAAATCCCCTTATTGGGGGTAAGACATGAAGATGCCAGAAAAACATGACCTGTTGGCCGCCATTCTCGCGGCAAAGGAACAAGGCATCGGGGCAATCCTTGCGTTTGCAATGGCGTACCTTCGCGGCAGATATAATGGCGGTGCGTTTACAAAAACAGTAATCGACGCAACGATGTGCGCCATTATCGCCTAGTTCATTCGTGACCTTCTCGACTTCGCCGGACTAAGTAGCAATCTCGCTTATATAACGAGCGTGTTTATCGGCTACATCGGTACTGACTCGATTGGTTCGCTTATCAAACGCTTCGCTGCTAAAAAAGCCGGAGTAGAAGATGGTAGAAATCAATAATCAACGTAAGGCGTTCCTCGATATGCTGGCGTGGTCGGAGGGAACTGATAACGGACGTCAGAAAACCAGAAATCATGGTTATGACGTCATTGTAGGCGGAGAGCTATTTACTGATTACTCCGATCACCCTCGCAAACTTGTCACGCTAAACCCAAAACTCAAATCAACAGGCGCCGGACGCTACCAGCTTCTTTCCCGTTGGTGGGATGCCTACCGCAAGCAGCTTGGCCTGAAAGACTTCTCTCCGAAAAGTCAGGACGCTGTGGCATTGCAGCAGATTAAGGAGCGTGGCGCTTTACCTATGATTGATCGTGGTGATATCCGTCAGGCAATCGACCGTTGCAGCAATATCTGGGCTTCACTGCCGGGCGCTGGTTATGGTCAGTTCGAGCATAAGGCTGACAGCCTGATTGCAAAATTCAAAGAAGCGGGCGGAACGGTCAGAGAGATTGATGTATGAGCAGAGTCACCGCGATTATCTCCGCTCTGGTTATCTGCATCATCGTCTGCCTGTCATGGGCTGTTAATCATTACCGTGATAACGCCATTACCTACAAAGCCCAGCGCGACAAAAATGCCAGAGAACTGAAGCTGGCGAACGCGGCAATTACTGACATGCAGATGCGTCAGCGTGATGTTGCTGCGCTCGATGCAAAATACACGAAGGAGTTAGCTGATGCTAAAGCTGAAAATGATGCTCTGCGTGATGATGTTGCCGCTGGTCGTCGTCGGTTGCACATCAAAGCAGTCTGTCAGTCAGTGCGTGAAGCCACCACCGCCTCCGGCGTGGATAATGCAGCCTCCCCCCGACTGGCAGACACCGCTGAACGGGATTATTTCACCCTCAGAGAGAGGCTGATCACTATGCAAAAACAACTGGAAGGAACCCAGAAGTATATTAATGAGCAGTGCAGATAGAGTTGCCCATATCGATGGGCAACTCATGCAATTATTGTGAGCAATACACACGCGCTTCCAGCGGAGTATAAATGCCTAAAGTAATAAAACCGAGCAATCCATTTACGAATGTTTGCTGGGTTTCTGTTTTAACAACATTTTCTGCGCCGCCACAAATTTTGGCTGCATCGACAGTTTTCTTCTGCCCAATTCCAGAAACGAAGAAATGATGGGTGATGGTTTCCTTTGGTGCTACTGCTGCCGGTTTGTTTTGAACAGTAAACGTCTGTTGAGCACATCCTGTAATAAGCAGGGCCAGCGCAGTAGCGAGTAGCATTTTTTTCATGGTGTTATTCCCGATGCTTTTTGAAGTTCGCAGAATCGTATGTGTAGAAAATTAAACAAACCCTAAACAATGAGTTGAAATTTCATATTGTTAATATTTATTAATGTATGTCAGGTGCGATGAATCGTCATTGTATTCCCGGATTAACTATGTCCACAGCCCTGACGGGGAACTTCTCTGCGGGAGTGTCCGGGAATAATTAAAACGATGCACACAGGGTTTAGCGCGTACACGTATTGCATTATGCCAACGCCCCGGTGCTGACACGGAAGAAACCGGACGTTATGATTTAGCGTGGAAAGATTTGTGTAGTGTTCTGAATGCTCTCAGTAAATAGTAATGAATTATCAAAGGTATAGTAA
>NZ_JAFGYS010000002.1:0-489851 GCF_017491705.1 Pseudomonas sp. 86_A | reverse complement strand
AAGCAATTTGACTACTCGAAAGAGCATCAGATTGCGGTGTGTGAAGACGAAACGAACCGAAAGTTCGAGATTCACAAACACCTGTATCACATACCCAATTTGCTGAAGCGAGGCCAGTGTGCCGCGATTCAGTACCCGAATTTCTTGACGACCATAGAGCGTTGGAACCACCTGATCCCATCCCGAACTCAGAAGTGAAACGATGCATCGCCGATGGTAGTGTGGGGTTTCCCCATGTGAGAGTAGGTCATCGTCAAGATTAAATTCCGAAACCCCAATTGCGAAAGCAGTTGGGGTTTTGTTTTGCCCGCAGGAAAGTTCCTACGACATGCAGATGCCCCTTCCGGCTGTCACAGCCAGCCGACAGTGCTAAGGTTCTGCCCTGGCTTTTGTACTTTTCCAAGGAAGCTTTTATGCCGGACGCCTCGTCCCTCAACGCTGCATTCATGGTGGTCCAGAGCAATAGCCTGGACGAGCTGCGCAGCCTGGTGGTCAGCATCATGCGCCGCTACCCATTGGCGCCCTTGGAGAATGAAATCGCTCTGGTGCAGAGCAACGGTATCGCCCAATGGCTCAAACTGGCCCTGGCTGAAGACCCTGAAGAAGATGACCTCGGTGGCTGCGGAATAGCCGCGGCCATCGATGTGCAGCTCCCTGGCAGTTTCATGTGGCAGCTCTACCGTATGGTGTTAGGCCGAGACGAAACTCCGGCTACATCCCTGCTCGACAAAGCCCCGTTGACCTGGCGGCTGATGCGTCTGTTACCGCAGGTGATTGATCGCCCGCATTTCGAACCGCTGCAACGCTTCCTCACGCATGACACCGATTTGCGCAAGCGCTACCAGTTGTCTGAGCGCCTGGCGGACCTTTTCGACCAGTATCAAGTGTATCGGGCCGACTGGCTTGAAGATTGGGCCGACGGCCGGCATCAGTTACGCAATGTCAGAGGCGAGGCGAAGCCACTGCCCCCTGTCAGTTGCTGGCAGGCTGAACTGTGGCGTGCGCTGCTGGATGATGTGGGTGAGCAAGGCATGGCGCAGAGTCGAGCCGGCGTTCATCAGCGCTTTATCGAGCGCATAAACGCCCTTGAGCATGCACCAGCGGGGCTCCCCTCGCGAGTAATCGTGTTCGGCATATCGTCATTGCCGGCCCAAGTGCTTGAAGCGTTGGCCGGACTCGCGCGTTTCAGCCAGGTGCTGCTGTGCGTGCACAACCCGTGCAGACACCATTGGGCCGATATCGTCGCCGACAAGGATCTGCTGCGACATCAATACAAGCGTCAGAGTCGCAAGAGCGGAATGCCCGCCGTACTCGATCCTGATGCGTTGCATCAACACGCCCACCCGCTGCTCGCCGCGTGGGGCAAGCAAGGTCGTGACTACATCAACCTGCTCGACAGCTATGACGACCCCAACAGCTACCGCGCCGCCTTTCGTGACGGGCGCATCGACCTGTTCAGCGAAAACCAGCCGCAGAACCTGCTCAATCAACTTCAGGACGATATCCTTGAGTTGCGGCCACTCAACGAAACGCGTGAGCACTGGTCTGCTGTTGATCTCGAGCACGACGATTCCATACGGTTTCACGTTGCCCACAGTGCGCAACGCGAAGTGGAGATTCTCCACGATCAGTTACTCGCACGCTTCAGCGCCAATCCGGATCTGCGTCCACGCGATGTGATCGTGATGGTCCCGGACGTCGACAGCTATGCACCGCATATCCGGGCGGTATTTGGTCAAGTGGACCGACAAGACCCACGCTTTATCCCCTTCACCCTGGCCGACCAGGGTCAACGCGGTCGGGATCCGTTGCTGATTGCAGTCGAGCACCTGCTCAAACTGCCGGACAGTCGCTTCCCGGTCAGTGAGATCCTCGACCTGCTCGACGTTCCTGCATTACGCGCCCGTTTTGGCGTGCAAGAGCGTGATCTGCCAACGCTGCACCGCTGGATCGAAGGCGCGGGTGTGCGTTGGGGAATGAACGCCGAGCAGCGTGCCGGTCTGGGTTTACCGGATGAGCTGGAGCAGAACAGCTGGCATTTCGGCTTGCGGCGAATGTTACTGGGGTACGCTGTCGGCAGCTCCAGCGCCTGCGCGGGCATCGAGCCTTATGATGAGATTGGCGGATTGGATGCTGCGTTGATCGGGCCGTTGGTGGCCTTGCTCGACGCATTGGAACTGGCCCACCACGAGCTCACTCAGGCTGCTCAACCCAAGGTGTGGGGGCAGCGTCTGCAAGTCCTGATGCAGTTATTTTTCAAGGCCAGTAACGAGCACGACGATTATCTGCTGACGCAACTTGAAGAGCTGCGCGAGACCTGGCTGCAGACCTGTGAGTCTGTAGGGCTGGTAGATGAGCTGCCGTTGACGGTGGTTCGCGAAGCCTGGCTCGCGGGATTGGATCAGGGCCGTCTGTCCCAGCGTTTTCTTGCCGGCGCAGTAAACTTTTGCACGTTGATGCCCATGCGGGCGATCCCGTTCAAACTTGTCTGTTTGCTGGGGATGAACGATGGCGACTACCCCCGAGCGCAACCGCCGCTGGACTTCGACCTCATGGGCAGTGATTACCGCCCAGGCGACCGGTCGCGGCGTGAGGATGATCGCTATCTGTTGCTCGAGGCGCTGCTGTCTGCACGGGATCAGCTTTACGTCAGTTGGGTTGGCCGCAGCATTCGCGACAACAGTGAGCGACCTGCTTCGGTACTGATTGGCCAGTTGCGCGACCACCTCGCCAGCGGCTGGCGGCTGCGCGATGAGCAGCAGGATCTGTTGAGCGCCATGACCGAGGAGCATCCACTGCAACCGTTCAGCTCGCGCTATTTCCATGAGGGCGATCAGCTCTTCAGCTATGCCCGTGAATGGCAGGTTCTGCACCAGAGCCATCAACCGCGACACGAGGCAGAGCTACTGGCGCCGCATGTTCAAGAAGAGCCATTGAGCCTGGCCTTGCTGCAGGACTTCCTGCGTAATCCGGTCCGGCACTTTTTTACCCAGCGACTCAAAGTCTATTTCGAGGCTGCCGAAGCGCCCCTGGCGGACGAAGAACCTTTCGTGCTGGATGCATTGCAGCGTTACACACTCAGCGACAGCCTGCTCGAAGCCGCACTCCGGCAGCCGGACAATATTGATCGGGCGCTTGAGGATCAGGCCCGGCGTCTGCAAAACAGTGGCCTGCTGCCCATGGCCGGTTTTGGTGAATGCCTGCAACGGGAGCTGATCGAGCCGTTGCCCGACTTGTTGCAACGGTATAAACAGCTATTGGCGTTGTGGCCAACGCCGGTAACCAGTGCGATCCCGGTCAACCTCGACTTGCAAGGCGTGCGTATTGAGGGCTGGCTCGCCGGTTTGCACCAGCGCGCCGACGGTGGCGTGTTGTCGGTCACGGCTATTCCCAACAGCATCGGTTCGATCAAAAGTCGAAAATGGCATCGGTTGACCAAGCCCTGGGTCAATCACCTCGTGGCCAGCGCCAGCGGACTCACGCTGACCACGGCGCTGGTGGCGAGTGACGATACGCTGCTGCTTGAGCCGATGGAGCAGGACCGAGCCATGCGCTTTCTTGGCGATCTGCTGCTCGCCTGGCAGGCCGGCATGCGCCAGCCGCTGCCGATCGCGGTCAAGACCGCTTTCGCCTGGCTTGCGCAGACTGAGCCGCTCAAGGCCGAAGCTGCTGCCAGAAAAACTTACGAAGGCGACGGCCAGAACAGCGAAGGCGAGCGCCGTGAAAGCCCTGCGCTGTCCCGCCAATTCGCCGACTTTGATGCATTGATTGCCGACGAAACATTCTCCGGTTGGTGCGACGCGTTGTATCGCCCTCTATATGAAGCGCCGTGGCGCTCCTTGACCAGCGAAGGGGCACGCGGATGACCACCAAGACACCTCTGGCCCTGGCGTTCCCGCTGCACGGCAGTCAGCTCATCGAAGCCAGTGCCGGGACGGGCAAGACCTTTACTATCTCGGCGCTTTATCTGCGGCTGATCCTCGGGCACGGCGGCGAATCGAACGGCTTCGGCCGGGAACTGCTGCCCCCGCAGATTCTCGTGGTGACCTTCACTGATGCCGCCACCAAGGAGCTGCGTGAACGTATCCGTACGCGGCTGGCTGAGGCCGCACGATTTTTCCGTGAAGAAACCCCCGCCCCGGATGGACTGATCGCCGAATTGCGCGAGCAGTTTGAGCCGGCACAATGGCCCGGTTGCGCCAATCGTCTGGACATCGCCGCGCAATGGATGGACGAAGCGGCCGTTTCCACTATCCACAGTTGGTGCCAGCGCATGTTGCGAGAACATGCCTTCGACAGTGGCAGCTTGTTTACCCAATCCCTGGAGACGGATCACAGCGATCTGCTTGGCGAAGTGCTGCGCGATTACTGGCGACTGTTCTGTTATCCGATGCAGGGCGATGCGCTGAACTGGGTTCGGAGTAACTGGGGTGGTCCGGCCGCGTTATTGCCACGGGTGCGCGGTCTGTTTGGCAGTGAGCGCGACAGCGATGAAGGCAAGGCCCCCGCAGAGTTGATCGACGAGTGCCTGCAGGAACGCCGCGCTGCGTTGCTCGAACTGAAGATGCCGTGGCGTCAGTGGGCAGATGAACTGCTGGTGATCTGTCATGAGGGCGTTGCGAGCAAAGCCGTTGATGGCCGCAAGATGCAGGCGCGCTACTTTGAACCCTGGTTCGAGAAGCTCAAGGCCTGGGCCGTAGACGAGACCATGGAGCAATTGGACATCGGTACCGGTTTCACCCGGCTGACGCCTGACGGCATGGCCGAAGCCTGGAAGGGCCAAGCACCGAGTCATCCGGGGCTGGATGCGATGCCGGGGCTCAAGTCGAGCCTCGACGCGCTGCCAACCCCCGATGCTGCGGTATTGCAGCACGCCGCGAGATGGGTGGGGGCACGCTTTGAGGAAGAGAAGCGTCGCCGTGCGGAAATGGGTTTCGATGACATGCTGTTGCGCCTCGATGCGGCGTTGCAATCCGACAGCGGCGAGCGCCTGGCGGCGGTGATCCGCGAGCAGTTTCCGGTGGCGCTGATTGATGAGTTTCAGGATACCGACCCGGTGCAGTACCGGATCTTCGAGAGCATCTATCGCATCGAAGACAACAGTCCGGACACTGGCCTGTTCCTGATCGGCGACCCCAAGCAGGCGATCTACGCGTTCCGTGGCGCCGATATCTACACCTACCTGCGTGCGCGTCAGGCTACCACCGGCCGCCTGCATACGCTGGGCACCAACTTCCGCTCCAGCCATGGCATGGTGAACGCGGTCAATCATGTATTCGAACGCGCCGAGTCTCGTGAGCAGGGACGCGGCGCGTTTTTGTTTCGGGAAAAGAACGGGGAAAACCCGGTTCCGTTCCTGCCGGTTGATTCGCAGGGACGCAAAGAGCGGCTGCAGATCGCCGGCCAGGATGTCGCGGCGCTGAATGTCTGGCACCTGCCGACGGACCAGCCGCTCTCAGGCGCGGTCTATCGCCAGCAGTTGGCGGCGGCCTGTGCCAGCGAAATCACCGCATTGCTCAACGGTGGGCAAAGCGGTGCAGCGGGGTTCGTTCAGGACGCAGAAGATTTCAGAGGCTTGCGGCCTTCCGATATCGCCATTCTGGTGCGCGATGGCAAAGAGGCTCAAGCCGTGCGCACAGAGCTCGCCGCCCGTGGGGTCCGCAGCGTGTATCTGTCGGACAAGGACTCGGTCTTCGCCGCTCAGGAAGCGCATGACTTGCTGTCTTGGCTCAAGGCCTGTGCCGAGCCGGATGTCGAGCGTTCGCTGAAGGCCGCACTGGCCTGCATTACCCTGAATTTACCGTTGGCTGAGCTGGAGCGGCTGAATCAGGACGAGTTGGTCTGGGAAGCGCGCGTCATGCAGTTCCGGGGATATCGTGAGCTTTGGCGCAAGCAGGGTGTATTGCCGATGTTGCGACGCCTGCTGCACGACTTTCACTTGCCGCAGACCCTGATCGCCCGCAGTGATGGTGAACGGGTGCTGACCAACCTTTTGCACTTGTCGGAACTGATGCAGCAGGCCGCAGCGGAGCTCGATGGCGAGCAAGCGCTGATTCGACATCTGGCCGAGCTGCTGGCGTTGTCCGGTCAGGCCGGAGAAGAACAGATATTGCGTCTGGAGAGTGACGAGCAACTGGTCAAGGTGGTAACCATCCACAAGTCCAAAGGGCTTGAATATCCGTTGGTGTTCCTGCCCTTCATCTGCTCGGCAAAACCGGTGGACGGCAGCCGTTTGCCGCTGCATTACCACGACGCATCCGGCAAGGCTCAGGTGACGCTGAAACCGACTGCCGAGTTGATTGCCCTGGCGGACGATGAGCGTCTGGCCGAGGACCTTCGTCTGCTCTACGTCGCCCTGACACGCGCGCAACATGCCTGCTGGCTGGGTGTCACGGATCTCAAGCGCGGCAATAACAACAGTTCGGTGCTTCACCTTTCGGCGCTGGGTTACCTGCTGGGTGGTGGCGAAAAACTGGGTGAGTCAACCGGCCTGAGCCGTTGGCTGCTGGATCTGCAGCAGGACTGCGCGGCCATACACTTGGGTGACATGCCGCAAGCGACCGACGAGATTTATCGCCCCGAGCGCAATCAGGCGATCCTCAGTGCCACCTTGGTGCCCAAGCGCAAGGCCAGTGAGAACTGGTGGATTGCCTCTTACAGTGCCTTGCGCATCAGTGACGTGTTAAGTGTCGGCAGTGATGAGGCGCCGGACAGTCCACAAGCGCAAAAACTGTTTGATGATGAGCGCCTCGACCCGGATGCACCGCGCGAGATCGTCGCCGCAGGTGCCGATATCCACCGATTCCCCCGCGGCCCTAACCCGGGCACCTTTCTCCATGGTTTGCTGGAGTGGGCCGGCGACGAAGGTTTTGCCGTTTCCTTCGAGTCGCTCACGGATGCGATTGGTCGGCGCTGTAACCTGCGCGGCTGGGAGGGCTGGATCAACACCCTCAGTGAATGGTTGCACCATTTGCTCAAGTCGCCGCTGCCAACGGGTGGCGGGCAGCCTCCGGTCGTTCTCGAGCAACTGAAACAGTACCGTGTCGAGATGGAGTTCTGGTTCGCCAGTCACAAGGTCGATGTGCTCAAACTCGACGAGTGGGTGCGCCAATACACCCACAACGGTGTGGCTCGGGTGGCTGCCGAGCCGGTGCAACTGAACGGCATGTTCAAAGGCTTTATCGACCTGACCTTCGAACACGAGGGGCGGTACTACGTGGCCGACTACAAATCCAACTGGCTGGGCGTCGATGATGCGGCCTATACCGAGCAAGCCATGGAACGCTCGATCCTCGACAACCGTTACGACCTGCAATACGTGTTGTACCTGTTGGCGCTGCATCGGCAACTGAAGGCGCGGCTGCCCGATTACGATTACGACCGGCATGTCGGTGGTGCGTTGTATGTATTCCTGCGCGGGACCCGGTCAGACAGTCGCGGCGTGTATTTCGCGCGCCCGCCACGGGAGCTGATCGAACGACTGGATCGCCTGTTCCAGGGTAAGCCGGAACCCAAGAGCGAACCCGCCTGGGAACAGGGAGTCCTGTTATGAACCGTACCTTCGCCGACCTGTCATCGGCCAGCGACAAACCGTCGGGCCTGTCTCCGCTGACAAGTGCCGCCGATCTCCTGTTGTTGCTCGACCGTTGGGTTGAACGAAACTGGCTGCGTTCGCTGGACAAGGCCTTCGTCGGCTTTCTGCACGAGCTGGCACCAGAGTCCGATCCTCTGGTGCTGCTCGCGGCTGCGCTGACCAGCCATCAACTGGGTCACGGACATGTCTGCCTGGACCTGTTCGAAACCCTCAAGGCCCCGGATTTCGCGCTGTCTCTGCCACCCGAAGGCGATGCGCAGGGCGGCTTGTTGCTGCTGCCGTCGCAATTGCTTGAAACGCTGGATGGCGCCCATTGGTGCAAGGCGTTGGCGAGCAGTGCGCTGGTGGCACTGGCGGCAGACGCCAGCGACGCGGCACAACAGCGACCGTTGGTGCTGTCCGGCAAGCGTCTGTATCTGCGGCGCTACTGGGCGTATGAGCGCCGTATCGATGCGGCGTTACGCACGCGTCTGGCCCAAGGTGAAACGCCACCCGATGACTTGCCCCAGCGTCTCGACGAGTTGTTCGGCCCTGCCGGGGCGGAAGCGGTCATCGACTGGCAGAAACTCGCCTGCGCCCTTGCCACGCGCGGTGCCTTCAGCATCATCACCGGCGGTCCGGGGACCGGCAAGACCACCACGGTGGTGCGCCTGCTCGCGCTGCTCCAGGCGCCGGCGGTGGAGGCCGGCCAGCCGTTGCGCATTCGTCTGGCGGCACCGACCGGCAAGGCGGCGGCGCGGTTGACCGAGTCCATCAGTCAGCAAGTGCAGTCGCTGAAAGTCGCCGAAGCCGTGCGCGAGAAAATCCCGTGCGACGTGACCACCGTGCATCGACTGCTGGGCAGTCGTCCCGGCACCCGACACTTCCGTCACCATGCCGGTAACCGCTTGCCGCTGGATGTGCTGGTGGTCGATGAAGCTTCGATGATCGACCTGGAGATGATGGCCAACTTGCTTGATGCATTGCCGGCGCATGCGCGTCTGGTGCTGCTCGGCGACAAGGATCAACTCGCTTCGGTGGAGGCCGGGGCGGTGCTGGGTGATTTGTGTCGTGATGCCGAGGCAGGCTGGTACAACCCGCAGACCCGGCAGTGGCTGGAGTCGGTCAGTGCTGAGTCCTTGCGGGACAGTGGCCTGCAAGAGGATCGCGACGGTTCCCATCCGCTGGCTCAGCAACTGGTGATGTTGCGTCATTCCCGGCGTTTTGGTGAGGGCAGCGGCATCGGTCAGCTTGCGCGCCGGGTCAATCAGCAGTTGCCGGAGGAGGCGCGTCAGTTGCTGGCGGCCGGTCACTACGACGATGTGTTTTCACTGCCGCTCAAGGGCGAGCACGATCACAAGCTTGAGCGGCTGTTGCTTGAGGGCCATGGCGACGGTCCACAAGGCTATCGCCACTATCTAAACGTGCTGCGCCAACAACGTCCGCCGGCAGGCAGGCCGCTGGAGCATCCGGACTGGGTCAACTGGGCGCGGGATGTGCTGCAGGCGTTCGACACCTTCCAGTTGTTGTGTGCCGTGCGCAAGGGGCCTTGGGGCGTTGAAGGGCTGAATCTGCGGATCACCGAAGCCCTGCTCAAGGCGCGATTGATCGAGCATGACCAGCAATGGTACGAAGGCCGGCCAGTGTTGATGACCCGCAATGATTACGGTCTGGGCCTGATGAACGGCGATATCGGCATCGCCCTCAAGTTGCCCGAGCGCGAAGGCCCGGATGCCGGCAAACCGGTGCTGCGCGTCGCCTTTCCGCGTAACGATGGCCAGGGTGGCGTGCGTTTCGTGCTGCCGAGCCGGCTCAACGATGTGGAAACGGTGTACGCGATGACGGTGCACAAATCCCAGGGTTCGGAGTTCGCGCATACCGCGCTGATCCTGCCGGACGCGTTGAACCCGGTGTTGACCAAAGAATTGATCTATACCGGTATTACTCGGGCCAAGCACTGGTTTACCTTGATTGAACCCCGGGCGGGCGTGTTTGAAGAGGCGGTGCAGCGCAAGGTCAAGCGTCTGAGCGGACTGATGCTGGAACTGGAAGAGGGGACCGGGGCTCAGGGGTGAAAAGACCGGTGGTCGGCGGAGATTGCTGACCAACCGGTCAGAGGTCACTGTTTCGCGGGTGTTACTCCGCTGTGCTATCGTTGCGGCATCATTTCGGTACGATCCAAGAGAATCCCTGCATGAAGGTGGCTGTCTGGGCGACAGAGCGCGTAGTTGGCTGCAAGCAGGCGTTGCTTGTCGGACTGCTCTGGTTGCTGGCGGGCGTGGCTGTCGCCCAATCACCAACACCGGTCGGCATGGCCGAGCAACGGGCCAAATCGGTGACGCAAGTCGTCCTTGGCATTCTCAGTTACGCCCGCTGGCCGGTGGAACCGGCGCAACTGCGCCTGTGCATCGTCGGCCCCACCGAGTACACCGACGACCTGGTCAAAGGCACCACGCAAGCCACAGGGCGGCCGGTGACCGTGCGTCGTTTACTGGCTGACAACCCAGTGATCGTCAGTGAGTGCGACGCCGTCTACATCGGCAAGCTTACGGCGGATGAACGCAGTCGGCTGTTTGCTTCGTTGATCGGTCATCCGGTGCTGAGCATCAGCGAAGGTGGCGATCAGTGCACGGTCGGTAGCCTGTTCTGCCTGCGGGTCGGCGATGAGCAAGTCTCCTTCGAGGTCAATCTCGACTCCGTCGCTCGCAGTGGTGTACGCATCCATCCGAGCGTGCTGCAGTTGTCGCGCCGCAAACCGGCGGCACCATGAGCCTGTTTCGTTCGAAAATCCGCCCGACACTGGGCTCGGTCATCGGCCGTGGACATTTGATTGTCGCGCTGGTGGCCGTGGCGATGGCCAGCGTGTCGCTGACCCTGCTCGGGGTTCTCGCGCTGCGGGTCTACGCCGATCACAATCTGCAACTGATTGCGCGCTCGATCAGCTACACCGTGGAAGCGGCGGTGGTGTTCAACGACAAGGCCGCCGCTACCGAAGCGCTGGCCTTGATCGCGTCCACCGAAGAAGTGGCAGATGCCCAGGTCTTTGATGCGCGGGGCCAGTTGCTGGCGCGTTGGCAGCGACCGGAAAACGGGCTGTTCTCCGGGCTGGAAATGCAGATCGCTCGCGGCATTCTGGAAAAACCGATCAGCCTGTCGATCGTGCATCAGGACCGTGAAGTCGGCCACGTTCTGCTGGTCGGCCACGGTGGCAGCCTGATGCGCTTTTTGCTCAGCGGTCTGGCGGGGATCATCCTCTGTACCGCGATCAGTGCCTGGGTCGCGCTGTATCTGGCGCGCCGCCAGTTGCGCAGCATCACCGGCCCGCTTCGCAGCCTCGCGGCGGTGGCCCATGCCGCTCGCAGCGAGCGCGCGCTGGATCGACGCGTACCGCCAGCGCAGATCGCCGAGCTGGATAACCTCGGCAACGACTTCAATGCCCTGCTCGACGAACTCGAATCCTGGCAAACTCACCTGCAAAGCGAGAACGAAACCCTCGCCCATCAAGCCAGCCACGATAGCCTTACCGGCTTGCCGAACCGGGCGTTTTTCGAAGGTCGGTTGATTCGCGCGTTGCGCAATGCCGGCAAGCTCAACGAACGGGTCGCGGTGTTGTTTCTCGACAGCGACCGCTTCAAAGGCATCAATGACAACTTCGGCCACGCCGCCGGCGATGCGGTGCTGGTGGCGGTCGCCAATCGGGTGCGCGCGCAGCTGCGCGAAGAGGATCTGGTGGCACGGCTGGGCGGCGATGAGTTCGCCGTGCTGCTCGCGCCGCTGCACAAGATCGAAGACGCCGAGCGTATCGCAGACAAGATTCTTGCCAGCATGGACATGCCGATTGCACTGCCGGGCAATACCAGTGTGGTGACCTCGCTCAGTATCGGCATTGCGGTTTTTCCCGATCATGGCGTCACGCCAGGCGCCTTGCTCAACGCCGCCGACGCGGCGATGTACCAGGCCAAGCGCTTGTCGCGTGGCGCTCAATTCACTGCCGGGTCGGAGAACCCGGTCGTCAATTTTCAAACCAGGAGCTGATTCCCGTGTTCACATTTCCCGCTCGATTGTTTTCCGCCTTGCTGATGATTGCCGTATTGGCGTTGACCGGTTGCCAGACCGCACCGCAAAAAGGCCTGACCCCGGCGCAGATCGCCGTACTCAAACAACAGGGCTTCGAGCCGACCGACGAGGGCTGGGCGTTCGGCTTGTCGGGCAAAGTGCTGTTTGGCAGTGATGTCGAAAGCCTGAACTCGCAGAGCACCGATATCGTCGAACGCATCGGCAAGGCGCTGGTGGGGATCGGCATTGAGCGGGTGCGGGTCGACGGTCACACCGATGCATCCGGTAAAGAAACCTACAACCAGCAACTGTCGCTGCGTCGGGCCAAGAGCGTGGCCAAGGTGCTGACCACCGTCGGCATGAAGGAAGAGAACATCCAGTTGCGCGGACTGGGCAGCAGTGAGCCGGTGGCGTCCAACAACACCGCCGCAGGACGCACCGAAAATCGCCGGGTGTCGATTGTGGTCAGCGCCGATTAATCGGCGAACTGCATCTCCCGCGTCTGCCCCATCAGCAGACCCTGATTGCGCTCGGTCACCTCGCGGATGTAATCCCACAACAGGGTGATCCGTTTCAACTTGCGCAGGTCCTCCCGGCAGTACATCCAGAACTGCCGGGTGATGTCGATTTCCTCGGGCAATACCGGCAGCAGGCGCGGATCCTGCGCGGCGAGGAAGCACGGCAGAATCGCCAGTGAACGCCCTTGCTGCGCCGCGACGAATTGCGCGATCACGCTGGTGCTGCGCAGATGGGCGCTGGCGCCGGGCAGCACGTTCGCCAGGTACAGCAGCTCCGAGCTGAACGCCAGGTCATCCACATAACTGATGAATTGATGCTTGCCCAGATCGGCCGGGCGGCGGATCGGTGGGTGTTGGTCGAGGTAGTCCTGGGTGGCGTACAGCTGCAAACGGTAGTCACAGAGTTTGCAGCACACATACGGGCCGTGCTCCGGGCGTTCCAGGGCGATGACGATGTCGGCTTCGCGTTTGGACAGGCTGATGAAGTGCGGCAGCGGCAGGATGTCCACCGAGATCGCCGGGTAGGCGTCGACGAAATGGCTCAGCTGCGGGGTGATGAAAAAGCTGCCGAAGCCTTCGGTGCAGCCCATGCGCACATGCCCGGAGAGGGCCACGCCAGAACCCGAGACCTGCTCACACGCCATGTGCAGCGTGCTTTCAATCGACTCGGCATAACCGAGCAAACGCTGGCCTTCGGTGGTCAGCACGAAACCGCTGGTGCGCGACTTTTCGAACAGCAATGTGCCCAACGCGGCTTCCAGCGAACTGATGCGCCGCGACACCGTGGTGTAGTCGACGGCGAGCCGTTTGGCCGCGGTGCTGGCCTTGCGGGTGCGGGCGACTTCGAGGAAAAACTTCAGGTCGTCCCAGTTCAGCGACCCCAGGGAGGTGATGTTTTTTTGCATGATGGACGGGCTTATATGTGCGTTCTTATTAGAAGTTTGCACATCTATACTCCAAAAACAGTCCGACAACCAATTCGTGACACACGCCTCATCTCGAGGCGAACCTTTCGCCTTGGCTCCTACGATAAAAACAAGTTTCGGAGACCAGCATGAACGCATCGCTTACGCCCAACGAAACCACGGTCCAGAAGGTCAAGCTGCTGATCGACGGCGAGTGGGTCGAATCGCAGACCACCGAGTGGCACGACATCGTCAACCCGGCGACCCAGCAAGTGCTGGCCAAGGTACCGTTCGCCACGGCCGCTGAAGTCGATGCCGCGATCAGTGCCGCACACCGCGCCTTCCAGACCTGGAAGCTGACCCCGATCGGCGCGCGGATGCGCATCATGCTCAAGCTGCAGGCGCTGATCCGCGAGCACTCCAAACGCATCGCCGTGGTGCTGAGCGCCGAGCAGGGCAAGACCATTGCCGACGCCGAGGGCGACATTTTCCGTGGCCTGGAAGTGGTCGAGCACGCCTGCTCCATCGGCACCCTGCAAATGGGCGAGTTCGCCGAAAACGTGGCGGGCGGCGTCGATACCTACACCCTGCGCCAGCCAATCGGCGTGTGTGCCGGCATTACGCCGTTCAACTTCCCGGCGATGATTCCGCTGTGGATGTTCCCGATGGCCATCGCCTGCGGCAACACCTTCGTCTTGAAGCCTTCGGAGCAGGACCCGCTGTCGACCATGCTGCTGGTGGAACTGGCGATCGAGGCCGGGGTTCCGGCGGGCGTGCTCAACGTGGTGCACGGTGGCAAGGACGTGGTTGATGGCCTGTGCACCCACAAGGACATCAAAGCCGTGTCGTTCGTCGGTTCGACTGCGGTCGGCACCCATGTCTATGACTTGGCGGGCAAGCATGGCAAACGCGTGCAATCGATGATGGGCGCGAAGAATCACGCCGTGGTGCTGCCGGACGCCAATCGCGAGCAAGCGTTGAATGCGCTGGTCGGCGCCGGTTTCGGTGCGGCCGGTCAGCGCTGCATGGCCACCTCGGTGGTGGTGCTGGTTGGTGCGGCGAAACAATGGCTGCCGGATCTGAAAGCGCTGGCGCAAAAACTCAAGGTCAACTCCGGCAGCGAGCCGGGCACCGATGTTGGCCCGGTGATCTCGAAGAAAGCCAAGGCGCGGATTCTCGATCTGATCGAAAGCGGCATCAAGGAGGGCGCCAAGCTTGAACTCGATGGGCGCGACATCAAAGTGCCGGGTTACGAGCAGGGCAACTTCGTCGGCCCGACCCTGTTCTCGGGTGTGACGACTGACATGCAGATCTACACCCAGGAAATCTTCGGCCCGGTGCTGGTGGTGCTGGAAGTCGACACCCTCGACCAGGCCATTGCGCTGGTCAACGCCAACCCGTTCGGCAACGGCACAGGCCTGTTCACCCAGAGCGGTGCGGCGGCGCGCAAATTCCAGACGGAAATCGACGTCGGCCAGGTCGGCATCAACATCCCGATTCCGGTGCCCGTGCCGTTCTTCAGCTTCACCGGTTCGCGTGGTTCGAAACTCGGCGACCTCGGCCCGTACGGCAAGCAAGTGGTGCAGTTCTACACCCAGACCAAAACGGTCACGGCGCGCTGGTTCGATGACGACAGCGTCAACGACGGCGTGAACACCACCATCAACCTGCGCTGAGGAACGGCCATGAAAATCGCATTTATCGGTCTGGGCAACATGGGCGCGCCGATGGCGCGCAACCTGATCAAGGCCGGCCACTCGCTGAACCTGGTGGACCTGAACAAGACTGTGCTGGCGGAATTGGCGCAACTGGGCGGCAGCATCCGCGCCTCGGCCCGTGAAGCGGCCGAAGACGCTGAACTGGTGATCACCATGCTCCCGGCGGCGGTGCATGTGCGCAGCGTCTGGCTGGGTGAGGACGGTGTGCTGGCCGGCATTCGCCAGGGTGTGCCGGCAGTGGATTGCAGCACCATCGATCCACAGACCGCCCGTGATGTCGCGGCCGCAGCGGCCAAGCAAGGCGTGGCGATGGCGGATGCACCGGTCTCCGGCGGCACCGGTGGCGCGACCGCCGGCACGCTGACCTTTATGGTCGGCGCGACACCCGAGCTGTTCGCCACCCTGCAACCGGTGCTGGCGCAGATGGGCCGCAACATCGTGCATTGCGGTGAAGTCGGCACCGGGCAAATCGCCAAGATCTGCAACAACCTGCTGCTGGCGATCTCGATGGTCGGCGTCAGTGAAGCGATGGCGCTGGGCGATGCGCTGGGGATCGACACCACAGTGCTGGCCGGGATCATCAACAGCTCGACCGGGCGTTGCTGGAGTTCGGAAATGTACAACCCGTGGCCGGGCATCGTTGAAACAGCTCCAGCCTCGCGTGGTTACAGCGGCGGCTTCGGGGCCGAACTGATGCTCAAGGATTTAGGGCTGGCAACCGAAGCGGCGCGTCAGGCGCACCAGCCGGTGGTGCTCGGCGCGGTGGCGCAGCAGTTGTATCAGGCGATGAGCCAGCGTGGGGACGGCGGGAAAGACTTCTCGGCGATCATCAACAGCTATCGAAAACTCGAATAGTTATTTCAGATCAGGAGTCATGCGTAAAGCAAGGCTCCTGAGAATCTGAGTGCGATATTGTGCCGTTAAATACTTTCTTCTAAAGAATCATTCAGAGTATTTATAAACCTGGAGACGGATGTCAGATTCAGGTCCTCTGCCTTGTCTAAGAAACTGTCGAGTTTTATCAGCGCTGGCGCAATTACTGGGTTGGTGGTGCATAGTGCCTCTTTTGCAGATATGAAACGCAGCAAATTTAAGCATAAGTGCTTGCCCTGAGGTGTTATTCCTCTGTAAATCGAAAAAGCCGTTCCATTGGTTTCAATTCTAAAAAATCTGACATGGCTGTTGTATTCGTGGAAGCGAGGGTGGAAGAAGTCCTCAAAATCCGTAGGCCGGGGGTACGCGAGATCTGTGGGGCTAATATTTCCCCAAGCATGATCACCTTTTTTGCGATTACAGTCGGCACAACAAATACTGAGATTCCAATAGTAAAGTGAAAATTGTGGAAAGGTTTGTCTTGGTAAAATATGCTCGATGGGTTTTGCAGATCCATGGCTCAAAAGTAGCCTTCGGCAATAGCAACAACGGTGCTCTTGCTGTGGACTCAGGAAGTCACGGAATGCGGACTTGATACCTGCCCCATTCAAAGCAGATACGCCTTTTATTTTGGGAGTTGTATAGGCGGACAAAGCCGGCCACTTATCAGCTTTATTTTTTTTTGAGTCTTTCGCCCAGTTTGTTAAAAGTTCTACGGTCTTGGATATGTGCTTTTTAGTGGCGTGCGATTTTTTTAAGTAGCTCTGGACTTCTTGTCTACGTGCATCTCGGCAGAGTAGCTCGGCTTTTAGCATGCCCTATTAAACCTCCAATTCGTTGAGGCGAGACAATTCCTGGATCGCTAATTTTGCCGAGGCGACGAGTGTTATTTGTGAGTGTGCTGAATAGCTCTTGGCAGGCTCCATTAGCTTTATTATTTTTATGATGTCGTCTAGTTCGGCGATGGCTGAAGAAAATACATCATTGAGTGGGTTTCTGCTGTTGGCTTGTTCTATAGCGTTGGAAACCAGTTGGGCGCAGCGCTCGGGGATTTTCCTGTTGTTTGGTGTGTGTGTTTTAAAATTATCAAAGAGAACACCCTCGACCGTCTTTTTTGATTCTATGGGGAGTAATTCCAGTTTCTGTTTTTGTGCGACAAAGCAAAAATCTTGGGGGTAGTTGGCACTCGCTATCAGTAATGGCGAGTGTGTCGCAACGACAAAGTCACATTTGAAAGAAGTTGAAATTTTTTCGAGTATAAAAGGTATCGAGTTCTGCCAGCTTACGTGCAGGCTAATTTCGGGTTCGTCAATAAGGAATATAATGTCTTTTTGTGCGTAACTTAAAACCTTTACAATTAAGCTCAAAATTTGCTGTTCGCCTGAGCTCAACTCTAAAAATGGAGTTACCTGGTTGTCGTCTGTCTCTCGCATTAATCCAAGCGTATGGCGCGGACTGGAATAAGTGAATACATCGGCATTGTCAATGGGGTCTGAGCTCAGGGGGAGAAGTATCGGTTCACGACCTTTTACTACTGTTTGCTTGTGCGGTCCGATCAAGTAGTAGTTTCCGGAAAACCCCAGTTCGCTTAGGATGCTGCTGAAGCAAATAAGCTTTTCTTTGTTGCAAAAAATTCCCTTGATGAGTTTGGCTAAGTTTGATGAAGACGAGCTTGTCGATTTGCTTCTGTTTTTTGCGCCAGCGTAGATGAATGCTGGGTATCTGTAGGGCGGAGTTTTTTCCAGTGGAAATCTGTCAACCATGGCGAATGCTATTCCAACTGATCGTAGTTTAAGCTTGCACAGTTCTTCGACTAGATCGAAAAGTAACAAGCTTTTACCTTCCCCATTGTTTCCTATGACATAGATTCTTTTGTTGTTGTTTGTTTTTTCCAGAAGTTTCTCTACAACTGGAGCAGGGTTGATCTTGGAAAGTATCTTGCTTTCTTTGTCGAGATCGCCAATATGGGATTTCGCAGCGAGTTTGTAGTCGTTATTCCTTATTTCATCTATTTCTACCTCTTTGCAAAGGCCGGGGATGTTTTTATACCCATCGCCGAACTCTCTTTCGAAAATATTGGATGCGATCTTGCTTGAGCGACCTGGTTGGTTTTCAAAGTGGTAAGCACCGCCCTGAGGCCATAGCTCTAGCGCCCAAGATTTTATAATTTCAGCAGAGAACTCCATGTAGCTAAAGTTCTCGCTCTTGTCTAGGCTGCGGAGTGCGGTAGCATCTATAAAAAGTATGGAGTTTCGGTGGTGGTGGGTTTTGTGGGATGTGACAAGTGCGGTTACCAATATCTGCTTTCCAGCTCGATTGAAACTGCTGAACTCGACAACTGCCAGAATTTTTCTACCATCAATCAATCGTTGGCGTAGGTCTCGAGTTATGCCTGGCTTTGTACAGTCAGTCCTAGGGACGATAGTGACAGCGATATCGTAGGAGGTTTTTTTAGTTATTTTTATTAAAGTTTCCAGCGCTGATTTCGGATGTTGGTCAGAAAAAATAAGAGACGAGCCTGTAAGCGGCGCAAAAGGGGGGTCGATAAGTACAAATTGCTTCTGTGGCGAGAAAATACCCGACAGACTCTGTGTGGTTGTTTTTATATCGAAAGTTGAATATTTCAGATGTAAGTAAAATGCGGGCGAAGTATTGGTTTTTATGATGTCATAGGATTTTGATTCTAAGGACATGAAGTTGCTGCCGGCAGAGCGAAAGAAAAGATCTCCAGCAGTGGGATTGACTTCTGAGATGTAGTCGAATCCAGCTGTAAGTGGAGCTGCAAGATCCGCGGTAAGCGCAGAGTGTTTTCGGATTGCTAGTCCTTCAAATTCAATGGCTATAGAAATTCCATAATCTAAAGTGTGGCGTATGAATTCATAGGGTAATTGTGCTACTTCGCTTTTTAGTTTGGTGAGCGTCTCTGGTCTGATTAGATCAGGAAGGTTTGCTTTGTAGTTGCAGTCGGGGAAGAACTCCTCAAGAGATTCAAGGAACTCCATCAGCGCTGGATATATGCTTTCGGGGTGGCACTCGTCAAGTTTTGAAGCGGCTATTGCATAGCGATCGTAGGTGAGTTCTTCCGATTGTGCATAATTATGGCGCACGGAGATCATTTTGGCCGACAGCAGAGGCAGTGTCAGCCGTAATATATCAATTGAATCGCGATTGTTGTTTTCAAGTGAGACGTTCAGTGACTTCCAGAATTTAATTGCGTTTTCTACTCGGAGATCTAGCATGTTTCAATCCGTTGAACGATAGGGAGGTATCAAACAGCTGCAGCTGGATAGTTCAGCTTCTAAAAATAGAAAGCGTAGATTATCTGACGATTGCCTCTTCTCCTAGGGCGGGAAGTGGCGATAAGGATTCTTTTCAAGCGATGTCCGTGGAGGAAAATTGTACCGTTGAGGGAGGGGGACGTAATTGTGGGGGGATTATGCTAAACGTAAGTGTCATCTGCTTCCATTGCATTGAGCGCCGGAGGAGGGTAGAAGCGAACCAAATGTATTTCAGCCAATTTGGTTCGCGATTAATTTGTCGGATTTTGAAGTCGGGAAGTACCGTTTTTTAGGCGAAGACGAAATATTTGCGCACGGTCTCGACCACTTCCCACGTGCCTTTCATCCCCGGTTCAACCACGAAGATATCGCCGGCGCGCAGATGGATCGGCGCCATGCCGTCCGGGGTGATGATGCAATAGCCTTCCTGGAAGTGGCAGTACTCCCACTTCACATAATCGACCCGCCACTTGCCTGGGGTGCAGATCCAGGTGCCCATGATCTTGCTGCTGTCTTCGCTGGTGTAGGCATTGAGGTTGACGGTGTGCGGGTCACCTTCGAGTTTTTCCCATTTGCAGGCGTCGAGAACCGGCAGCGGGTGGGTGTCGCGCAAAACGGTGATGGGGGCGGTCGCGGTCATGAGAACTCCGGGCAGTGGGCGGATGGCAAAGAAACCAACTCGCACCCTATAGCGCCCGATTGCCGCTCAGTTGTCTGTGCTCGACATCGAGCTGCTCAGAAACGCGCAAACCGTCATAGATTCTCCAGCGGGCATTCGGCCCGCGCCCGTTCAAGATCGATTTCGAAGCCTTCCAGCTGCGCGTATTGCCGCGTCAGCTCAGCGATGCTGCTGTTGATCTCGCGTTTTTTTGCCTCGATGGCCTGTTGTGCCAGATCCCACGGCATGGCTTGACCATGATGCGCGGCGAATAGTGTCTGCAATTCCCGCAGCCGGAAGCCCATCTCTTTTGCGCATTTGATGAAGATCAGCAGTTCGATGCTTTGCTGGTCGTAGAGGCGGTATTTCCCCAGGCGCCGTGGCTTGGGCAGCAGACCGATCGCCTCGTAGTGACGAATGCTTTTGATGGTGGTGCCGGCACGTTGCGCGGCTTGGCCGATGTACATAAAAGTCCTTTTTCAATGTGAAACCCTGCGGCGCATTATCGGCAGACTCAGCCGCGGGCGATAGCGTGCGCCTGTTGCAGCCAGCGCTGGCGCTGTCTATCACTGGAGTCAAGCAGCGGGCCGAAGGTCAGCGTGCGCAGGGGTTTGATACCACAGAACTGCAGGGTGGTCTTGCGCACCTGATGGAGTCCCGGCATGCGGTAGATCCAGCGGTAATACCAGGAGGGTGTGTCCATCGTCACCAGCAAATGCGCGGTGCGTCCCTTGAGCAATTGATCGGGGAACGCTTTGCCTTTTCGGTATTTGAAGGCGAATCCCGGCAGCAGTACGCGATCAAAAAAACCTTTGAGCAGCGCCGGAATACCGCCCCACCAGATCGGGTAGACCAGCACCAGATGTTCGGCCCAGAGGATGTCGGATTGCGCGCGGCTCAAGTCTTCTTCCAGCGCTTGAGCCTGTTGATAACCCTGGCGCAGCACCGGGTCGAAAGCCATTTCCCCCAGACGCAACTGACGCACCTGGTGTCCGGCATCAAGCGCCGATTGTGCATAGCGCTCGGCGAGTGCGGCGCAGAAACTCGACGCGCCGGGATGGCCGAGAATCAGCAGAATGCGTTTGCCCATGGTCATGCTCCTTGCCGTTGAACGCCAAGCATGAAGTCTGCCCCTCAGGGGAGAGTCAAGGCTTTCAGCAAGGCTTTGGCATAACCGGGCAGGGTGCTGAAATCCCGAGCGCAGAGCATCAGGGTGCGACGCGCCCATGGCTCATTGAGGGCAAGGCTCTTGAAGGTGCGCGGCGTCGCGCGTTCGATGGCGGCCACCGGCACGATGGCGAGGCCGGCGCCTCGGGCGACCATGCGCAGCACCCCGTCGAAACCGTCGGCGCGGATGCGTACCTGCATGCGCGAGCCGCTGTGCAGCGCCTGTTCTTCGAGGTAGATCGCCAGTGCGCTGTCGGTGCTCAGACCGACGAAATCATGCTGCAGGGCGTCGCTGAAGCTGACTTCGGCGGCGTCGACCAGTGGATGCCCGAGCGGCACGATCAGCCGCAACGGGTCGTCGCGAAACCGCTGGGTCTGCAGATCGGTGGTGTCCACTGCATCGGAAACGATGCCGATATCGGCTGCGCCCTGGCGCAAGGCATGGGTGATGCGCGCACTGGGCAATTCCTGCAGGTCGATGTCGAGGTTGGGATGCTCGCGCAGAAAGTCTGCGAGCACTTCCGGCAGGTATTCGGTGATGGCCGTGGTGTTGCACAACAGCCGCACCTGACCTTTGACGCCCTGGGCGTACTCGGCCAGATCCTGCTGCATGCGCTCGGCCTGTTGCAGGAGGAGGCGCGCGTGTTGCGCCAATGCTTTGCCGGCCGGGGTCGGCGTGACGCCACGGCGGCCGCGTACAAGAAACTCGCTACCGAGCGAGGCTTCCATCGCGCGGATTCTTGCGCTGGCAGCAGCGAGGGATAAATGGCTGCGCACGGCACCGGCGGTGATGTTGCCGCTGTCGAGGATGTGCAGGTAGAGGCGCAGGTCGGTGAGGTCGAAGTGCATGGGGCAGCCTCTGGTTTTTGTGGTGTCTGGGCGGCCCCTATCGCTGGCAAGCCAGCTCCCACAGGATTTGTATTGTGCACAAATCCTGTGATCCACACTGAAACCAAGCTGGCTTGCCAGCGATGAGGCCAGAAGTCTTGATCAAATACGTAGCCTTCTGCATTGGCAGAGGCAGCCTCAGTATATGGCAGATTTTCAGCCCTCCGACCAAGGCGCACAGTAGCGCCATGAACACACTTCTCGATTTCTACCAGAACCTCGGCCTGGCCTTGTCATTGCTGGTCCTCGCCACGTTCATCATGGCCGGCCTGATCAAAGGCGTGATCGGCCTCGGCCTGCCTACGGTCGCGATGGGCCTGCTCGGTCTGGCTATGGCGCCGTCGCAGGCTGCGGCATTGCTGATCATTCCGGCGACGCTGACCAACGTCTGGCAACTGGCATTCGGCGGGCATTTGAGAGGGTTGCTCAAACGCCAGTGGCCGATGTTGCTGATGATCTTCCTCGGCACCGGTATTGGCACAGGGTTGATCGGCATGACGGGCGGGCATTGGGTGGTGCGCGGGCTGGGCGCGGCGTTGTTGCTGTATGCGTTGAGCGGCTTGTTGCTGCCGACGCTGCAGGTCAATCCTCGGCATGAGCCGTGGCTCGGCCCGGTGTGCGGGGTGGTCACGGGCGTCATCACATCGGCCACCGGGGTGTTCGTGATCCCCGCCGTGCCTTACTTGCAGGCGCTGGGTTTGAACCGTGATGAACTGGTGCAGGCGCTGGGCCTGTCGTTCACGGTCTCGACCCTGGCGCTGGCCGGCGGCTTGTTCTGGCGCGGTGCGCTGGGCGCGGCTGAGATGAACGCCTCGCTGCTGGCGCTGATCCCGGCGCTGTTGGGCATGTGGCTCGGCCAATGGCTGCGCCAGCGGATCAGCGCCGGGCTGTTCAAGCGCGTGTTTTTTCTCGGACTGGGCGCGCTCGGCGCCCATCTGCTGATCAGCGGTTAGCTGACGACGCGCTGAGCATCTCGATCGGGCGGATATCGAAATCACGCTCCAGGTACGTCATGCGGTTGTCGAAAAACTCGCGCATGTGCGGCAGGTTCGAGTGCACGTCCAGGTGCGCCTGGCTTTCCCAGATCTCGTAGAAGATGAACAGCGTCGGGTCCTGCTTGTCGCGCAGCATGTGGTACTCGATGCAGCCGGGTTCGGCGCGGCTCGGCTCGACATAGGCGCGAAACAGCGCTTCGAAGGCCTCGGCTTTTTCCGGGCGGGTCTTGGCGTGCAGGATGAAACCGTGGCGTTCACTCATCAAAACAACTCCTCAAATGCTGATGGCCGCAAATGCTATTGCAACAATCGGCATTCGATTCGTGCTTTTTGATCAAATGTATTTTGCGCCGACGTGGCTTATTCCACGCGAGATGGGTGGTTAACCTGCCGCCATTCGTTTTCCCATCTTTCTCCAGCCCATGGCTGCGCGAGGCGTTCTCATGAAAAAAGTGTTGTTGCTCAATGGCGGCAAAAAATTTGCTCACTCCGACGGTCGTTACAACGCCACGCTGCACGAAACCGCGCTGAGCGTGCTGGATCGCGGCGGCCTGGATGTCAAAACCACGTTCATCGACGAGGGCTACGATGTCGCTGAAGAAGTCGCCAAGTTCCTTTGGGCCGACGTGATCATTTATCAGATGCCGGGCTGGTGGATGGGCGCGCCATGGACCGTGAAAAAATACCTCGACGAAGTCTTCACCGAAGGCCACTGCAGCCTCTATGCCAGCGATGGTCGCACCCGTTCCGACGCGTCGCAAAAGTACGGCAGCGGCGGCCTGATTCAGGGCAAGCAATACATGCTGTCGCTGACCTGGAACGCGCCGCAGCAGGCGTTCGATGATCCCACCGATTTCTTCGAAGCCAAAGGCGTGGACGCGGTGTACTTCCCGTTTCACAAGGCCAACCAGTTTTTGGGCATGACTGCTTTGCCAACGTTCCTCTGTGTGGACGTGATGAAGCGGCCGAACATCGAGAATGATGTGGCGCGGTATGAGCAGCATTTGAAAGAGGTGTTCGCTCTCAAGGCTTGAGTGAATCAAGCTACTATCGAATAGCTTGGCCAAATCCTGTGGCGAGGGAGCTTGCTCCCGCTGGACTGCGCAGCAGTCCCAAAGCGCTTGCGACCGCTGCGCGCTCGAGCGGGAGCAAGCTCCCTCGCCACAATGAATGTGCATTCGATTAGAGAGTTTCCGTGAAAGCCAGATCCGATGAGTTGCAGATTTTCGTCTGCGTGATCGAGTGCGGTTCGATTTCCGCTGCCGCCGAGCAGGTCGGGCAGACGCCGTCGGCAGTCAGCCGCACGTTGTCGCGGCTGGAAGCCAAGCTCGATACCACGCTGATCAACCGCACCACGCGGCGCATGGACCTGACCGAAGAGGGCAAGTATTTCTTCGAGCAGGCCAAGCTGATTCTCGATCAGATGGATGCCCTCGAAGAACGTCTGTCCTCACGCCAGCAAACCCCGTCTGGACGCCTGCGAATCAATGCCGCGTCGCCCTTCATGCTGCACGCCATCGTGCCCTACATCGACGAGTTTCGCGGTCTGTACCCGGACATCCAGCTCGAACTCAACAGCAATGACCTGATCATTGACCTGCTGGAACAAAGCACCGACGTCGCCATCCGCATCGGCACCCTGGCCGACTCGACGTTGCATGCGCGGTCGTTGGGTTGCAGTCCGTTGCTGATCGTCGCCAGTCCGGCCTATCTGGAGAGGCGCGGAGCGCCGCAGCAAGTGGCGGACTTGAGCGAACACACTCTGCTCGGCTTCACCCACAACGAAGGCCTCAACCAGTGGCCGCTGCGTTACGTGCACGGTGACCGCTGGCCGATCACCCCGGCGATCAGTGCTTCCAGCGGCGAGACCGTGCGCCATCTGGCGCTGGAGGGCCAGGGCATTGCCTGCCTGTCGCACTTCATGACCATCGACGACATTCGCGCCGGGCGCCTCAAGGTGCTGCTGGCGGAATTCAACAGCGGTTATCGCCAGCCGATCAACGCCGTGTACTACCGTAACTCGCAACTGGCGCTGCGCATTCAGTGCTTCCTCGATTTCATCCAGAGCAAACTCGCGGCCTACGCCAGCGCCGACTTCAAGGGCTGATTCGTGATCCCTGGGCAACAGTGAATTGGGCGAGGGCGGGTTTTTCCATCGGGGTGACCGGTCGATACTCGCTGCATCAATTACTCACGCAGGGAGTTTCTCCATGAACGTATTCATCACCGGCGCCGCCGGTTTTATCGGCGGTTCCATCGCCACCGGTCTGGTTCAGGCCGGCCACCACGTCACGGGCCTGGTGCGCAGCGCCGAACAGGCCGATGAGCTGAAAGCACTGGGCATCACCCCGGTGATCGGCACCCTCGAAGACAGCGCGTTGCTGGCCGGGCAGGCTCGCGCCGCTGACGCCGTGATCAACGCCGCCAGCAGCGACCATCGCGGAGCGGTCGAAGCGTTGCTCGACGCCTTGCGCGGGTCGAACAAAGTGTTCCTGCACACCAGCGGATCGAGCATCGTCGGCGATGCGTCGGGAGGAAAATCCAGCGACGTCATCTACTTCGAAGACCACCTGCCGGCACCCACCGTCGACAAGGCGGCCCGCGTGGCGATCGACAATCTGATCCTCGCGGCAGCGAAGGACGGGGTGAACTCGGCAGTGATCTGCAACACCCTGATCTACGGCCACAGCCTGGGTGTGCAGCGCGACAGCGTGCAATTGCCGCGACTGTTGAAGCAGGCGCGCAAGAGCGGTGTGGTGCGTCATGTCGGCACCGGGCAGAACATCTGGTCCAACGTGCACATCGAAGACGTCGTCGCCCTCTACCTGCTGGCGCTGACCAGGAACGTGCCGGGCACCTTCTACTTTGTCGAAAGCGGCGAAGCGTCGTTCATCGACATGACCACCGCCATGGCCCAGGCCCTCAATCTCGGCCAGCCACAAGACTGGCCATTGAAAGACGCCGAGGCCGAGTGGGGCTATGAAATGGCCAACTACGGCCTCGGCTCCAACAGCCGGGTACGCGGCAAACACGCCCGCGAACTGCTGGGCTGGGCGCCGAAGCGTACGTCGGTGGTGGAATGGATTCGTAACGAAATGGTTTGAATCCTGCCGCACCGCATCAAGCCCTTCGCGAGCAGGCTTGCTCCCACAAATAGAACGCATTCTGGCTGAAGGAATGCAATCAACCTGTGGGAGCGAGCCTGCTGGCGAAAGCGCTGGATCAAACAACAGAAAAGTTGAATGGCACGCCGTCATCGCCCGTTTTTTTTGTCCCGGTAAACCCCCGCAAATACGCCGCATGCCAGTGGAATTTAATTTTTAGCAGGGCCTTCGCCGGGCGCTCGGGAAATAACCGACTAGGCTGCTACCCCGGTGAAACGAAGGCGGCTGCGATGCCTGTCGCCCTCGACGTGTTGCAGGCATGAGGCCTGTTCAGCACGGCACCGCCCCTGGAGTTTTCTGGCAAAAGGAATTTGCGATGGCAGCACACATTGATGCCTTCTTCTGAAGGTGGATCCCCCGGCGGACACACATGAATCCGCTTACTCCCCGTGAGTGATGGTCGGCCATGACGGCCGGCATCTGTCATTGACTCTGGTTGGCGCATTGCACGCTACGCGCGTGGGCGAAGCCGTCACCTCAATTGGCGAAGACAAGGAATAGTTATGATCATTTTGGGTGTTACGAACAACGATTTGGCGGGTGCTTGCCTGGTGCGTGATGGTCAGATTCTGTCCGCGGTCAGTGAAGAGCGGTTCACCCGCATCAAGGACCATAAAATCTGGCCGGCCAAATCCATCGAGTTTGTGTTGAGCCAGGCCGGTGTATCACTGGAAGACGTCGATCATGTCGCCTACGGATGGAACGCCGGCTTCAGTGCCGACAAACATCTTGAGCTGTATTTCGACCGCATCGTTGAAGAGGTCAGGAACAACCCGCAAGGCTTGGCGCAGTTCCGGCAACGGGTGACCGACGAAATAAACAACGACAAGGAAAAGCGCGGCGAATTTGACCAGTTCATCGCTGCCAATGGTTTGCAGGGCAAGGCGTACTACATCGATCACCACGAATGCCACGCGCTCGGTGCCTATGTCTGCTCGCCGTTCGACGATGCGTTGACCCTGACCTGCGACGGACGCGGCGACTTTCAATCGCTGACCGTCACCTGGTACAGCCCCACGGAAACCACCGTGTTGCAACGTGAAACCAGCATCGACAGCCTGGGCTATTTCTACGGCCGCATCACTCACCTGCTCGGTTACAAACCTAACCGGCACGAGGGCAAGGTCACGGGGCTGGCGGCCTTCGGTGATCCGCAGAAACTGTTGGGGGTGATGCAGCAGATGATCCGTTTCGAAGACGGACGCATCAAGGCCTGCTGCGGCGATCTGTTCCTGCCGTCCTACAACACCTACAGCGAGCCGCTGGAAACCCTGTTTGCCCGGGAAACTCCCGAGGACATCGCCGCCGCCGTGCAGCGTCACAGCGAAGACCTGCTGGTGGCGACCGTCACCCATCATCTGGCGCAGCGCGGCAGTGCCAACCTGTGCCTGGCCGGCGGCGTATTTGGCAACGTCAAACTCAACCAGCGCCTGCGCGAAATCCCGGGCGTGAAAAACGTTTACGTGCTGCCCTGCATGGGCGATGGCGGCCTGGCACTGGCGGCTGCAGTCGGTGTCGCGTACCTGGAAAACGGCACCCGCTTCAAAAATCCGTCGATGATGCTCGGGCCGCAATCGCGCAGCGTTTCGCAGAACATCAACCTGATCAACCGCGACTACCCCGAACTCGGTTATCACACGCCGTCGAACATCATAGACGTGCTGACCGAGGCGTTGATGGAAAATCAGGTGCTGGGCATGTTCAAGGGCAAGATGGAGTTCGGCCCGCGTTCGCTGTGCAACCGCAGCATCGTCTATCACGCTCAGGACGCCGAGGTGAACGACTGGCTCAACAAGCGCATGCACCGCACCGAGTTCATGCCGTTCGGCCCGGTCACCGCCATCGAGCAGGCGCCGGCCTGCTACGTCGGTTGGGATGAGGATCAGGTGGCCGCCGACACCATGACCATGACCTACGACTGCCACCCGCACTTCACCGAGGCGAGTCCGGCCGTGGTGCACATCGACGGCACCGCGCGCCCGCAGATCATTCGCCCGCAAAGCGATCCGTTCATGCATCGCCTGCTGACGGCCTGGCACCAGAAAACCGGTCAGGCGGCGCTGATCAACACCTCGTTCAACCGCCATGAAGAACCGATTGTGTGCTCTTCCCAGGACGCACTGGATGCGCTGAAAGAAGGCATGGTCGATCTGGTGGTCATGAGTGAATCGCTGATCGTCTGGCGCAAGGGCAAAAACAGCTTCACCCAGCAACGCTTTGAATAAATGGAAGGTATTCAGGGCTCCTGCGGGAGCCCTGTTTCTGGAGTGTCAGGCGTATGGTTGACGAATGTATTTAATCTTTTTCGGATTCTTCGCGGCGGAAGGGATCATCTATCCGTTCTGGCCGACCTGGCTGGATTCCCTGGGCTTCAGTGCCAGTGAAATCGGCTTGCTGATCGCTGCGGCGTATTGGCCGCAAGTGTTCACCGGGGTGCTGATCACCTACGTCGCCGACTGGCGTGTGGACCAGTTGCGGCTCGCGGCTTTTCTGGGCTTTACCGCCGCGTTATGCACGTTGCTGTTCTACTTCATCCCGGCGCACTTGTGGCTGTTCGTGTGCCTGAGTGTGCTGTTTGGCGGGGTGTGGATGGTGGTCTTGCCGTTGTCCGAGTCGTACCTGCTCAAGCGCGACAAACTGGCCCTGCAGAATTACGGCTGGGTGCGGGCGGTGGGCTCCTCGGCGTTCATCCTGACCTCGACGCTCGGCGGCTTTCTGTTTGCCCGGTACAGCCAGTCCTGGGTACCGCTGGTGATCGCGGCGAGCATGTTGCTCACCGCCGTCGCCTGCCTGCGCCTGAAGCGTCAGGTGTCGCGGGCACATCTGGCGCCGCCCGGCCCGGCGCGCACACGGCCTGACTGGAGGGCGCTGTTGGCCCACAAGAGCCTGCTGATCGCGATTGCCGCCGCCAGCTTCATTCAACTGAGCCACACCCTGTACTTTTCCACCGCTTCGATCGGGTGGGGGGTGAAGGGTTTCTCTTCCTCCGCCATCGGCATGTTCTGGGCGGTGGCGGTGATGGCGGAAATCACCTGGTTTGCGCTCTCCAACAAGGTCCTGGCGTTTTGTGCGCCGTTGTCCCTGGTGATGTTTTCCAGCGTCTGTGCGGCGCTGCGCTGGGCGCTGTTTTCCAACAGCGACGCGGTGGCGCTGATCCTGCTGGGGCAGTGTCTGCACGCACTGAGTTTTGCCGCCTACCACGCGGCGATCATGCGCTTCATTCGCGATCAGGCACCGCAGGCTATTCAGGTCTTTACTCAAGGGGTTTATTACTCCCTGGCAGTGGCCTTGCCCATGGGCCTGGCCACACCCTTTGCCGGCTACCTGTACGAGACCCAGCCGCAGTGGTCGTACTACGTGATGGCGCTGTTCGCGCTGGTCGGGACGGTGCTGGCATTCATTGCTCATCAGAAAATGCGAAGTTCAACTCATGGCACAACAAACGTTTACAGCCGTCTGCTTTGACATGGACGGCGTACTGATCCAGTCGCGCGAGGTGATCGAGCGCGCCTGGACCACCGTGGCGCGCCAGTACGGAGTCAGCGTCGATCAGGCGTTCATCGACGAGCACATTCATGGCCGTCCCGGCGGCTATACCCTCAAGGCGCTGTTTGCTGAGTTCGACGAAGCGCAGCAGTTGGCGATCAAGCGTGAGGTCGACGCCATCGAGCAGGTGTCGAACTGTGCGCTGGTGCCGGGCGTCGCGACATTGATCGCTCGACTCCGCGAGCACGCCGTGCCCCTGGCGCTGGTCACCAGCAGCTGGCGGGCGCGGGTCGAGCACGTGTTGCAGCAACACGACCTGACGTCGGCGTTCGACAGCATCATCTGCCGCGACGACGTGCACCGCGGCAAACCGGCGCCCGATCCTTATCGCCTGGCGGCGGCCCACCTGGGCCGACAAAGCGATGAATGCCTGGTCTTCGAAGACTCCGTCAGCGGTGTGCAGTCGGCGGTCAGCAGCGGCGCCCTGTGTATCGGCATTGGCGACGACCCGACGCTGACCGCGCATGGCGCCGCCGGCACGTATGCCGATTTCACCCAGCTTGCGCTGGCGTTGAACGGCAGGGGCGCGCACGGTTACGCCGACGGTGCGCTGTACATCAGCGAGCAACCGAGCCGGAGGTTCGCCCGGCCATGACACTGACCTTGCAGCACGCCAGCGTGCTATGGCAATTCCTCGGTGCGGGGCGCCAGCACAGCGCTTGTGAACTGATCGTGGTCTGCGGCTCCTACGACCTGCGGGTCTGCGACTACGCCTGCCAACTGTTGAAAGATGGCGTGGCCCCCCACCTGTTGTTCACCGGCAATACTGGCAACTGGACGAAGCATTTGTGGGCACGCACCGAAGCCGATATTTTTGCCCAACGCGCCCTGGCGCAAGGGGTGACGGCGGCGCAGTTCACCCTGGAAACCCGCGCGACCAATTTCGCCGAAAACATCGCGTTTGCCCGAGCGCTGTTTCCCGACGTGCGCCGCGCGACCTTTCTGACGAAGCCCAATTCGATCCGGCGCGTGGCATTGACCTTGCCCGTGCAATGGCCGGGCCTGGAAGCCTGGGTGGATGCGCCGTCGTTCCGTTTTCCCGATGACGTCAGCAACCTGATCGGGGTCTTGGGCCTGATCGACGAAATGGTCGGCGATGTGCACCGCATCATGGTTTACCCTGCGCTGGGGTTTCAGGTCGAGCAAGCCATCCCCGATGAGGTTCAGGTGGCCTGGCGGTATCTGGTGGAGCAAGGCTTCGATCACCATTTGATCAAGGGCAGGAGTTGACGCTGACTCCTGCCGGGAGACAGACATGCAGTACGACACGCTGATTCGCAACGCCCTGGTCATCGATGGCAGCAACACGCCCGGCTACCGCGCCGACGTGGCGATTCTCAACGGGCGCATCGAGCGCATCGGCGACTTGCACGATGCCCGCGCCAGCGAGGAAATCGACGCCGCCGGCCGCGTGCTGGCGCCGGGCTTCATCGACGTGCACACCCACGACGACACGGTGGTCATCCGCCAACCCGAGATGCTGCCCAAGCTCAGCCAGGGCGTGACCACAGTGATTGTCGGCAACTGCGGGATCAGCGCCTCGCCGGTCAGCTTGAAGGGCAATCCGCCTGACCCGATGAACCTGCTGGGCACGGCGGCCGCCTTCGTTTATCCGCGCTTCAGCGACTACCGCGCGGCCGTCGAAGCGGCCCACACCACGCTCAACGTCGCCGCACTGGTCGGCCACACGGCGCTGCGCAGCAATCACCTCGACGACCTGTTCCGCACCGCCACGCCTGAAGAAATCGCTGCCATGCGCGAGCAATTGCGCGAAAGCCTTGAAGCCGGCGCGCTCGGGTTATCCACAGGTCTGGCCTACGCCAGCGCCTTCAACGCCTCCACCGACGAAGTGCAGCAACTGACTGAAGAACTGACGGCATTCGGTGCGGTGTACACCACCCACCTGCGCAGTGAATTCGAACCGGTGCTGGAGGCGATGGAAGAAGCGTTCAGCATCGGCCGCCACGCGCAGTCGCCGGTGATCATCTCCCACCTCAAATGTGCCGGTGTCGGCAACTGGGGGCGCAGTCCGCAGTTGCTTGCGGCGCTGGAAGCAGCCGCGAAAACCCAGCACGTGGGCTGCGATTGCTATCCCTACGCGGCGAGTTCTTCGACCCTGGATCTGAAGCAAGTCACTGATGCCCATCGCATCACCATCACCTGGTCAACGCCGCACCCGCATGTCAGCGGTCGCGACCTGATCGACATCGCTGCCCAATGGAACATGCCACTGCTCGAAGCGGCCAAGCGCCTGCAACCGGCGGGCGCGGTGTACTACGGCATGGACGAGGCGGACGTACGAAAAATCCTCGCGCATCCACTGTCGATGGTCGGTTCTGACGGACTGCCGGAAGACCCGTTCCCGCATCCACGCCTGTGGGGCGCTTTCCCACGGGTATTGGGACATTTCAGTCGCGATGTCGGGCTGTTTCCGCTGCACACCGCCGTGCACAAGATGACCGGCCTGTCGGCGGCGCGGTTTGGCTTGAAGGGGCGCGGCGAGATTCGCGAGGGGCACTGGGCGGATCTGGTGTTGTTCGATCCGGCGACGGTGCGGGATGTGGCGGATTTCCATGATCCGCAGCAGGCGGCGCAGGGCATTGATGGGGTGTGGGTCAATGGCGTGTTGAGCTATCGCGACGGGCAGGCGAAGGGGCGCCGGGAAGGGCGGTTTCTGGCGCGGGAAGGGGATTTGCGCGAAGGTTTTCGTTGATTGTGATGACGCCAAAAGATCGCAGCCTTCGGCAGCTCCTACAGGAGATCGCATTCCAATGTAGGAGCTGCCGAAGGCTGCGATCTTTTGATCTACGTCTCATAGTGGCACTGTGCAATTAAAGAAAGCCATCAACAAGCCGAATTGCTGACATCTACCCCGTCTACACGGAGGGGCCAACCAGTCAGGGAGCACCCCATGAGCTTCGGCAAAACCACCCCGATCCTGCGGATCTTCGATGAAGCCAAAGCCGTAGAGTTTTACGTCGACTTCCTCGGCTTCAAGATCGACTGGCAGCATCGCTTCGAAGCGAACTTCCCGTTGTATGTGCAGGTGTCGCGTGGCGAATGCGTGCTGCACCTGTCCGAACATCATGGCGATGCGACGCCGGGTTCGGCGTTGCGCATCGAGACCGATGAGCTGGAGGCGTTTCAGCAACAGTTGCTGGCCAAGAATTACAAGTTTTCGCACCCACAAATTCAGGCGATGCCGTGGGGCAGTCAGGACATGACGATTGCGGATCCGTTTGGGAATCGACTGGTGTTCACCAACGCGATCAGTGTCTGAGCCGAGGCATACAAAAAAGCCCGCTGCCAAACCACTAAGGTCTGGCTGCGGGCTTTTTTGTTACTCGGTCGGCACTAACTGATCAAGCACGCGGTTGACGGCGATTTCCGCCACCATCACCACCTGCGCGATGCCTTGCAGGGTCTTGCGATGCGAGCCTTCCAGCAGGCCGGCGAAGTCGTTGAGCATCACGGTGGCCGAGCCCAGGGTTTCGCAGGCATCGGCCAGCAACGGTTCGGTGCCGCTGTCGGGGTGGGCCTGGTAGAGGCGATTGGGCTGGTACGGGGTGGCCATGATGGCGGGCGTCGGCGGGCCGAGATAGTGGTCGAGGGCGCGCTCGGCGGCTTCGTGGAATTTCTTTGATTCGGGAAATGCGTAGGGGGAGGCCGCGTCGGTGGGCGGCGGGTTGGGCGTAACTTTGAACATGATTTTGGGTCCTGAAGTAGGAGCCATCACCGCTTCTCTACTAATAAGAAGAGGTGGCAGCTGTGCGCAGGTTAGTAGACCGGGGACCCAGGGAAAACCGGCGCGCTCGAAAGCGCCCTACGCACAGCCACCATAGAGTGCAGGCGGAAAAATGCCTGACTGTTTGATGTGCAATGCACCCTGGAAGAACCTCGGGCTACTAAACCCGATCACTGGGAATCAGTGACAGAATCAAGTTACCGACGGCCTCCGGGGCGCACAAGCCGGCGGATTCTGGCGTAGCCGTAGGCAGCGGCGCAAGGATTTGTGGGTGGTTTCGCGTAACGCTGAGTGTCTTTAAACACGGACGATGTGAAGTGTTTGTTGTGCGCCACGGTTTGACGATTTGTCTGTCGGACGCTGCTGCGCCCACTGACGCCTCCGCGAGCAGGCTCGCTCCCACATTGGGGCGGCGGCGGACACCAAACTGATGAACAACCTATATCAACTGTGGGAGCGAGCCTGCTCGCGAAGAGGCCGACAGCATCACCCCCGATGCATCTGCCGAAACTCCCCCGGCGGCATCCCGCGCCGGCTCTTGAATGTGCGGTGAAACGACCTCGGCTCGGTAAACCCCAGATACTGCGCAATGTCCTGAATCGGCAACGTACTGTTGAGCAAATAATGCTCGGCCAGCTCCTGACGCAAATCATCCAGAATCTGCTGATAAGACGTCCCCGCCTGATGCAACTGGCGTTGCAACGTGCGCACCGACACCGCGAGCTGCTCGGCCACCTGTTCCTTGCGCGGCAAGCCTTCCTTGAGCAACTGGCGCAGGATGCTTTTGACCCGTTGTTCCAGCGACGCATCTTCCAGCGTCGCCATCAGCCCCATCGCGTGTTCTTCCAGCGTGCGCAGCAATTGCGCGTCGGCCTGACGCAACGGCAATTGCAGATACGGCAGTGGCGCGATTAGCGCGGAATAGGGCTGCTCGAACAACACCGGGCAATCGAAGAACGCTTCGTACTGCGCCTGTGTGGCGTCTGTCGGGCATGGATGTTCCAGCCACACTGCGGCCGGCGACATCTGCGTGTCAGCGATCCAGCGCGCATATTGCAGCCACGAACCGAGGACGTTTTCCACCAGATGCCGGCGGATCCGTGGGCGCTCGTAGCGGCACGTCCAGATCAGGTGCACGTGACCGTCCTGCACCTCGGCGCGGCTGACGCCCATGTCGCCCACCAGTTTTTCGAACGGCATGATCCGGCTCATGGCCTCACCCAGGGTCGCGCAGTTCATGGTGATGTAACCCAGCACGCTCCAGGAATTGGGCAGCACGAAGTTCGCGGCGTTGAGACCGAACAGCGGATCGCCCGAGTGTTCGCAGAAGTAATCCAGCAGGCGCTCATGCACCTCACCCGGCAGGCGCAGGCTGTTGTCGCTCAACTGCGGCGCCTGCAAACCGGCCGCCGCCAACGCCGGCTCGATGGCCATGCCCAGTTGCTCGGCATGGCGCACGTATTTGAGCAGCGGCGGAACGGAGGTGAAGCCGAGCGATTGCATGATCCAATTCCCTTGATCAAGGTCTGCGTGAGCGAATGAATGGCTGAAAGGTAATTTGAAACCCCGACTAAAGTAAATGGCTGGCACTTGCGCGACGTTTGACTCAATTGGCTACTCGAACTGGCCGGATGCGACCGTGACACTTTTCGGCCGCTGACTAGTATGGAGGCCTGCCACATCACTGATCAGACTGCAGAAGAAGGACACACGCATGCGACGCTGGAACGGCTGGGGAGATGCAACCACGGTGGTCGAACTGCCGGCCCAGGGCGCGAGTTTTCTCCATGAACGACTGGGAGCCGGGCGCGCGCTGCCCGATGCCACGCTTGAAGCGGCATTGGCGCGGGTGCCGGTCTCGCGGCTGGCGCCGCACGCCTTGTACAGCGTCGACGCCCATGATCGCCTGCTGCATGCCCGGGGTCAGAGCCTGCCGGACTGGCTGGCGCTGCGCGAAGGCGCGTTGGGCATCTATCCCGACGCGGTGGCATTCCCCGAGACTGCCGAGCAGATCCGCCAATTGCTGGCGCTGGCCCATGCGCAGGACCTGTGCCTGATTCCCTATGGCGGCGGCACCTCGGTGGCCGGGCACATCAATCCGCCCGATTCGATGCGGCCGGTGGTGACGGTGTCGCTGGCGCGGATGAATCGCCTGATCGATCTCGATGAGCAGAGCCAGTTGGCAACGTTCGGCCCCGGCGCCAGTGGCCCGCAGGTGGAAAGTCAGCTGCGCGCTCGCGGCTACACGCTGGGGCATTTCCCGCAGTCGTGGGAGCTGTCGACGCTCGGCGGTTGGGTGGCCAGTCGCTCCAGTGGTCAGCAGTCGTTGCGTTATGGGCGCATCGAGCAATTGTTCGCTGGCGGCACCCTGGAAACCTTTGCCGGACCCTTGGACATTCCGACGTTCCCGGCCTCGGCGGCGGGGCCTGATCTGCGCGAAGTGGTGCTCGGTTGTGAGGGCCGTTTCGGAATCATTTCCGAAGTCAAAGTGCGGGTCAGCGCACTGCCCGCTGACGAACGTTTTTACGGTGTATTCCTGCCGAGCTGGACCAAAGCACTGCAAGCGATTCGCCAACTCGCTCAGGCGCGCGTGCCGCTGTCGATGCTGCGTTTGTCCAACGCCGTGGAGACCGAAACGCAATTGGCGCTGGCCGGTCATCCGCAACAAATCGCCTGGCTGGAAAAGTATCTGAGCCTGCGCGGGGCGGGCGAGGGCAAGTGTCTGCTGACCTTCGGCGTGACCGGCAATCGTCGGCAAAACGCGCTGTCGCTGAGCCAGGCCCGCCAGCATCTGAAAGCCTTCGGCGGGGTGTTCACCGGCACCTTGCTCGGCAAGAAATGGGCGCAGAACCGCTTCCGTTTCCCCTACCTGCGCGAGAACCTGTGGAACGCCGGCTACGTGGTCGACACCCTGGAAACGGCCACCGACTGGAGCAACGTCGACACTCTGCTCAACCTGATCGAAAACAGCCTGCGTGACGCGTTGGCGGCGGAGGGTGAGCGGGTGCATGTATTCACCCATTTGTCCCACGTCTACGGCGAGGGTTCGAGCATCTACACCACCTACGTGTTTCGCCCGGCGGCGGATTACCCGGCGACGCTCGCGCGCTGGCAGGCGCTCAAGCACGCGGCCAGTCAGACCATCGTCGACAACCACGGCACCATCAGCCACCAGCACGGCGTCGGCAAGGATCACGCGCCGTACCTGCTGCGCGAGAAAGGCGCGCTGGCAATGGACACCTTGCAGGCGCTGAGCAAGCACTTCGATCCGGCCGGGCGCCTCAACCCCGGCACGCTGTTGCCGGAGTGACGGCCATGAATCAGCACTGGAATGCCGCATGGCGCCAGCAGATTCTGCCGACGCTGGCCAAGGAGACCTGGGATCTGATCGTCATCGGCGGCGGCATCAGCGGCGCCGGCATCCTGCGCGAAGCGGCGCGGCGTGGCTGGCGTTGTCTGCTGCTGGAGCAACGGGATTTCGCCTGGGGCACCTCCAGTCGATCATCAAAAATGGTCCACGGTGGTTTGCGTTACATCGCCAAGGGCCAGTGGCGCCTGACCCGCGATTCGGTGCGCGAGCGTCAGCGTCTGCTCGACGAAGCGCCGGGGCTGGTGGAGCCGATGAGTTTCATGATGCCGCACTATCGCGGCGGTTTTCCCGGGCCGCGCGTGCTCGGCGGCTTGTTGTCGGTTTACGACGCCTTGGCCGGACGGCGCAGCCATCGTTTTCATGACGCGCAGCAACTGCGGTTTCTGGCGCCGGGGGTGAAGGAAAACGGTTTGCTCGGCGGCACTTGTTTTGTCGATGCGCTGACCGATGACGCGCGGCTGGTGATGCGCGTGTTGAGCGAAGCGCGGGCCGATGGCGCGGTGGTGCTCAACGGTGTGCGCGTCGAACATTTGCTGCGCGAAAACGGGCGAGTGTGCGGGGTTCAGGTCGAGGATTGTGAGGCAGGTACGTCGCTGCAATTGCGCTGTGGTGTGCTGGCGGTGGCCACCGGTGCCTGGGCGGAGCGCTTGCGACCGTCAGAAGCGGCAAAGCAATTGCGCCCGCTGCGTGGCAGTCATTTACTGCTGCCGGGCTGGCGCTTGCCGGTGGCCCAGGCGTTCACCTTTCTGCATGAACGGGATCGGCGTCCGGTGTTCGTGTTTCCGTGGGAAGGGGCGACGGTGGTTGGCACCACCGACCTCGATCACCGCGAGAATCTGGACCAGAGCGCGAGCATCAGCGCCGAAGAACTCGACTACCTGCTGGCGGCTTGCACGCAACAATTTCCAGGTGCCGAAGTGACGGCGGCGGATGTGCTGTCGACCTGGTCGGGCGTGCGCCCGGTGGTGGGCAGTGCGGCGGGTGAGCAGCCAGGCAAACCGTCGAATGAAACCCGTGAACATGTGCTGTGGCGGGAGCCGGGTTGCGTGACCCTGGCCGGCGGCAAACTGACCACGTTTCGCCCGCAAGCCATCGAAGTGCTCAAGGCCTGTGCCGACATGCTTGGCCGCGATTTCGAAGATGACGGCGCAGCGGTTTTTGCTGCGGTAGCACCACAGCCGATCCCCGGACTCAGCCCGCAACAGTGGCGACGTCTGGCCGGACGCCACGGCCGTGACCTGCCGAGGCTGGCGCAGTTGATCGCCGAGCTGGGGCACGAAACTGTCGGCAGCACCGACACCTTGTGGGCAGAGCTTGCCTTCGCCTGCGAGGCGGAAATGGTGCTGCACCTCGATGACCTATTGCTGCGCCGCACCCGGCTGGGCCTGTTGCTGGCGCGCGGTGGCGAAGCGCATTTCGCCGCCATCCGCCAGCTCTGCCAGCCACGCCTGGGCTGGGACGATGCACACTGGCAGCAAGAGCTGCAGCGTTACCGGGCGTTGTGGCAACGCCATCACGGTTTGCCGGAGGCCGCGCCTTGATGCCCCTCGAAGAGAGCTCCATGGATAAGCAATCGAACACGCGTTACCTGCTGGCGATCGACAACGGCACCCAGAGCGTGCGCGCGCTGCTCTTCGATCTGCAGGGCAATCTGCTGGGCAAAGGCAAGGTCGAGTTGCAGGCGTATTACTCGACGCAACCGGGCTGGGCCGAGCAGGACCCGGATTATTACTGGGCGAAACTCGGCGAGGCCTGCCAGCAGGTGTGGGCGCAAACCGGGATCGATCGCTCGCAGATTGCCGGGGTGTCGCTGACCACCCAGCGCGGCACGGTGATCAACGTCGATGCCGAGGGCAAGCCGCTGCGCCCGGCGATTTTGTGGCTCGATCAGCGCCAGAGCGAAGTCGAGGGCGGGATCAAGGGACCGTGGGGCTGGCTGTTCAAACTGGTCGGCGCTCAGGCAACCGTGGATTATTTTCGCGCTCAGGCCGAGGCTAACTGGATCGCCAGACATCAGCCCGAACTGTGGGCCGCGACCGATAAGTTTTTGCTGCTTTCGGGGTTTCTCACCCATCGCCTGTGTGGGCGCTTTGTCGACTCTGTCGGATGCTGCGTCGGTTACCTGCCGTTCGATTTCAAACGTCTGAAATGGGCCGCGCCCAGCGACTGGAAATGGCAGGCGCTGGCGGTGCGTCCCGAGCAATTGCCGACCTTGCACAAACCCGGTGAAACCCTCGGCTACATCAGCGCCGAGGCCAGCCGTCACACCGGGATTCCCGAGGGCTTGCCGCTGATTGCGGCGGGCGCTGACAAGGCCTGCGAAGTGGTCGGTTCCGGGGTGGTCGATGCGAGCACCGTGTGCCTGTCCTACGGCACCACGGCGACGATCACCAGCACCCGCTCGCGTTACCTGGAAATCGTCCCGCTGATCCCGCCTTACCCGTCGGCGGTGCCGGATCAATACAACTGCGAGGTGATGATTTATCGCGGTTACTGGATGGTCAGCTGGTTCAAGAACGAGTTCGGCCTGCGCGAGATGCAGCAGGCAAAAGAGCAGGGCATTGAGCCGGAGCAACTGTTCGATGCACTGGTCAACGCGGTGCCGCCGGGGTCGATGGGCTTGATGCTGCAACCCTACTGGTCGCCTGGGATTCGTGAGCCGGGCGTCGAGGCCAAAGGCGCGATGATCGGCTTCGGCGATGTGCACACCCGCGCGCACATTTACCGGGCGATTCTCGAAGGGCTGGCGTATGCGTTGCGCCAGGGCATGGAGAACATCGAGAAGCGCTCGAAGGTCTCGATCAAGCGTCTGCGTGTGGCCGGTGGCGGCTCGCAGAGCGATGCGGCGATGCAGCTCACGGCGAATATTTTTGGCCTGCCGGCGGAGCGTCCGCATGTGTACGAAGCGTCCGGATTGGGCGCGGCGATTTGCTGTGCGGTGGGGTTGGGGTTGTACGCGGATTTCCCCAGTGCGATGGCGGCGATGACCCGCGTCGGCACGGTATTCACCCCGCAACCCGAGGCGCAGCAGGTCTACGAACGGTTGTACAAAGAGGTGTACCTGCGCATGTATCGCCAGCTCAAACCGTTGTACCAGAGCATCCGCAACATCACCGGTTACCCCGCCTGAAACAACACCGCCAATCCCCTGTAGGAGCTGCCGAAGGCTGCGATCTTTTGCCTTTGATTTTTAAAAACAAGATCAAAAGATCGCAGCCTTCGGCAGCTCCTACAGGGGCGCGTGGTGATTCGCACATGGCGCTATCGGAGACTTTTTCTGGTGAGATTGGACAGTGTCAGCGCCGGGGGCGGTTGTTAGGCTCAACCCCCACAGCACCTCCAATAAGAACTAAAAGCAATGAAGCTGACTTTTCTCCTGTTGCTGCTTTGTGCAATGGCCCCGACGGCGTGGGGCTGGTCGAACCACACGGTGGGCAGCTATCTGGCGTTGCAGCAACTGCCGGCGCTGCGTGATGCGCCACCGGTCGAGGTCGAGCCGCTGGAGCGTTTTCTCGCCGAGCAATATGCGGCCGTGGTCGCGCTGCTGGAGCAACAGGAAAGCTTCGCCCGTGAGCACTTCACCGAGTACCCGCCGCGTCCCGACAACCTGAAACTGCCCGCCGTGCCGGGCGACAATCTGCGCCACGACTTTCTCACCGCGTTGCGCCTCAATCCGCGCATTCATCTGGCGATGGTCATCCAGCCGCTGCCGGGTAAGGATCTCCCCGAGCGCGAGCATCTCGGTGCCGATCAGGTGATGGTCGAGCAGACGCTGTCGCCATGGAATCGTCAGCGTTTCATTCGCGTGGCCGATGGCGAAAAAGTGGCGCCGCTGGCGGTGCTGGCCAGCGCTGCCGATGAGCCGGATTACGGCCACGACATCAACCTGTTCAGCGACAACCCCGGCGAGGTCGGCGCGCTGTATGGCTTCGGCCCGCAGCCGTTCGGCGACGCGCGGTTTCAGTACAGCTCGCAGGCGCCGTTCCACATGGGCTTCTTCCATGAGAGCGCGGTGGTGTATGCCGCTGCCGGATTTCTTCAACGCAGCTGGCCGGACTGGCGCGCCTATCAATACCTGGGCCTGGCGCGACTGGCGTTCGCCACTGGCCATCCTTACTGGGGCTACCGCTTTCTCGGCTGGGGCGTGCACCACGTGCAGGACCTGACCCAGCCGTATCACGCCAAGCCATTGCCCGGGGTCGAGCTGCCGAGTCTGTTGCTATTGGAAGGCAAGGCGCTGGCCGGTTTTGCCGATGATAAAAAGACCTCGATCGAACGCGTCGCCACCCGCCACATGGAAGTCGAGAAGTACCAGTCGACCTGGTTGCGCCGGGTGCTGCGTGCCGGTCAGGCGCATCCGATGCTCGCGGCCTACGCCGATGTGGCTCAAGACAAACAGTATCCGCCGTACTCGGTGGACTACTTGCGCAACGTGGTCAGCGCCGAGTCGGTAGAGGACTCGGCGGCGTTCGATGAAGCCATCGGCCAATGGCTGGAGACGGCGCCGGTGACCAGCGATTTCAGCAGCGGCAACGCGTTGCAGCGCGAGACCTTCGAGCATCCAGCGCTCAATCAGCAGTTGTTCACGTTGCTTGGGCATTTCGGCGCGCACAGCCGGATTTATGTCAGCGCCGCACTGGCGCCCCCGCCCTAGCGGTATTTGCACCCCACAACAATAAAACCAGGGAAAGAGGAACAGATCATGAAAGCTCGATTTCGCCTGTCTGGCGTAGCGCTCCCCGGCGTCGGTCTGGCAGGGCTGCTGCAACTGTGCGCAGTCGATGGCGTGCAGGCCAAGGAGTTCAGCGTGCTGGACAATCAGGTCACCGGCTCGATCGACACGACCCTGTCCTATGGCCGCTTGTGGCGGGTGCAGGGGCGCGACAAGAACAACGATGACGTCAACACCAACGACGGCAATCGCAACTTCGACACCGGGCTGGTTTCCGAGGTGTACAAGATCACGTCGGAGCTGGAAGCCAACTATCAGAACTACGGGATGTTCCTGCGTGGCACGGCGTTCTACGACACCCAGCTGATGGACAAGCGCAACGATTACTACCGCAACAACAACCCGTCGCAGCCGAGTCAGAGCTACCCGCAGGACGACCGCTTCACCAGCCAGACCCGCGACATCGCCGGCAGCCGGATCGAGATGCTCGACGCCTATGTCTACGGCAACTGGGACGTGGCGCAGATGCCGCTGACTGCGCGCATCGGGCGTCAGGTGTTCAACTGGGGCGAGGGGATTTTCTATCGCGGCGGGATCAACACCACCAACCCGGTGGACGCGGCGAAGTACCGTTTGCCGGGCGCCGAGGTCAAGGAGGTGCTGATGCCGGTGGAGGCGTTGAGCTTCAACATCGGCCTCAGCGATTCGCTGACCCTGGAAAGCTTCTATCAGACCAACTGGAAGGAAACCCGCATCGACCCGGTCGGCACTTTTTACTCGCAGACCGACCTGTTCGCCGATGGCGGCAACACCGGTTACAACAACTTCAGCGGCACCGCGCTCGATACGCCGGTGCCGGGTTTTGGCAACGTCATCGGCCTGTACAGCGCGCTGGGCAACAACCCGTTGCTCGGTCCGGCGCTGAAAAGCACTGGCCTCTACGCCAACGGCGTGACCCCGGCCTACGGCAACACGCTGAAAGTGGCGTCGATCGGCAAGGACTACAACGCCCGTAACGACGGCCAGTTCGGCTTCGCCTTCCGCTATATCGCCGAAGCGCTCAACAGCACCGAGTTCGGCCTGTACATGGTCAATTACCACGCCAAGGAACCGACCATCGCCGCTGACTTGGGCGGCTACAAGGGCATCGACATGAATGCCCTGACCAACATGCTTTCCAGCGTCGCCGGCAGTCAGGCCGGGGCGCTGGCCAACGGTCTGGCGACGGCCGATGTGATGGGCAACATCCAGGCGCATCGGCGTTATGCCGAAGACATCCGCATGTACGGCTTCAGCTTCAACACCACCCTGGGTCAGGCCTCGGTGTTCGGTGAGATTGCCTATCGGCCGAACCTGCCGATCGGCGTCGCGGCCACCAACGATCTGATTGGCGACCTGGCCAACGGTGCCGCTGTTGCGGTGACCGGCAAGCCCGTCAACGTCGGCGGGCAGATGGTCACCCTCGACAGCGAGATCAATAACGCCGAACGCGTCGAAGCGTTCAACACCTCGCTGGGCAGCATCTACAACTTCGGGCCGACGCTGTCGTTCGACTCGATGTTCGGCATCTTCGAACTGGCCTCCGAGCACCTGCGCGGCAGCAGCCTGCAATACACCGCCTACGACGGCAGCACCCGCTATTACGCCGGCACCGGCAACACTTCTTATGTGTCCGGCGGGGATCGCGACGATCAGGTCAACCGCAATTCCTACAGCTACACGGTGATGTTCAACGGCACCTGGAACGATGTGTACGCCGGGGTCAACGTTTCGCCCTACGTGGTCTACAAGGACGACTTCAAGGGCAACAGCTATCAGGCCGGCAACACCATCGAAGGGCGCAAGGCCTACACCCTGGGGATCAAGGCCAACTACCAGAACAAGCTCGAGGCCGAGGTGCAATACACCAACTTCTGGGGCGGCGGGCAGAACAACGGCATTCGCGACCGCGACAACGTCGGGTTCAACCTCAAGTACTTCCTTTGATAGCCATAACACAGGCGCACCCCTTGTAGGAGTGAGCCTGCTCGCGATAGCGGATTTTCAGTCGCAGTCGATGTTGTCTGTCACACCGCTATCGCGAGCAGGCTCACTCCTACAAGGGACTTGCGGTGATTTTCCGACCTCACTCCCATCTCGGAGATCGATCATGTTTTACACATCACGATTCAGCAAAACCGTGCTGGCGCTTGTTCTGGGCCTGAGCGCCGGCAATGCACTTGCCGCCATCACCCCACAACAAGCCGAACAACTGAAAACCACCCTGACGCCCATGGGCGCCGAGCGTGCGGGCAACGCCGCCGGCACCATTCCAGCGTGGACCGGTGGCATCACCCAGGCGCCGGCCGGCTACAAACCGGGGCAGCACCATCCGGACCCGTACGCGGCGGACAAGCCGTTGTTCACCATTACCAAGGCCAATCTCGACCAGTACAAGGCCCACCTCAGCCCCGGCCAGATCGCGCTGTTCAACAGCTACCCGGACACGTTCCAGATGCCGGTCTATCCGTCGCGTCGTTCAGGCTCGGCGCCGCAGTGGCTGTATGACAACACCCTCAAGAACGCGACCTCGGCCAAGCTGCTGGAGGGTGGCAGCGGGTTCGCCGATGCCTACGGCGGCGTGCCGTTCCCGGTGCCCAAGGACGGCGTTGAAGTGTTGTGGAACCACATCACCCGTTATCGCGGCATCTACGTGGTGCGTCGTGCATCCGAAGCGCCGGTGCAACGCAACGGCAGCTTTGCGCTGGTCACTTCGCAGCAGGAAGCGCTGTTCAACTTCTACCGTCCGGGCGGCCAGTACGCCGACCTGAAAAACATCCTGTTCTACTACCTCGCCTTCGTGAAAAGCCCGGCGCGACTGGCCGGTGGTGCGGCGCTGGTGCACGAGATGCTCGACCAGCTCAAGGACCCGCGTCAGGCCTGGGTCTACGACGCCGGTCAACGCCGCGTGCGCCGTGCGCCGAACCTTGCCTATGACACGCCGATCGCCTCGTCCGATGGCCTGCGCACCGCCGATGACACCGACCTGTTCAATGGCTCGCCGGACCGCTACGACTGGAAGCTCAAGGGCAAGCAGGAAATCTACATCCCCTACAACAACTACAAGGTCGGCAGCCCTGACGTGAAGTACGCGCAACTGCTGACCCCGGGCCACCTCAACCCGCAATTCACCCGCTATGAGCTGCACCGCGTATGGGTGGTCGAAGGCAACCTCAAACCGGGCGCGCGGCATATTTATTCCAAGCGCGTGCTGTTTCTCGACGAGGACAGCTGGGGCGCGGCACTGGTCGATCAATACGACGGGCGCGGAGAGTTGTGGCGGGTGTCGATGGCCTACCTGAAAAACTTCTACGACCTGCCGACCACCTGGAGCGCACTGGACGTGTTCCACGACCTGCAGGCACGGCGTTACTACGTGCAGAACCTCGACAACGAAGAAGCCTCCACCGTGGACTTCTCGCAACCGCTGCCGGAAGACGCGTATTTCATGCCGTCGGCATTGCGCCAGCGCGGGACGCGCTAAGGGGCACCGGACTGCTGATCGAACGCAATTCCTGCAGGAGCTGTCGCAGGCTGCGATCTTTTTTAAAAACAAGATCAAAAGATCGCAGCCTGCGGCAGCTCCTACACAAGGCGGGTTGTCTTTGACATTGGGTTGACTGGTCGGACGCCATCGCGGGCAAGCCCGCTCCCACAGGTTTTTCGGTCGTTCACACATTCTGTGTTCGACTCGTTTCCTGTGGGAGCGGGCTTGCCCGCGATTCGATTTACGCTTTGGCGCCGATTGAAGATCAGACGCGGAAGTGGCTGACCATCTGCTGCAGCTGACCGCCCAGGCGTGCCAGTTGAAGAGAGAATGGCCTTTCGGAAGATCGCCAGGTTTCAGCAAGAAAGGATGTGCTAGCCTGCAATCAATGATTTCATTGATTGCAGGGGGCGTCATGGCCAGCATCACCATTCGAAACCTTGACGAGAAGCTCAAGGAACAGTTGCGTATTACCGCTGCTCACAACGGACATTCCATGGAAGAAGAGGCGCGCCTGATTCTCGGTCGAGCCTTGGCAACGGTGGATCGTGCTGGCGGACTTGGAAGCCGGATACGCAACAGATTCAGTGCTCTCGGCGGAGCAGAACTTGATCTGCCAGAGCGCTCAGAGAAAGCCACCGGGGTGGATTTCTCTGAATGATAGTGCTCGATACCAACGTGCTTTCAGAGTTTATGCGTATCGAGCCTGAAGCCAGAGTGCTGGCTTGGGTCGATGCGCAGCCCGCCATGAATCTGGCCATCAGTGCGATAACGGTGGCAGAGATACTCCACGGCATCGCCCGACTTCCCTCAGGCAAGCGCAAACAGAATCTTCAAGCCCATGCGATGGCGATGTTTGAAGAGGATTTCGCCGGACGCATTGTGCCATTCGATGCACATGCCGCCGTCGAGTACGCGACACTCGTAGCTGATTGCGAGGCAATGGGGCGAGCGGCGTCGATGGCTGATGCGCAAATAGCCGCAATCTGCCGGGCTCATGGTGCGGCAATCGCTACTCGCAACGTGAAGGATTTTCAATTCTCAGGAGTGGAAGTGATTAATCCGTGGGAGGCGGGGGCGTAGATCCAGTGAGCATGGGGTGCCTGGGCTGACGCCATCGCGAGCAGGCTCACTCCTACAAGGGATTGGCGTTGTTCACATAATCTGTGTTCAACGCCGTACTTGTAGGAGTGAGCCTGCTCGCGATTGGATTTACGCTTTGGCGCTGACTGAAGGTCAGACGCGGAAGTGGCTGACCATTTGCTGCAGCTGGCCGCCCAGGCGCGCCAGTTCAACGCTGGACGCTGCGGTCTCGTCGCTGGCGGCGGCGGTCTGTTCCGACACGTCGCGCACGTTGATGATGCTGCGGCTGATCTCTTCGGCCACGGCGCTTTGCTGTTCGGCAGCGGCGGCGATCTGCTGATTCATCGACTGGATGTTCGACACCGTGCGGGTGATGTTTTCCAGGGAGTCGCCAGCCTTGCGGGTCAGGGCCACGCTGCTGTCGGTCAGGGCGCGGCTGTTGTTCATCACGGCCGCGACTTGCTGGGTGCCGTTTTGCAGACCGGCGACCAGGCCTTCGATTTCCTCGGTGGACTTCTGCGTGCGCTGGGCCAGGCCACGGACTTCGTCGGCAACCACGGCGAACCCACGACCGGCCTCACCGGCGCGCGCCGCTTCAATGGCTGCGTTGAGTGCCAGCAGGTTGGTCTGTTCGGCGACGGCCTTGATCACGTCCATGACGCTGCCGATCTTGTCGCTTTCCTGTTGCAGCACGCTCATGGCTTCGGTGGAACGCACCACTTCGCTGGCCAGACGCTCGATCTGCGCGATGGCTTCGTTGACCACTTTGTCGCCTTCACGGGCTTCGCCGTCAGCGGCGGCAGCGGCTTGCGAGGCTTCCTCGGCGTTGCGCGCGACTTCCTGCACAGTGGCGGTCATCTCGTGCATGGCGGTGGCGACCTGATCGGTCTCGACCTTCTGGCTGTTCACACCGGCGCTGGTCTGTTCGGTCACGGCCGAGAGTTCTTCGGCGGCGCTGGCGATCTGGGTGACGCCGTCGCGGATGCCGCTGATCAAGTCGCGCAGGGTCACGCCCATGCGCGCGATGCCTTGTTGCAGCACGCCGAGTTCGTCGCGGCGGGTGACGGTGACGTTCTGGGTCAGGTCGCCGCTGGCGATGCGTTCGACCACGGCCAGGGTTTCCTGCAGCGGACGGGTGATCTGACGGGTGATGATCACCGCAGCAATCACGCCCACCAACAGCGCCAGCAGGGTGCTGATCAGCTGGAAGGTACGGGCCTGGGCGCTTTCGATGTCGCGACGGTCAAGCTGGATCTGGTACAGCTGCTCGCTGGTGTTGACGATCGCGGTGCCTTGATCGGTCATCTCTTTACGCGCCTGCACGGCGTCGCTGTTGGCGTTCTTGTACGCCTGCAACGCGCTGCGGTAGTTGGTCAGGGCGGTTTCCAGCTGACGCAGGGCGTCCTGTTGGCTCGCGGCGAAATGCACGTTCAGTTGCTTGAGGCTGGCAATCGCCACGTCCAGCTGACGAACGGCTTTCTGCTCGGTTTCAGCGTTGGTGGTGGCGGTGTAGCCGCGCACTTCGTAGCGGGCGAGGATGAACGCTTCCTTGGCTTCGGTGATCGCCTGGAACTGCTCGAAGCGCTGCTCGCTCATGTCCATCTGCTGCACGCGTTTGCTGATCGCTTCGATCAGGCCGTACGCGGTATCGGCGTTGGTGCCCATCACGTCGCGCGCGCTGTTACCGTTGCGGTAGGCGTTGCGCATCTTGTTCAGCGAGGTCTGGTATTCAGCGATGGTCGCCGCCTGCTCCTTGAGCAGTTTGACGTTTTCCGGGCTCTTGAACTTGTTGATCAGCGCCTGCTGTTGCGCGGCAAAGCTTTCGAGGGTGGTCTGCACATTCTGCGCGGCGGTTTCGTCGCCGTTGGTCAGCATGTATTGCAGGCGCACCACGCGCAGCTTGGTCAGGCCGGCGTTGAGCTGGGTGATGTCGCTCATCCAGTTGCTGCGGTCGATCAGACCGCCGAGGCTGGTCCAGCCGGTCAGGGCCAGTACGCAGGTCAGGGCCAGGACCAGGCCGAAGCCCAGGCCCAATTTCATGTTCACGCTGATGTTGCCGAACCAGCTATTCATCACAATTCCTCCAGGAACGTAGAGCTACTTGATCGTCGGTCAGGCTGGAAGATTGTTGTTTTTTTGAGCCAGCAAGGGTGTTAGCAGGTTTGTATCGGCCGCAAACACGAGAGCTGAAAGGATTTTGTCCTACGGAATTTGTAACAAAGGCGTCCCAAGACTTTTTTCACATGCGTTTCACTCGCTGCTTACGCCTGCTTCTCTAGCCTCGCCGCATCGAATTGACTGTGATGCATGCCGACGAGGCGGCCCGATGTGGAATTGAGACTGAGTCTGTTCGGCGTCAAACGCTCGATCTCCCTGAGCGGATTGGCCCGCTATCGCAATACCTGGGTCGTCCTGGGCGCCTTGCTGCTGGTGATTCCGCTGACCCTGTGGCTGCTGGCCCCGGCGGCAGTGCCGGACCTGGCGCATGGCAACGTGTCCGGCGCCCGCGCGCTGGCGGCCGGGTGGGCCAAGGGCGACATGATCGTGCTGGTGCGTCACGTCGAGCGCTGCGATCACTCCCCGGCGCCGTGCCTGAGCGGCGATGATGGCATCACTGACCGCTCGCGCGGTGTCGCGGTCAGTGTCGGTGCGCAATTCGAGCACCTGGGCCTGAATAACGCCGAAATCTATAACAGCCCGATGCTGCGCACCGTGCAGACGGCCGGCTACATGTTCAACCGCGCGGCCAGCGGCGAAGACTGGCTGATCAGCTGCAAGGGCCGCATTTTGCAGGAAGCGCTGGCGCATAAGCTCCCGGGCCGCAATCTGATCCTGGTGACTCACAGCGAATGCATGGCAGAGCTGGAAAAGGACCTGGATGTACCGGTTTCCGACCCTGGTTACGGCTCCTCGCTGTTCGTCTCCGCCGCGAACAAGGCGGCCCCGCGCATGCTGGGCTTCATCGAAGCCTCCGACTGGCACTCATTGACCACTCGATGAGTTGACGTTTGCAAAGCGTCAGCCCAAACAAAACCCGCCAGTTCCGGCGGGTTTTGTTTGGGCTGGCGCGACGGCCGTCAGTAGCTGACGAAATAGTACGCCTGCCGCCCGACCATCATGGTCTTGAGCACTTTCAGCGGTGCGGCGGGTTCGCTGTCTGCCGAGATCACCGCGACGTTCGCCGGCGAGGCGCTGAGGAAGTCGTGCAGTTGCGCATCGGTGTCCAGCCCTTTGAGCACACGCTGGGTGTAGAACACGCTGGCGCCGCCAACCCGCTCATTGGCCTGGAACAGCGCGACCTGTTGGCCGTTGGCTTGCAGGGTCTGAATGTGTTCGGTCAGCGGCAGGAACGACAGCTCCTTGTCGGCATTGGGCAAGGCCCACTGGGCGGCGCCGAGGTAGCTGGCGATCACCACCGTGAGCAAACCAGCGGCAAGCGCCTGACGATGACGGGCGATTTTTCCGATGAAGCGGTCGGCAGTTTCACGCGCCTGCAAGCGCTCGAACAACACGCGTGCGTACTCGGCGGCGATCACGGCGGCGGCCGGGGTCATCGACATCAGGTACACCGTGCGCTTGCTGGAAGCCAGGGTCAGCATGATGAACTGCGCCACGATCCACAGGCTGAAAAACAGCAGGTAACGGTTGGCCTTCAACTCCTTGCGGAAATGCCACAGCCCCAGGTACACGAGGATGTTCCACGGCAGGAACGCTTCCGGCAGTTTGGCCAGGTAGTAATAGAACGGCTCATAATGCCCGGCCTCGACGAACGAACCGCTGAAACGGCCGACGCTGTTGGTCAGCAGCACTTCCGCGACGGCGTGCGAACCACCGCGTTGATAGAGCACGGCGAGCCAGATCAGCAACGGAATCAGGCCCAACGCCGTGAGCAGGCCGGGACGCAGCCAGGCGCCGATCTTCAGGCGTTTGTCGATCAGGTTGTCCGCCAACAGGTAGGCAAAAATCACCACCCCGGGCATTGCCAGCCCGAGCACGCCCTTGCTCAAGGTGGCGATGGCGATCCCGACGATAAACAGCAGCGAGTTGCCGGCGTTCGGCGCGCGTTGCGCCTGAAAGAACGCCAGCAACGCGGTGGTCACGCCGAGCGCCAGCAGCGCATCCTCGCCGACCCCGCGCACGTTGCTCCAGTAACTGGCCATGGTCGCCAGCAGAATCCCCGCCGTCCACGCGACGGCTTTCGGGCGCCCGAAGCGACGCAGCATGCCGTACAGCAACATCACGCTGAGCAGCCCGGCCACCGCCGACGCCAGCCGCACCGCCCACGGTGAAACACCGAACACGCGCATGGCGCCGGCGTCCAGCCACAGGCTCAGCGGCGGTTTTTCCAGAAACGGCTCGCCAAACAGGCGCGGCGTCACCCAGTCATCGTCCAGGTGCATCTCCATGGCGATCCCGGCGACCCGGGCCTCGGTGGAGCCTTGCAACTGGTGGTTACCCAAGGCGAAAAAAAACAGCAGGGCGGCGAGTAGAAACAGCGAAGTGGCGGCACGCGGCATGGATTTCAGGCAACCGGAGAGGGCAGGAGCCTTGAGCATACTTCGCCAATGCTTAACAAATTGTGAAACTCACGCCAGTTGGCGCGACCAGCGCTTCTCCGGCGTCTCGAACAATGGATTGACCAGCGCCGTCAGCACATGGTCCTGCCAGCGCCCGGCGATGTTCAGGTAAGCTTTGGCGTAGCCTTCGCGCTCGAAACCCAGGCGCTCCAGCAGCCGCGCACTGCGCTCGTTGCCGGGCATGTAGTTGGCCATGATCCGGTGCAGGTTCTGCGTGTCGAACATATAGCCGATGCCGGCCACCAGGCCTTCCTGCATCAAGCCCTGGCCCTGATGAGCGTGGTCGATGTGATACCCCAGATAACACGCCTGAAACGCGCCGCGGATGATCCCGCTGAAGTTACACGCGCCGATCATCTGCTGACCATCCGGCGTCAGCAGGGCGAAATGCATCGCCAGCCCGGCCTCGTAGGCGCTGGCCTGAATCTCCAGGCGTCGGCGAATCTGTGCAGTGGAAAAGTACTCGGTGGTGCGAATCGGCGACCACGGCGCGAGGTGGCGTTGGTTGCGGTGGTAGAAATCACTTTCCAGTTCGGCCTGGTCCGGGGCCAGGATGGCGAGCGTCAGGCGTTGGCAGGGCAGACTCAGCAGTGACATCGGGCGCTCCGGTTGGCAGGGTCGAGGGACAGAATTGATCACGGGGCGGAAAAAAACAAACCGCGCGCAACGCTTCGGCACCAAACGCCAGGCAAAAAAAAGCCCGCGGGAGAGCGCGGGCGAACCGTAGTTTCTTGAATGAGCGAGCGGACTGTACCGTGTTGATCGAACGGGGGCAGTGAAGAAAAATTCATCTCGGCAGCGACCGCTCTGCAACGCTTCAGGGCAGATGATCCGCGGCGAAATCGGCTTCCGAACGAGCTTTCAGTCGACCCTTGCGACAAGCGTCCTGAAAGCGTTCGAAGTCGCGCTCGTTCTGCGCGGTGTAACGGCGGGCGTATTTGAATAAAGCGTCAGCCAAGGCATCGCCCTTGCCGAGGTAGCCGCTGATGACCGCCGCGTTGCCTGAGGCTTTGGCGTGGGCTCGGGCCAGGGCGCGACCGCAGACCCGGGCATAGGCAGCGAAGGTTTCGGCGTCGAAGTTTTCCAGTTCGGCGGAGATCTTCATGTCGCGCAATTGCCGGACATAGAAATAGCGCCCGTTGGGACCGGTGGTCCAGCCGAGGAACAGATCGCTGGCCGACTGCATCAGCCGTTGGCCCTCGACCACCCGTTGACCTTCATGGCGCGTCCGGGACTTGCCTTTCACGTAATCGGCGAGCACCGAACGCCGCGCCTCCTTGAACTGCAGAAACAACGGAAACTCCTGATCATCGGTCAGCAGCGCCACCAGACAGCGCGTGCCGACGCTGCCCACACCGACCACTTTGAACGCCAGATCCTGCACCTTGAACCGCGAGAGCAGTTCCCGCCGGTCAGCCTGCAGGGTGGATCGATAATCCCGCATGAACGTGTCGAACAACGGTCGCCAGTCCGCCAGCCGCAACCAGTCATCATCGGCGTCGAGCAGCGTGGTGTTCTTGTGCAGGTGGAAGATCTCCGGCAAATCATCACGAATGACCAGCCGTCCGTGGGCGTCGCGCTCGCTGATCTTCGGCAGCAACTCGGCGTGGGTACGCCGCTCGGCTTTGTCGACGGCCCGCTGCACATGGTCCAGCGCACTCTTGCGTGCCTGATCGAGCAGGTCTTCGTACTTGATCGAGTCGTACCAGGTTTCCAGCGCACTCTGTTCGGCACACTCCAGCATCGTCGCCTGATAGGCGCCGACCATCTGCCGACACACGTCTTCCTCAACCGATTCGCCATGACGCAAATCCCGAGCCGCCACCACGAAACTCGCCGCCAGCCGCTTCACATCCCACTCCCACGGGCCTGGATGCGCCTCGTCGAAATCGTTGACGCTGAACAGCAGGTTGCGCTCCGGCGTGGCAAACCCGCCGAAATTCATCAAGTGCGCATCCCCGCAGATCGGCCCGACCAGCCCCATGTTCTCGGTACCCGACAGATCATGGGCCTGCAACAACGCATTGCCGCGAAAGAACGTGAAGGGCGAGACCAGCATCCGCCCGTAACGCAACTCCACCAGTGAGGCGACGCGGCCCTGACTCGAGGCCTTGATCAGCGGGATCGGATCGCGGCTCATTTTGCCGGTGGTGGCGTGGGCGCTGCGCGAGCATTGCTTGCGGGCGTCCTTGCCTTGCTTCATGCGGTCTTGGAGGGTGGTCATGGGGGCCTTTTTTTGGCTTTGCAACGTTGTCCCGGCCATTCCCTGAAGCCTGAAAAGACCCGGGAAAGGCCAGCGTTCATCGGGTGGCAAATTGATATTGCGTCAGGTAGCATTCGAGTGCCATCGCCCCCCTGGCATTGAGTAAAGCACTATTCAGGCCCGTCGGAGTGTGCGTAACGCCTTCCACGCAGGGTAGCCGGGGCGGAATAGGCGGCAACACGTGCTGCTGCTAAAAAGCTGAGCTTCACACTCACAAAATGAAAGTTATCGGGCCCTTCTCGGATCGTTATGGGCCCTCGCTTGCGTTCACTTTGATCGCATCGTTCTTGTTCCAGGGATTAGGCACACGATATGGCTTTACTCTTTCCTTCTCGATCCGCTTGCCAGTTTGATACTCCGGGTGAGCGGCGTTTGGCAGAACGTCTGGAGAAAAAACTTACGGACGATTGGCTCTCCTGGTTCGATGTACCCATCGGTCTCAAGGCCCGACGACCTGACTTTGTCATCATGCACCCGAAGAAGGGAATCCTGGTGCTGGAGGTCAAGGACTGGAAGATCGATATCATCAAAAGCATGAGCGTGACCCAGGCCAGCATACTTGTCGAAGATGAGCTGAAAAGTGTTGCCAACCCGCTCGAGCAGGCGCGCATCAATATCTTTGAGGCCGTGAATCTGCTTCAGAAAGACCCTGCCTTGAAACAACCGCCCGGATCTATCCGCCAGGGCAATTTATTGATGCCCTACAGTTGGGGCGTGGTGTTGCCCGAGATCACCCGAAAGCAATTTCAAAGTGAGGGGCTGGCGCAAGTAATGAGCGCTGATCGGGTCATCTGCCGGGACGAAATGACTGAAACGGTGGATAACCAAGAGTTTGAAAAGCGTCTGACTGACATGTTTGTCCAGCGGTTTCCTTGCCATCTTACCGCTGCTCAAATTGATCGCGTGCGCTATCACCTGTTTCCGGAAGTACGGGTGAATGTCTCACCCGGCCAGTTCGGACTGTTCAGTGCGCATGACGCACCGGTACCAAGCTTCATCAAGGTCATGGACTTGCAGCAGGAGCAACTGGCTCGTTCCATGGGTGAAGGTCACCGGGTCATTCACGGCGTCGCAGGTAGCGGCAAGACGATGATCCTGGGATATCGTTGCGTATACCTGGCGCAAACGTCGAACAAACCTGTTTTGGTCCTGTGCTACAACAAATCCCTGGCTGGACGGTTAAAGCAAGTACTGACCGCTCACGGGTTAAGCAACAAAGTGTCGGTGCGCAACTTTCATGGTTGGTGCTGGGATCTGTTGAAAGCAGCGGGTGCTGATTTGCCTGGCAAAGATCTGACCCCCGAGGAGGCCAAGGCGTTTCTTGAGCACCATGTATTCGAGGGTGTCGCCAGCGGACTCATTGCCAAAGGGCAATATGGCGGCATATTGGTCGATGAGGGGCACGACTTCCAACCTGAATGGTTTGAACTGGTCGTCAAAATGCTCGATCCGCAGATTAACTCTCTATTGGTGCTCTACGACGATGCACAAGCCATCTATCGTGGTAAGGCTGGCAAGGGCGGTATGGAGTTCAGCTTCGCCAGCGTAGGCATCCAGGCGTCAGGGCGAACCACCATTCTGCGCCTCAACTATCGAAATACCCTGGAAGTGCTGTCGGTGGCCCGAGCGTTCTCCCTGGACCTCCTGAATGCGCGTGATGCTCAGGAAGACAACATTCCGATCGTCGCGCCTCAAAGCGCTGGACGACGCGGCCCGATCCCTGAACTGCTCCATTGCTCGACGTGGTGGCAGGAACGCGACTGCATCGTTGAGCGGATTCGCGATGAACAAAACAAGGGGCGCAGTCTGGAAGATATGGCCGTGGTTTATCGCACTTCCTCCCAGGCACTTCAGATCGAAAAGAATTTGGCGTATGCAGGAATTCCTTTTGTCTCCGGTCGTTTCGCCAAAGGCCGCGGCGAACTTTACGGCGGTGCAGATGCGGTCAAAGTCGTCAGCATGCACTCTAGCAAGGGGCTGGAATTTGGTCTGGTGATCATCCCCGCATTGCATGAAATGCCCAAAACGGGCGAAGAAGAGGCGGACGAAGCCCGTTTGCTCTATGTCGCCATGACGCGAACAATCGAGCGTCTGGTGATGGTTCACCGTGAGCATTCGATTTTTACGACCAGAATACGTGAGGCAATTGATGCGGTGAGGGCGCATCTGGCGGGTGATAATGCGATAGAGGTGGCGGGCTAAGTTGCCATGCCAATCAGGGAGTGATTTCTTTGTTGAGATGAGTCCGGCTCTTTGAACGCTTCTTCCCGAGGGAGCAGGTGATAGCGCCAGTGCCTGGAGAGCGGCCGTGGTTTTAACGGTCGATGGGGGGCGAGCGATGGGGGATGGATTTCAGGCACAAAAAAAGACGTCCGAGGACGTCTTTTTTCGTTGAAGTGGTGGAGCCGGGGGGATTTGAACCCCCGTCCGCCAGTGCTCCGCTGTCGGTACTACATGCGTAGCCGTGTCTATTAAGTTAACCCTCAGCGACCCGACGGGCAGGGTGCTTTGGGCGAGTTGTGTAAGTTTTAGCCGCTTCGTCCACAACGTACTGCACGGCGATTCTGTTCTATATGACAATCATTTCGGGTTTACAGACATCCCCTGATGATTGCTGGGCCCGAAGGCACCAGGAGTGCATGTCAGCTGCAATTAAGCAGCGAGAGCAGCACCGTATTGGTCGTCATTGGCAACTATAAGAAGTTGCAACAGTGGATTTACGACTTCTGTTACCAAGTCGGCATGCACCTAAAGTTTCGTCACCGGCGTCGAATCCTAATCGGCCCCGAACTCATTGCCTCGTACATCAGGTGAGGCAACAAGCCTGCGCAGTGTACGCCAAACGGCCCACAAGGCCAACCCGAAGGTTGGCCGGGGCGTGAATCAATTGTTGGTGCCGGTGGATTTCCGCAGTTCCAGAATGGTTTGCGAGGTTTCCGCGACGCAGTCATCGATCTTGCCTTGAGCTTTGAGCGCCTGTGCCTTGCTCACGCTGGCCTCAGCACGCTGAGTCAGCTCTGGCGACGAGGACAGTTGCCCTTTGGCATTGTTGATGGTTTGGATATTGGCATCGCACAGGTCGGCAGGCTTGTCGGCGGCGAACGAAGTGGACGCCAACATCGATGCAGTAACGAACAGACCTAACAGTACAGAACGTTTCATGTGTATCTCCTTGAACCGAGTGGGTCCAGACTTCGCTGTCCGTCAGGACGGGCAACCGTATGGAAGAAAAACCCCGATCAGTCGGGGTTATTCTGTGGACTACAGTCGAACTCAAGGGTTCTATTTTTCTTCAACAGGCCTTGGCCCGGGTCACCCGATCCACTAGATAGACCAGCCCGTGATAGTCGATGCCGCCGTGTTGCGTCAGGCCGATTTCACAGGTGCGGCTGGTGGAAATCCCTTCGCTGCAATGCTGCACCGCGTCCTTGAGCGTGCGCAGCGAATGGCTGTTCAGCTCCGGGGTGGTGAAGCCCTTGTCGCCGGCAAACCCGCAGCAGTGGATACCTTCCGGGATGACCACGGTGTTGCTGCATTTGCGCGCCAGATCGATCAGCGCCTGGCTCTCGCCAAGGTGCTGCGTGCTGCAGGTCACGTGAACCGCAATCGGTGCTTCTTGCGGCGTAAAGTCCAATCGATCGAGAAGATGCGTACGGATGAAGCGCACCGGGTCGTACAGGTCCAGGCGCACATCTCCCACGTCCTGCACCAGGCGCAAGGTGCACGGGCTGGTGTCGCAATAGATCGGATCAAGCCCGCCGCGACTGGCGTGCAGCAGGGCGCTGATCAACTCCTGACGCTTGTGCTCGGCCTGTTCGGCATAGCCTTTGGAGGCGAAGGGCTGACCGCAGCAAAGGTTGTCCTGATTGTCCGGGAACACCACTTGGTAACCGGCCTTTTCCAGCAGGCCACGGGTTTTGTCGTAGAGCGACATTTGCTCCTTGTCACCGGCCGCCGGGCCCATGACCCGCGACACGCACGCCGCCAGATAGACCACGCGCGGACGCTCATCGGACACGCTCGGACTGAAGCGAATGGCTTTTTCCGGCTGCGGCATCGCGTTGGTCCACAGCGGCACCTGGCCTTTGGACAAACGCGTCAGCGTCGCCGAAAGTTTGGCCAGACGCGGTGCGCCGAGCAGCATTCGCGCACCGTTGGCCACGTGCAGGGTGAAGCGTGCGCCTTGCAGGGTCTTGGCGAAATTTCCTTCGATCCAGTCAGCAGTTTTCTGATGCGTGGCGGTGCGGGCGCGAAGCTTTTTCACCAGCTCACCGGTATTGATGCCGACAGGGCAACGCTGCGCACACAATCCGGTCGCCGCACAGGTGTCAATGCCTTGATATTCGTAGGCTTTTTCCAGCTCAGTGGTATCGATGCCGGCGCGTTTTTTCGCCTGAATGTCGCGCCAGATCACGATGCGCTGACGTGGGCTGAGGGTCAGGCCTTTCGACGGGCAGACCGGTTCGCAGAAGCCGCACTCGATGCATTTATCGACAATTTCATCGGCTGCCGGTAGTGGCTTCAGGTGCTTGAGGTGGATCTGCGGATCTTCGCTGAGCACCACGTCCGGGTTGAGGATGCCGTTGGGGTCGAGCAGGCGTTTGAGCTGCCACATCAATTGATAGGCATCGCTGCCCCATTCCAGCTCAACGAACGGCGCCATGTTACGCCCGGTACCGTGCTCGGCCTTCAGCGAACCGCCGAACTCCACCGCCACCAACTGCGCCACGTCGTCCATGAACGCCTGATAACGTGCGACTTCTTGCGGACTGTTGAAGCCTTGGGTGAAGACGAAGTGCAGATTGCCTTCCAGCGCGTGTCCGAAAAGGATCGCTTCATCGTAGGCATGTTTGTCGAACAGCTCGATCAGGCGATTGACGCCGATGGCCAGTTGCTCGACCGGGAAGGTCACGTCTTCGATGATTACCGTGGTCCCGGTTTTGCGCACCGCGCCGACGGCGGGAAACGTGTCCTTGCGGATGGCCCAGAGCTTGGCGTTCTCGGCTGCATCTTCAGTGAAATCGACCTGCTTCTCCACGGGGAAACTGGCCAGCGATGCCATGATCTGCGCCAGTTGTTCCTGCAGCAAAGTGGAAGAGGCGGCGCGGGATTCGATCAGCAGGGCGCAGGCATTGTTCGACAGGTGCTGTACGAAATCCGGCATGCCGGGTTTGTCCTGCACCGAACGCAGGCTGCGTCGATCGAGCAATTCCACCGCCGACACCGGTTGGCTTTTCAGCACGGTGACCGCGTTGCAGCAGGTTTCCACATCCGGAAACACGATCAGCGCCGACGCCTTGTTCGGGTGGTCGATTACCGTGTCGTAAGTCACCGCGCTGATGAAGCCGAGGGTGCCTTCGGAACCGACCAGCAGGTGGCTCAAGATATCCACAGGCTCGTCGAAATCCACCAGCGCATTGAGCGACAGGCCGGTGGTATTTTTCAGACGGTATTTGTGGCGAATTCTGGCGGCCAGTTCGGCGTTGGCGCGGGTCTCGCGGCCCAACGTCGCCAGGCGCTCCAGCAGCTCGCCGTGACTTTCGCGGAACGCGGCGACACTGGCGGCGTCTTCGGTGTCGAGGCGGGTGCCATCGGCCAGCACCAGGCGAATCCCGGCCAGCGTGTGATAGGTATTTTGCGCCGTGCCGCAGCACATGCCGCTGGCGTTGTTGGCGACGATGCCGCCGATCTTGCAGGCGTTGATCGACGCCGGGTCCGGACCGATCTTGCGGCCGAACGGGGCTAGCCATGCGTTGGCCTGCGCGCCGATGACGCCCGGCTGCAGGCGGATTTGCATGCCGTGATCACGAATCTCGCGGGCGTTCCAGTTATCCCCAAGCACAATCAGCACCGAATCGCTGATCGCCTGCCCGGAAAGGCTGGTGCCGGCGGCGCGGAAGGTCACCGGGACCTGATCGCGCTGGGCCAGTTTCAGCAGCGCGACCACTTCATCTTCGGACTCGACGCGGATCACCAGTTGCGGAATCAATCGATAGAAGCTGGCATCGGTGCCGAACGCCAGGGTCGACAACGGGTCGTCAAAGCGGCGCTCGGCCGGGATCAGTTGTTGCGCATCTCGCAGGAAAGTCGCCGGTAACGTCATTGGTCCTCCAGGATCAGCACCACCAGGTCTTTCGGGCCGTGGGCGCCGTAGGCCAGCACTTGTTCGATATCGGCCGTTTTCGACGGGCCGGACACCAGCAGCGCGTTGGTCGGCAGGCCTTGTGCCCACTCGAATTCCTGTTGCACCTGATAGAAGTTGTCGCGGATTTCGCTGGCCTTGAGCAAAGCGAAATGCACCGGCGGCACCAGGCTCATCAACCGCGGTTCTTCGCGGGTGGGCCAGATGATCAGGCTGCCGGTCGCGGCGATCGCCCCGAGGGTGCCGGTGAGGCTGGCCGGGGTGTCGTTGAACAGCTCGGCTTTCCACTCCTCCATCGGCCGGTCGTAGGATTTCAGTACCGGCAGCTCCGGATGGTTCGCCCAGTGCTGTGTGATGCGTTGACCGTGGGCTGTCGTCGGTGCGATCAACAGGCTCGGTAACTGACGGTCACGCAGCAATTGCGCGAGCAGCGCCGGCCAGTCTGCGCCAGTCGTCAGATGGATCTCGGTGTGCACCGCTTCCATCAGTTTGCGCAGTTGCGGGATGCGTTGCTCGGCGCTGTAGGTGTAAGGCTGCGTCACCAGATCGACGTCGAAGTCGTCGGCAATCGGCGTGGTGCCGGTCAGACTTTTCCGTAACTTGGCGAGGATATTTTGCTTGGCGCTCATCAGCGGTCTCCCTGTTTGGCCAGATGCTCGCGGGCCATGTCGTGCAGCGAGCGGGCGGCGGGTTTCGGTGCGCTGTGGTTTTGCGTCCACGGGCCGACATTGTTCGGTGTCAGCGCACGCAGGCGCGTGGCGAAGAAGCCGAACAGTCGATACAGGGTCGGCGAGCTGTTGAGTTTCGCCCAGGCGTTCCAGATGAAGCGTTCCTTGCGCGAATACTTGCTGCCCTGGCCGCGCATCACTTGATGCGGACTGTCTGGGGCTTTGACGTTCTCTTCGCGTAGGCGTCGCAGCAGAGCGGGGATCGGAATTTTTACCGGGCACACTTCGCCGCAGGCGCCGCACAGCGACGAAGCGCTCGGATGATCCGGGACTTTCGCCAGACCGACCATGTGCGGGGTGATGATTTTGCCGATAGGGCCCGGGTACACCTCGCCATAGGTGTGACCGCCGACGCGGGTGTAGACCGGGCAATGATTCATGCACGCGCCGCAGCGGATGCAGTTCAGGGTCTGGCGCAGTTCGCTGTCGGCAAAGGCCTGGCTGCGACCGTTGTCGAGCAACACCAGATGCACTTCCTGCGGGCCGTCGAGTTCGTGTTCCTTGCGCGGGCCGGAGATCATGTTGACGTAGGTGGTGATCGGAATGCCCAGCGCCGAGCGGGTCAGCAATGACAGCAGCGGCACCACGTCGCGCAGGTTTTCCACAACCTTTTCGATGCCGGTGACGGCGATGTGCACCGGCGGCACGGTGGTGGTCATGCGCCCGTTGCCTTCGTTTTCCACCAGCAACAGGGTGCCGGTTTCGGCGACGGCGAAGTTGACACCGGAGACGCCGATGTCCGCTTCGAAGAATTTCTGCCGCAGGACTCTGCGACCGATCTGAATGAGTTGGTCAACGTCCTTGGTGTATTCCACGCCAAGTTTGTCGTGGAACAAGGACGCGACCTGACCGGCATTCTTGTGGATCGCCGGCATAATGATGTGTGAAGGCTTCTCGTGGTCGAGCTGGACGATGTATTCCCCCATGTCGGACTCCAGGCATTCAACACCTTGAGCCTCGAGGAAATGGTTCATCTCCATCTCTTCGCTGACCATCGATTTGCCCTTGATCACTTGCCGCGCCTCGTGAGCGCGGATGATCGACAAGACGATGCCATTGGCCTCGTCCACCGTTTCCGCCCAGTGCACTGTCACACCGTTGCGGGTCAGGTTCTGTTCCAGTTGCTCGAGCAGGTCGGGCAACTTGGAGAGCGCACGCGCCCTGATCGAGTTGCCCAGGGCGCGCAAGTGTTCTCTTTCGTGGGCATCGCTGAAAGCCGCTGCCCGCTTGGTCATCAGTGAATCCATCGCAGTGCGGAAGTTGTTCCGTAACTGCGCATCGCCCAGGGCGTTGTGGGCCCGGGTGCGGAAATCTTCTTCTACGGCAACTGTAGGAATAATCGTCGAGGTGCTCATTGCGCACCCCCGGTTCGTTGCCACAGAAAGCTGGCGAGATGTTGCCCGCGCAGCGTTTCTTTTTGTTTCTCCAATGCGCCGTTGATGTTCATCAAACAGCCGCAGTCGGCGCTCAAGACCTTGTGCGCGCCGGATTCCTTCAGCGCCCGGGTCTTGTCAGCCACCATCGCGCCGGAAATGTCTGGCATACGGACGCTGAATGTCCCACCGAAGCCACAGCATTCGCTTTCGTGGTCGTGGTTGACCCGTTCCACGTTGCTCAACTGCGCCAACAACTCGCGGCCGTGCAGGTGGGTGTTCATTTCACGGCGTGCCGAACACGAGGTGTGCAGCGCGACCTTGACCGGCTCGCCGCTGTCCTTGAGCTGCACCTTGCAGACGAACAGCAGGAACTCGGCCAGCTCATAGGTCCGGGCCGCGAGGGCCTTAACCTGTTTCAGTGTTTCCGGCTCGTCCTTGAACAAGTCGGCGTAATGCTCGCGCAGCATCCCCGCGCAGGAACCCGACGGCACCACCACCGGATAATCCCCGGCAAACACCGCCAGTTGCGAGCGCGCGACCGTCCGCGCCTGCTCGGTGTAACCGGAGGTGTAGGCCGGTTGTCCGCAGCAGCTTTGCCCTTGCGGGTACTCGACCTTGATCCCTTCGCGTTCCAGCAAGTGGATCGCGTCCATCCCGGCTTCGGGGTAGAACAGGTCGACCACGCACGTGCCGAACAGGTAGACCTGCGACGGTTTCTCGTTGGGGTATTGCCGAGGTTCGGGCAGTGGCGGTGCAACGCGGGTCGCGTTTGGCACAGCGTTGTAAAAAAGCTCGCTCATCAGGCGTGTCTCCGGGTGGTCCCGGTTATCCGTCCGTTGCGGCCGCTGAAATATAGAGCGTGTTGCTTTCAGCAGCCTTACAGACCGGGGTGTGAATTGCTGACGCCGGAATCACGAACCGGCGTCGGTTATTTCCATGTTGCTTGTAGGCTTCTTGCAGGTTTAGTGCACCAGCATGCCGGTGAACCAATAGGCCTGAGCCAGGGTGATCAGGCCGACAATCGTGGCAAAGAATAGGCTGTGCTTGAGGGTGAAGCGGAACAGATCCGATTCCTTGCCCACCAGACCGGTCGCAGCGCAGGCCACGGCAATCGACTGTGGCGAGATCATCTTGCCGGTCACGCCGCCGCTGGTGTTGGCCGCCACCAGCAGGGTGTCATTGACGCCGATCTGGTGTGCGGTGGTCGCTTGCAGCGAACTGAACAGGGCGTTGGACGAAGTATCCGAGCCAGTGAGGAACACACCCAGCCAACCGAGGAATGGCGAAAAGAACGGGAACGCTGCGCCGGTGGCCGCCAGCACCAGGGCCATGGTCGACGACATGCCCGAGTAGTTGGTGACGAAGGCGAAGGCCAGCACCATACCGATCGACAGGATAGGCCAGCGCAGTTCGTAGAAGGTCTCTTTCAAAGTGGTCAGACCAGTTTTGAAGTTGATCTTCAGCACCAGCATCGAGATCAGCGCGGAGAAGAAAATCGCGGTGCCGGTCGCGGAAATCGGGTCGAGTTTGAATACCGCCGGAATAGCCGTTGGCGTGGCGACGATCGGTGCGGTCTTGATCACCAGTTGATCAAGGTGCGGGATCGCGAAGTTGAACACCCAGGCGTACATCGAACCGCCGGCGGCGAACATGGCCTTGAAGGGTTTGAGGGTCCAGATGGTTACCAGCACGGTGAGGATCAGGAACGGCGACCAGGCAATGAAAATTTCCCAGAGGCTGTAAGGCGATGCCACGGTGCTGCGCTTCTGGCCGAAACCGCCGACGCTGGCAGTCACCACCGAGGCCGACACGGCACCGGCGATGTGTTGGCCAGCGGCGCGCCGTGGCTGCCAGACTTTGAGGAACAGGGTCAGCGAAATCAGGCTGGCCAGGGCCGACGTGATGTCCGGCAGTTCCGGACCGATGAAGTTCGACGTGAAGTATTGAGTCACGGCGAAGCTCAGGCCCGCGACCAGGGCTGCCGGCCAGGTTTCACGCACGCCGCGCAGACCGTCCATCATGAACACCAGCCAGAACGGCACGAACAGCGACAGCAGTGGCAGTTGGCGACCAGTCATTGCGCCAATCTTGAATGCGTCGATACCAGTGACCTGGCCGGCGACGATGATCGGGATGCCCAAGGCGCCGAAGGCTACGGGGGCGGTGTTGGCAATCAGGCACAGTCCGGCGGCATACAGCGGGTTGAAGCCCAGGCCAACCAGCAACGCGGCGGTAATCGCCACGGGTGCACCGAAACCGGCGGCGCCTTCCAGGAACGCACCGAAGCAGAAACCGATCAGCAGCACCTGCAGGCGCTGGTCGTCAGTGATCGACAGCACCGAACTGCGAATGACCTCGAACTGACCACTTTTGACTGTCAGTTTGTAGAGGAAAACCGCTGCAACAATGATCCAGGCAATCGGCCACAGACCGTAGGCAAAGCCGTATCCGGCCGCGGCGAAGGCCATGTCGACCGGCATGTGAAAGGCGAAAATCGCCACGGCGATCGACAGCGCCAGCGTGATGCTGCCGGCCACATGCCCCTTGAGGCGGAACACCGCCAGAGCGAGGAAGAAGAAAACAATGGGAATGACGGCCGCAAGTGCGGAAACGCCGAGACTGCCGAGCGGGGTATAGAGCTGTTGCCAGGTTTGCATATGGGGTGGCCCCTAATTGTTGTTGGTCAGGCACTGTCAGCGTTCTTGGTTAATTGGTAATACCAATTTACAATCGCTGTTGGCTAGGGTAAAAGCCTTGATATCGGTGTGTCAATTTGTCGCCCTGAAACTTTTGTCGAATAAGCGGTGCAGATGCCATCTGATCCGCTTTGGCGAATGTGCTCTGACAGGTGTCGGCGGGGCGCCGATAGGCCAGAATAGAGAGCCCGGCGAGCGGTCGGGATCGTGGAGAAATGAGTTATGGGGTTTGATCAGATTCGTCAGCGCCGTTTGTCTGACGATATTGTCGAGCGACTCGAGGGGATGATCCTCGAGGGCACGCTGAAGTCCGGTGAGCGGCTTCCGGCCGAGCGTGCGCTGGCCGAGCAGTTCGGCGTATCGCGCCCGTCGTTGCGCGAAGCGATTCAGAAACTGGCGGCCAAGGGCTTGCTGGTCAGTCGTCAGGGTGGCGGCAATTATGTGGTGGAAACCCTCGGTTCGACGTTCAGCGATCCATTGTTACTGCTGCTTGAGAGCAATCCCGAGGCGCAGCGCGACTTGCTGGAATTTCGGCACACTCTGGAGGCATCATGCGCCTATTACGCAGCATTACGCGCTACCGACGTGGATCGCGAATGGCTGACAGCGGCGTTCAACGAGCTGCAGGATTGCTATACGCGGCATGACGAAGTGAGTCGGGTGGAGGAGGGTGCGGCGGATGCGAAATTTCATCTGGCGATCGCCGAAGCCAGCCACAACGCGGTGCTGCTGCACACCATTCGCGGGCTGTTCGATCTGCTCAAGCGCAACGTCGTGACCAACATCGGTGGCATGTACAAACAACGGACGGAAACCCGCGACATGCTGATCTCTCAGCACCGGGAATTGTATCTGGCGATTATCGAGGGGCGTGCGGAGCAAGCGCGGGAAGTCTCCAGCCGGCACATTCTGTATGTGCAGGAGGTGCTGGAAGAAGTGCGGCAAGAGGTTCAGCGCATGGCTCGGGCGGAGCGGCGCAAAGGAATGTAGCGTTTAGATGCAAAAAGATCGCAGCCTTCGGCAGCTCCTATAGGGAAATTCTCATTCCTGTGTAGGAGCTACCGTAGGCTGCGATCTTTTCAGGCAGGATAAATTACTCTTCCTTGCCCTTGTTGCGCACGGCGCGCTGCAGCTCTCGACCGGCGTCGCGTTCGCGCTCGGTGTCACGCTTGTCGTATTCCTTCTTGCCCTTGCCCAGAGCGATCTCGCACTTGACCATGTGCTTGCTCCAGTAGAAGGACAGGCAGACGCAGGCGTAGCCTTTCTGTTGCACGGCAGCGGCGAGTTTTTCCAGCTCGCGTTTGTTGAGCAGCAGTTTGCGGGTGCGGGTCGGGTCGGCGATGACGTGGGTGCTGGCGGTCATCAACGGTGTGATGTGACTGCCGAGCAACCAGGCTTCACCGTCCTTGAGCAGCACGTAACTGTCGACCAGTTGCAGTTTGCTTGCCCGCAGACTTTTTACTTCCCAGCCGGCCAGGACCAGACCAGCCTCGAACCGATGTTCGATGAAGTAATCGTGTCGCGCCTTTTTGTTCTGCGCGATGGTCCCTGTTGGGTGTTTCTTCTGTTTAGCCATAGGGGCGGCATTATATGGAGATAAACGGTCCTCGGCTACGGTGATGCTGCGTGCTTGAGCAGGTTGAGTGAATCCCGGACAATGCGGCCTCTTTTTCTGATGCTTGGGCGTGATATTCGATGTCGACAGACAAGGTTTCTGTCCACGGCAGTTGGGCTAGCCGCTGGGTTTTCATATTCGCCGCGACCGGTTCGGCCGTGGGACTGGGCAGCATCTGGAAATTCCCCTACATGGTCGGGGTCTACGGTGGCGGCGCCTTCGTGCTGATGTTTCTGGCCTGCATCGCCCTGATCGGGGTCCCGGTCATGCTGGCTGAAACCCTGATCGGTCGGCGCGCGCGGCAGAGTCCGGCGAACGCCCTGAAGGTGCTGGCCCAGGAGGCCGGGCATTCGGGCAAATGGTCGTGGGGCGCGTTTGCCGGGATGATCACGGCGTTGTTGATCCTGTCTTTCTATAGTGTGGTCGGCGGCTGGTCGCTGGATTACATCATCGACATGGGGCGCGGGGACTTCCAGGGCGCTACGGCGGAGCAAGTCGGCGCTTATTTCGGCAATGTCATCTCCGATCCTTGGCGCCTGACACTTTGGCACACAGTTTTCATGCTGCTGTCGGCGGTGGTGATTGCCAAAGGCGTTGTCGCCGGGCTTGAGCGCAGCCTGCGAATCATGATGCCGCTGCTGTTCGTGATGGTGCTGGTATTGCTGGTTTACAGCATGACCACCGGGCATTTCATGGAAGGCGTGCATTTCATGTTCGATTTCCACCCGGAAAAAGTCCTCGACGGCTTGCTGCCGGCCATGGGCCACGCGTTCTTTTCCCTGAGCGTGGGCGTCGGCTCGATCATGATCTACGGCGCCTACATGACCAAGGAAGCTTCGCTGTCCGGGACCGTGGTGGGTGTGGCGTTGCTCGACACCTTCGTGTCGCTGGTGGCGGGGCTGGCGTTGTTCCCGATTGTATTTGCTGGCGGTTTGAACCCTAGCGAAGGCCCGGGCCTGATGTTCGTCAGCCTGCCATTTGCCTTTGGTAACGTGGTATTCGGCCAGTTGATGGGCGTGGTGTTCTTTGTCCTGGTGGCGATTGCGGCGTGGAGTTCGGCGATTTCCCTGCTCGAACCGATGGTTGCCTACCTGGTTGAGCGCACCAAAATCAGCCGCGGCTGGGTGACGTTCTGGCTGGCATTCATCTGCTGGTTCGTCGGTCTGGGCACGGTGTTCTCCTTCAATATCTGGAAGGACGCCAAATTTTTCGTGAACGAAGGCGGGCTGTTCCATCTCTACCAATGGGGTGCGACGGGCGGTCTGGACTTCTTCGGTGTGATCGACTTCTTTACCTCGCGGATTATGCTGCCGCTCGGTGGCCTGTGTTTTGTGCTGTTTGCCGGTTGGGTGATGGGGCGTGATGCGGTGCGCGAGGAATTGGCGATCCGCAATCCGCTGCTGTTTGCCCTGTCCTTGTTCTTGATGCGCTACGTGGCGCCTATCGGCATTCTTGTAGTGTTTGCCGCTCAGCTCTGGAAGTAACGCTTACATGACGACACATATTCAACGTTCGGCGTTGCTGCCATACCCGGCGCAATTCCTCTACGACCTGGTCAACGACGTCGCGCGTTACCCGGAATTCTTGCCATGGTGCTCCTCCGCCGAGGTGCTGGAGAGCTCGCCCGAGCACATGCGCGCCAGCGTGGGCGTGGCCAAGGGCGGTCTCAGCCAGCACTTCGTCACGCGCAATACGCTGGTGCCGGGGCAGTCGATCGAGATGAATCTGGAAGAAGGTCCGTTCAACCAGCTGCATGGTGTCTGGGTGTTCAAGGCGTTGAACGAGAAGGCCTGCAAGATCAGTCTTGACCTTTCGTTCGACTACGCCGGTCCGATAGTGCGCGCGACACTCGGCCCACTGTTCAATCAGGCGGCGAATACGCTGGTGGATGCGTTCTGCCAGCGCGCCAAGCAGATGCATGGTTGAGCCGGTGATCGAGATTGAGGTGGTGTATGCCGCCGTGGATCGTCAGGTGTTGTGCACGGTCTGCGTCCCTGAAGGGACAACCGTGCGTGACGCGGTGCAGAAGTCCGGTATCGGGGCTGAGTTCCCGGAGCTGGACTTGAGCGAGTGCCCGCTGGGTATCTTCGGCAAAGTGATCGCGGATCCGCAGGTTCGCCTGATTCAGGCGGGGGATCGCATCGAGATCTACCGGCCATTGCTGGCGGATCCGAAAGAGGTGCGGCGCCTGCGCGCGGCCAAGGCTGCCGAGGCCAAAGCGCGAAATCAGTAGATGGGCCAAATCGCAGGCAATAAAAAACCCGGAATTTCCGGGTTTTTTATTGCCTCGCACATTATTGCGGCGAGGTGTCCAGCGGCTCAGGCGTCGGAACCGGAACGGTTTCAACACCGTCCACGTCCTTCTGGATCGAATCCAGCAAGGAGCCTGGCTTGGCAGGTTGTTCCGGCTTCGGCTTCTCGGCGTTTTCAGCAGGGGCGGTCACGCTGGTGCCACTGTCCTTGCCGAGAATGGCTTCGTCACGGCTCACGCCCGGCATAAAGTCACCGGACAGGCTGACAAGCTGGTCGTTAGAGTTGAAAATTACACTCATGCGTTCCTGTTGGCGTTCACCGCCACCAGGTTGCAGGCTGTACAGATAATCCCAGCGATCGGCATGGAACGTGTCGGCCAGCAGAGGGTTACCCATGATAAACCGTACTTGCCGGCGGGTCATTCCCGGGCGTAACTGGTCTATCATGTCCTGCGTGACGACATTGCCCTGCTGGATGTCGATTTTGTAAACCCCGGGGAATGAACAACCGGCGAGTGCGAGCAGTCCCACAAAGGTGAAACTGGTTAGCAAGAGCTTGGTGTTTTGCATCGGTGGGCGACTTCCACTATCTTGGCTGGGACAACGTAAACGCCGATCATACCCGCATTAAGAGAAGCTGCGAAGCAGCATCGCGAGAAAGCTGACCATGGTTGAAAATAGCGAACTACGCAAAGCCGGCCTCAAAGTGACCCTGCCACGGGTCAAGATCCTGCAAATGCTCGACTCTACCGAGCAGCGTCACATGAGTGCCGAGGACGTCTACAAGGCGTTGATGGAAGCGGGCGAGGACGTCGGTCTGGCCACGGTTTACCGTGTTCTGACCCAGTTCGAAGCCGCTGGCCTCGTGGTCCGTCACAACTTCGACGGTGGCCACGCGGTATTCGAATTGGCCGACGGTGGTCACCACGACCATATGGTCAACGTGGAGTCGGGTGAAGTCATCGAATTCTTCGACGAAGAAATCGAAAAACTTCAAAAATCGATCGTCGAGAAGCATGGCTTCGAAATGGTTGATCACAATCTGGTGCTGTACGTCCGCAAGAAAAAGTAAGCATGTCGCGCGAATTTCAGGTTCGCGAAACGAACGAAGGCGACCCAAGGGTCGCCTTCGTGCTTTCTGCCGTACCTGAATCTGAGGTCAGGCCTTTGCGGTGACCACCATCTTTTTCGCGTGAGCCAGGGACTCCTTGGTCAGGTCTATGCCACCGAGCATCCGCGCTACTTCTTCTATACGGTCGTTCTTGCTCAGTTTGGACACGGCGGTATGAGTCGCTTGATCGCCGCGCACCTTGTGCACGAACAGATGCTGATGCCCTTGCGCCGCGACTTGCGGCAGGTGCGTCACGGTCAATACTTGCCCGCGATCACCGAGGCGGCGCAGCAACTGGCCGACAATCTCCGCCGTTGGCCCGCCGATGCCCACGTCCACTTCGTCGAATACCAGTGTCGGCACCCGTGAGGTCTGCGCGGTGATCACCTGAATTGCCAGACTGATCCGCGACAGCTCGCCACCGGACGCTACTTTGGCCAGTGCCTTCAGCGGTTGACCGGGGTTGGCACTGACCAGCAGTTCGACTTGTTCCAGGCCGTTAGGCAGCAACTCATCGCTGCTGTTAGCCCGTAATTCGATGGTAAAACGACCGCCCGGCATGCCCAGGCGCTGGATTTCTTGCTCCACTGCGCTGGCGAGGCTGCCGGCCGCCTGATGGCGCAGGTCGCTCAGCTCGCGAGCCTTCTCCTGATAATGACGCGCATAAGAGGCCAGTTCCTCACCCAAGCGTTCGATGGATTCGTCATTGGCGTTCAATGTCTCGATTTCATCGAGCAGTTTCTGTTGCATCTCGGCGACTTCGGTCGGCTGGATCCGGTGCTTGCGTGCCAGGGTGTAGATCGCGTCGAGGCGTTCTTCCAGATATTGCAGGCGCGCCGGGTCGGCATCGAAGTTGTCGAGGAAGCGATTGAGCTCGCCGACTGCCTCTTCGACCTGAATCTGCGCGCTGGTCAGCAGGCTGCTGGCTTCGCCCAGCGCGCCAATCGAGTTGTTCACGCTCGACAGGCGGTTGAGGCTGGCGGTCAGCGCGTTCAGCACATTGCCGGAATCGCTATCGCTGCACTGCTCGACCACTTGTCGGCAAATGCCGAGCAGGGTTTCGGCGTTGGTCAGGTTCTTGTGTTCCTGCTCCAGCTGTTCCAGCTCGTTTTCGCCGAGACCGAGGTTTTCCAGTTCTTCGAGCTGGTAGCTGAGCAATTGATGGCGCGCGCGCTGTTCGTCGCCGGAGTTGGAGAGACGCTCCAGTTCCTGGCGGGTCTGGCGCCAGCGCTGGGCGGCCAGTTGCACCTGGCGGGCCAGATCGGTCGCGCCGGCATATTCATCGAGCAGGCGCCGGTGGGTATCGGTCTTCAGCAGCGACTGGTGTTCGTGCTGGCTGTGGATATCGATCAGCAGTTCGCCGAGAGCCTTGAGATCGCCGAGCGGGCAGGGCGTGCCATTGATATAGCCGCGTGAACGACCTTCGGCGGTAATGACCCGGCGCAGGATACACGGGCCGTCGCTTTCAAGGTCACGTTCGGCCAGCCAGGCATGGGCCTCGGGGATGTCGACCAGGTCGAAGGTGGCCAGGATGTCGGCCTTGTCGGCGCCAGGGCGGACCACGCCGCTGTCGGCGCGATCACCGAGGGTCAGGCCCAGCGCGTCAAGCATGATCGACTTGCCGGCGCCGGTTTCCCCTGTGATCACGCTCATCCCGCGATCGAGTTCGAGATCGAGATGTTCAACGATGGCGTAGTTGTGTACGGACAGGTGCACCAGCATAAAGGCCGCTCCCAGGCTTTAGGTCTGGTTATTTATACAGTGTTTTGTTTCGGGCTGACAATGGGCTCGCTTAGCTCGATTTGCTTGATCCGATCAAATGCTTAGTTCGACCTGGAATGACAATGCAGCACTTTTTTGTAGGGTTAATCATTGCAGGCCCTTGAAGCCTGATTTTGCGGCCCCATATATCGGGGCAGAAGCGCGAGTACAGCTCGCGGACGTAATTGAAAGGAGAATTCTATGGCTGACGAACAGACAGTAGATACGCAAAATCCAGATGCCAATCAGGCGCCCGAGACTTCGGGTGACGACCTGGCGACCCGTGTACAAGTGCTCGAAGAGCAGTTGGCCGCCGCGCAGGATCAGTCGCTGCGCGTAGCTGCCGATCTGCAGAACGTCCGCCGTCGTGCCGAGCAGGATGTCGAGAAGGCGCACAAGTTTGCGCTGGAAAAATTCGCCAGTGACCTGCTGCCGATCGTCGACAGCCTGGAGCGCGGCCTCGAGCTTTCGAGCCCGGACGACGAAAGCATCCGTCCGATGCGCGAAGGCATCGAGCTGACCCTGAAAATGTTCCACGACACCCTCAAGCGCTACCAGCTTGAAGCGATCGATCCGCATGGCGAACCGTTCAACGCTGTTCACCATCAGGCGATGGCCATGCAGGAAAGCGCCGACGTCGAACCGAACAGCGTTCTGAAGGTGTTCCAGAAGGGCTATCAGCTCAATGGCCGCCTGTTGCGTCCGGCGATGGTTGTGGTCAGCAAGGCGCCGGCACCGATTTCGCCTTCGATTGACGAGAAGGCTTGAAATTAGCCGCAAGGCCCCCATTTAGAAGTCAAGCGTTTAAGTATTACCGCAGTTAGCCACCACTGCTGCGGCAAAAAAATCCAAAGTTTCGGGAGAGTGAACATGGGCAAAATTATCGGTATCGACCTGGGGACTACCAACTCCTGCGTCTCCGTGCTGGAAAACGGCAAAGCCAAAGTTATTGAAAACGCTGAAGGCGCGCGCACCACGCCGTCGATCATCGCTTACGCCAACGATGGCGAAATCCTGGTAGGTCAGTCGGCCAAGCGTCAGGCAGTGACCAACCCGCACAACACGCTGTACGCGGTCAAGCGTCTGATCGGTCGTCGTTTTGACGAAGAAGTTGTGCAGAAAGACATCCAGATGGTCCCTTACAAGATCGTCAAGGCTGACAACAACGACGCTTGGGTAGAAGTGAACGGCCAGAAAATGGCGCCGCCACAAATCTCGGCTGAAATTCTGAAGAAGATGAAGAAGACCGCCGAAGACTACCTCGGCGAGCCAGTGACCGAAGCGGTGATCACCGTTCCGGCCTACTTCAACGACAGCCAGCGTCAGGCGACCAAAGACGCCGGCCGCATTGCCGGTCTGGACGTTAAACGTATCATCAACGAACCAACCGCAGCCGCTCTGGCTTACGGTATGGACAAGGCCAAGGGCGATCACACCGTGATCGTTTACGACCTGGGTGGCGGTACTTTCGACGTTTCCGTGATCGAGATCGCTGAAGTTGACGGCGAGCACCAGTTCGAAGTGTTGGCCACCAACGGTGACACCTTCCTCGGCGGTGAAGACTTCGACATTCGTCTGATCGACTACCTCGTTGACGAATTCAAAAAAGAAAGCGGCATGAACCTCAAAGGTGACCCGCTGGCCATGCAGCGCCTGAAAGAAGCCGCTGAGAAAGCCAAGATCGAGCTGTCGTCCGCTCAGTCGACCGACGTCAACCTGCCGTACATCACTGCAGACGCGACCGGTCCTAAGCACCTGAACGTGAAAATCTCGCGTGCCAAGCTCGAAGCACTGGTTGAAGACCTGGTTCAGCGCACCATCGAGCCTTGCCGCATCGCCATGAAAGACGCCGGTATCGACGTTGGCGCGATCAACGACGTGATCTTGGTCGGCGGTCAGACCCGTATGCCGCTGGTACAGAAGCTGGTTACCGATTTCTTCGGCAAAGAAGCACGTAAAGACGTTAACCCGGACGAAGCGGTTGCCATGGGTGCTGCCATCCAGGGTGCGGTTCTGGCCGGTGACGTGAAAGACGTTCTGCTGCTCGACGTCAGCCCGCTGACCCTGGGTATCGAAACCATGGGTGGCGTGATGACTGCGCTGATCGAGAAAAACACCACGATTCCTACCAAGAAATCGCAAGTGTTCTCGACTGCCGACGACAACCAGGGCGCCGTGACCATTCACGTCCTGCAAGGTGAGCGTAAGCAAGCTGCGCAGAACAAGTCTCTGGGCAAGTTCGACCTGGCCGACATTCCACCTGCTCCACGTGGCGTGCCGCAGATCGAAGTGACCTTCGACATCGACGCCAACGGCATCCTGCACGTCGGCGCGAAAGACAAGGCGACCGGCAAGACTCAGTCGATCGTGATCAAGGCGAACTCCGGTCTGTCCGACGAAGAAATCGAGCGCATGGTGCGTGACGCCGAGGCGAATGCCGAGGAAGACCGCAAGTTCGAAGAGCTGGCTGCTGCCCGTAACCAGGGTGATGCACTGGTTCACTCGACTCGTAAAATGGTTGCTGACGCGGGCGACAAAGTCACCGCCGAAGAGAAGACCGCGATCGAGGCTGCCGTGGTTGCACTGGAAGCCGCTGTAAAAGGCGACGACAAGGCTGCCATCGAAGCCAAGGTTGAAGAGCTGTCGAAAGTCTCGGCTCCGGTTGCCCAGAAGATGTACGCCGAACAGGCTCAGCCTGCTGAAGGCGCGGCACCGCACGACGAGAAAGCTGAAAAGGCTGACGATGTTGTCGATGCCGAGTTCGAAGAAGTCAAAGACCACAAGTAAGTTGTTGGTCGGCCGGTTGACTGCCTTGCGGCGGTGACTGGTAGGATGTCGCCGCGCGGGAGCTTGCTCCCGCGTTGGCGTATCTGGAATACGTGAATTTTTACAGCATGCGACAAGCCTCGTGTGTTGCTGGTATGGCCGGAAATGCTCCTGCTTTTCGCGCCGCAAGTACCACAAGAAACAAAGACCAGGATCGTTGAATTGACGTGAGTTGGGTCCGGGCCTGTATTGGGGCTCAACGAGTTTGGCCATCCTCAGGAGGGGTTTGCCGGACGTCCTCAAGAGTGCAAATGACTTATGGCAAAGCGTGACTATTACGAAGTGTTGGGTGTTGAGCGTGGCGCAAGCGATGCGGACCTGAAGAAGGCCTATCGTCGTCTGGCGATGAAGCACCACCCTGACCGTAATCCCGATGACAAAGCGTCGGAAGAACTGTTCAAAGAGGCCAACGAGGCCTACGAAGTATTGTCCGATTCCAGCAAGCGCGCGGCGTACGACCAGTACGGTCATGCCGGCATCGACCCGAGCATGGGTGGTGGCGGCGCCGGTTTCGGCGGGCAGAATTTCTCTGACATCTTTGGCGATGTCTTCAGTGATTTCTTCGGTGGCGGTCGCGGCGGTTCCCGTGGCGGCGCCCAGCGTGGCAGCGATTTGCGCTACACCCTGGAGCTGAATCTGGAAGAAGCGGTACGCGGTACCACCGTGAATATCCGCGTTCCGACACTGGTCAACTGCAAGCCATGCGACGGTTCCGGCGCGAAGAAAGGCTCGTCGCCATCGACGTGCCCGACCTGCGGCGGTATCGGCCAAGTGCGCATGCAGCAAGGTTTCTTCTCGGTGCAGCAGACCTGCCCGCGCTGCCATGGCCAGGGCAAGATCATTTCCGATCCGTGCGACTCCTGCCACGGCGACGGTCGCGTGGAAGAGTACAAGACCCTGTCGGTCAAGGTGCCGGCTGGCGTCGATACCGGTGACCGCATTCGCCTGTCCGGCGAAGGCGAAGCCGGTACGCAGGGTGGCCCGACGGGCGACCTGTATGTCGTCATCAACGTGCGTGAGCACGACATCTTCCAGCGCGATGGCAAACACCTGTTCTGCGAAGTGCCGATCAGCTTCGTCGATGCGGCACTCGGCGGCGAGCTGGAAATTCCGACCCTCGACGGTCGGGTCAAACTGAAAATCCCTGAAGGCACCCAGACCGGCAAGCAGTTCCGCGTGCGCGGCAAAGGTGTGGCGCCGGTGCGGGGCGGTGGTGCGGGCGACCTGATGTGCCGTGTGGCCGTCGAAACCCCGGTCAACCTGAATCGTCGTCAGCGCGAATTGCTCGAAGAGTTCCGCAGCTCCCTGGCGGACGACAACAGCCACTCGCCGAAAACCACCGGTTGGTTCGATGGTGTGAAGCGCTTCTTCGGCGATCTGTAAGGAGTCGGCATGCGACGTATAGCTGTGATGGGCGCCGCCGGGCGCATGGGCAAGATTCTGGTCGAGGCCGTGCAGCAGCGCGCGCCGCTGACCGGCCTGACCGCGGCGATCGTTCGTCCCGGCAGTACGCTGATCGGGGTTGATGCCGGTGAGCTGGCTTCGCTGGGGCGTATCGGTGTGCCGTTGTCCGGCAACCTGGAGTCGGTGGCTGAAGAGTTCGACGTGTTGATCGACTTCACGCTGCCGGAAGTCATGCTGAAAAACCTCGCGTTCTGCCGCAAGGCCGGCAAGGCCATGGTCATCGGCACCACTGGGCTGGATGCTGCGCAGAAACAGTTGCTGGCCGAGGCGGGCAAGGACATTCCGATCGTTTTCGCGGCCAACTTCAGTGTCGGGGTCAATCTGTCGCTGAAGCTGCTCGAGATGACTGCCCGGGTGCTTGGCGATGAGGCCGACATCGAGATCATCGAGGCGCATCACCGGCACAAGATCGATGCCCCTTCGGGCACGGCGTTGCGCATGGGCGAAGTGATCGCCGATGCGCTGGATCGTGATCTGCAGAAGGTCGCGGTCTACGGTCGTGAAGGCCACACCGGTGCGCGGGAGCGCGAAACCATCGGTTTCGCTACCGTTCGTGGTGGTGATGTGGTGGGTGATCACACTGTGCTGTTCGCCTGTGAGGGCGAACGTCTGGAGATCACGCACAAGGCTTCCAGCCGCATGACATTCGCCAAGGGTGCAGTGCGTGCGGCGTTGTGGCTGGATGGTCGCGAGCCGGGTCTGTATGACATGCAGGACGTGCTCGACCTGCATTGATTGACTGTTTTACCCAGCGCAAACGCCCTGTTTGCGCTGGTTTTTCTCTACCGCGCGACGGCCTGTCGCATTCTCCGGCCTTTAAGGCTCTTTAGCGGTGGACCAAAAAAGCCTTTTTCTGTAAGCTACAGCTTTAGTGTGTCCACTAAAAGCGCGCAGAATAATTCAGTGAAGAAGCGGGGTGACGTGTCCATACGTCACTCCGCTTTTTTACAACCTGCGATTGCCCTTTCATGCGTTATTTACGGGAGGTCTTCTTGACTAAGCCAGCCATACTCGCCCTTGCTGATGGCAGCATTTTTCGCGGCGAAGCCATTGGAGCCGACGGTCAAACCGTTGGTGAGGTGGTGTTCAACACCGCAATGACCGGCTATCAGGAAATCCTTACCGATCCTTCCTACGCCCAACAGATCGTTACCCTGACTTACCCGCACATCGGCAACACCGGCACCACGCCGGAAGACGCCGAGTCCGACCGCGTCTGGTCCGCTGGCCTGGTCATCCGTGACCTGCCGCTGGTAGCGAGCAACTGGCGTAACACGATGTCCCTGTCCGACTACCTGAAAGCCAACAACGTTGTGGCGATCGCCGGTATCGACACCCGTCGCCTGACCCGCATCCTGCGTGAGAAAGGCGCACAGAACGGCTGCATCATGGCCGGCGACAACATCTCCGAAGAAGCGGCAATTGCCGCTGCGCAAGGCTTCCCGGGCCTGAAAGGCATGGACCTGGCGAAAGTCGTCAGCACTAAAGAACAGTACGAATGGCGCTCCACTGTCTGGGACTTGAAGACCGACAGCCACGCGACTATCGATGCCTCCGAGCTGCCTTATCACGTGGTTGCCTACGACTACGGCGTCAAGGTCAATATCCTGCGCATGCTGGTCGAGCGCGGCTGCCGCGTCACTGTGGTGCCGGCGCAAACCCCGGCGGCCGACGTGCTGGCCCTCAAGCCGGACGGCGTGTTCCTGTCCAACGGCCCTGGTGACCCGGAGCCATGCGATTACGCGATCAAGGCGATCAAGGAAGTGCTGGAAACCGAGATTCCGGTATTCGGCATCTGCCTCGGTCACCAGTTGCTGGCCCTGGCCTCCGGCGCCAAGACCCTGAAAATGGGCCACGGCCACCACGGTGCCAACCACCCGGTACAGGATCTGGACACTGGCGTGGTGATGATCACCAGCCAGAACCACGGTTTTGCGGTAGATGAAGCGACCCTGCCGGCCAACGTGCGCGCGATCCACAAATCGCTGTTCGACGGCACCCTGCAAGGCATCGAGCGCACCGACAAGAGCGCGTTCAGCTTCCAGGGCCACCCTGAAGCGAGCCCGGGCCCGAACGATGTGGCTCCACTGTTCGACCGCTTCATCAACGAGATGGCCAAGCGACGCTAAGCGTTCGCCTTGAGACTGTAGCGAGAAGCCCTCGAGGGCGGCCCCGACACCGGTGGCGCCCCTCAGGGCTTCAGAAATCGATCAAGACGGCTTGCCGACTGACCTGCGGATTTGAGTGACAAACCCATGCCAAAACGTACAGACATTAAAAGCATCCTGATTCTCGGCGCTGGCCCGATCGTTATCGGCCAGGCCTGCGAATTCGACTACTCCGGCGCCCAGGCCTGCAAAGCCCTGCGCGAAGAGGGTTACCGCGTCATCCTGGTGAACTCCAACCCGGCCACCATCATGACCGACCCGGACATGGCTGACGCCACGTACATCGAGCCGATCAAGTGGCAGACCGTGGCCAAGATCATCGAAAAAGAACGTCCGGATGCAGTGCTGCCAACCATGGGCGGCCAGACTGCTCTGAACTGCGCCCTGGACCTGGAGCGCGAAGGCGTTCTGGAGAAGTTCGGCGTGGAAATGATCGGTGCCAACGCCGACACCATCGACAAGGCTGAAGACCGTTCGCGTTTCGACAAGGCGATGAAATCCATCGGCCTGGCGTGCCCGCGTTCCGGTATCGCCCACAGCATGGAAGAAGCCTACGCGGTTCTCGAAACCCTCGGCTTCCCTTGCATCATCCGACCGTCCTTCACCATGGGCGGCACCGGTGGCGGTATCGCCTACAACCGTGAAGAGTTCGAAGAAATCTGCGCCCGTGGTCTGGACCTGTCGCCGACCAAAGAGCTGCTGATCGACGAATCGCTGATCGGCTGGAAAGAATATGAAATGGAAGTTGTCCGCGACAAAAAGGACAACTGCATCATCGTCTGCTCGATCGAAAACTTCGACCCGATGGGCGTGCATACCGGTGACTCCATCACCGTGGCTCCGGCTCAGACCCTGACCGACAAGGAATACCAGATCCTGCGTAACGCCTCCCTGGCAGTTCTGCGCGAGATCGGCGTCGAGACCGGTGGTTCCAACGTTCAATTCGGTATCTGCCCGAACACTGGCCGTATGGTCGTGATCGAAATGAACCCGCGCGTATCGCGTTCCTCGGCGCTGGCTTCGAAAGCCACCGGTTTCCCGATCGCCAAAGTCGCGGCCAAACTGGCTGTGGGCTACACCCTCGACGAACTGTCGAACGACATCACCGGCGGCAAGACTCCGGCGTCCTTCGAACCGTCGATCGACTACGTTGTGACCAAGCTGCCACGCTTTGCCTTTGAGAAATTCGCCAAGGCCGACGCCCGCCTGACCACCCAGATGAAATCGGTGGGTGAAGTCATGGCCATCGGCCGTACCTTCCAGGAATCCCTGCAGAAAGCCCTGCGCGGTCTGGAAGTCGGCGTGTGCGGTCTGGACGAGAAGCTCGACCTGAGCAACCCGGAAAGCATGAGCGTGCTCAAGCGCGAACTGACCGTGCCGGGTGCCGAGCGTATCTGGTACGTGGCGGACGCTTTCCGTGCCGGCATGACTGTCGAAGACATTTTCGGCATGAACATGATCGACCCGTGGTTCCTGGTGCAGATCGAAGATCTGATCAAGGAAGAAGAGAAGGTCAAGACCCTCGGTCTGTCCGCTATCGACCGCGACCTGATGTTCAAGCTCAAGCGCAAAGGCTTCTCCGATCAGCGTCTGGCCAAGCTGCTGGGTGTGACCGAGAAGAACCTGCGTACTCACCGTCAAAAGCTGGAAGTGTTCCCGGTCTACAAGCGCGTTGACACCTGCGCGGCCGAGTTTGCCACCGACACCGCTTACCTCTACTCGACGTACGAGGAAGAGTGCGAAGCCGCGCCGTCCGGTCGCGACAAGATCATGATCCTGGGTGGCGGTCCGAACCGTATCGGCCAGGGCATCGAGTTCGACTACTGCTGCGTGCACGCTGCCCTCGCCCTGCGCGAAGACGGCTACGAAACCATCATGGTCAACTGCAACCCGGAAACCGTTTCCACCGACTACGACACTTCCGACCGTCTGTACTTCGAGCCGGTGACCCTGGAAGACGTGCTGGAAATCTGCCGCGTCGAGAAGCCGAAAGGCGTAATCGTCCAGTACGGCGGTCAGACTCCGCTGAAACTGGCTCGCGCCCTGGAAGCGGCGGGCGTGCCGATCATCGGTACCAGCCCTGATGCCATCGACCGTGCCGAAGACCGTGAGCGCTTCCAGCAAATGGTTGAGCGCCTGAACCTGCGTCAGCCGCCAAACGCCACCGTGCGCAGCGAAGACGAGGCTGTTCGTGCTGCTGCCAAGATCGGTTATCCGCTGGTGGTGCGCCCGTCCTATGTACTGGGCGGCCGCGCGATGGAAATCGTTTACAAGGAAGACGAGCTCAAGCGTTACCTGCGTGACGCGGTGCAAGTGTCCAACGACAGCCCGGTGCTGCTCGACCACTTCCTCAACTGCGCCATCGAGATGGACGTGGATGCGGTCTGCGACGGCAAGGACGTGGTGATCGGCGCGATCATGCAGCACATCGAACAGGCTGGCGTTCACTCCGGTGACTCCGCTTGCTCGCTGCCGCCGTACTCGCTGCCGGCGCACATCCAGGACGAGATGCGCGAGCAGGTCAAGAAAATGGCCCTGGAGCTGGGCGTTGTCGGTCTGATGAACGTGCAGTTGGCGCTGCAAGGCGAAGACATCTACGTCATCGAAGTCAACCCGCGCGCTTCCCGTACCGTACCGTTCGTGTCCAAGTGCATCGGTGTGTCCCTGGCGATGATCGCTGCTCGCGTGATGGCCGGTAAGACCCTGAAGGAAATCGGCTTCACCAAGGAAATCATCCCGAACTTCTACAGCGTGAAAGAGGCGGTGTTCCCGTTCGCCAAATTCCCTGGCGTTGACCCGATCCTCGGCCCAGAGATGAAGTCCACCGGTGAAGTGATGGGCGTGGGCGACACCTTCGGTGAAGCATTCGCCAAGGCCCAGATGGGCGCCAGCGAAGTGCTGCCGACTGGCGGTACCGCGTTCATCAGCGTGCGTGACGATGACAAGCCACTGGTTGCAGGCGTGGCCCGTGATCTGATCAACTTGGGCTTCGAAGTGGTTGCCACTGCCGGTACTGCCAAGCTGATCGAAGCCGCAGGTCTGAAAGTGCGCCGTGTGAACAAGGTGACCGAGGGTCGTCCGCACGTGGTCGACATGATCAAGAATGACGAAGTCACCCTGATCATCAACACCACCGAAGGTCGTCAGTCGATCGCTGACTCGTACTCCATTCGCCGTAATGCCCTGCAGCACAAGATCTACTGCACCACCACCATTGCTGCGGGCGAAGCTATCTGTGAAGCGCTGAAGTTCGGTCCCGAGAAGACCGTGCGCCGCTTGCAGGATCTACACGCAGGATTGAAGGCATGATCAAATATCCAATGACCGTCCAGGGCGCGAAAGCCCTGGAAGAAGAACACGCTCATCTGACCAAGGTCGTTCGTCCGAAGCTCAGCCAGGACATCGGTACGGCTCGCGAGTTGGGTGACCTGAAGGAAAACGCCGAATACCATGCCGCCCGCGAACAGCAGGGCATGGTCGAGGCGCGGATCCGTGACATCGAAGGCCGGATTCAGAATCAGGTCATCATCGACGTCACGACCATTCCGCACACGGGCAAAGTGATCTTCGGTACCACCGTCGAAATCGCCAATGTCGAGACCGATGAAAGCGTCACTTACCACATCGTGGGTGAGGATGAGGCTGACTTCAAACTCGGCAAGATTTCGGTCGGTTCGCCTCTGGCCCGCGCCTTGATCGGCAAGGAAGAGGGCGATGTGGTTGCCGTGAAGACGCCAAGCGGCGTTATCGAGTACGAGATTGTCGAAGTCCGTCACATCTGAAGGCAGGCGCCCGCTACTCGCGGGCGCCATGCTTTGGCAACTGACCCAGACGTTGTGGGTCGGTGGCTTCTGGTTGATTCATCTCGGTCTGCAGTCGGTGTTGGACAGGATTGGTCTGGCACCGCTGTTGATCGATGAGGTGGCAAGCGCAGTACAAGTGCCGGTGATGGGATTCGCCGCCGCCTGTGTGATTTTTCAGGCTTTGGTGCTGGTAAAGGCCGATGGCCTTGTCAGTCTATGGCGGGATTTTCGCGGGCAGGTGTTGCTGATGGCGTTATACGCGTGTGCGATGTTTGTCGCAGTGCGTGTCGGCTGGCCTGAAGCGCAGCGCTGGCAGGAATTCAGTTTTCTGGTGTTGGGCTTTTCCGGTGTGGTGCTGGTGCTGCAGCCGGTCCCGGGATCGAGTGGCAGGGTGCGCGAAGCACACCCTTGACCCTTGTCATCACTTGAAGCGATGAACGTTCGACAGCTGCTTGTTGACGCTGAAGTTCTTGCGGTAAACCAGTGCCATCTTGCCGATGACCTGTACCAGGTCTGCTTTGCCGACCTTGCACAGTTCGGCAATGTGCGCCAGGCGCGACTCGCGATCGAGGATGTTGAGCTTGATCTTGATCAGCTCGTGATCCGCCAATGCGCGTTCGAGTTCGGCTAACACACCCTCAGTCAAACCGTTGTCAGCCACCGTCAAAACCGGTTTCAGATGGTGGCCAATGGATTTGTACTGTTTCTTCTGCTCTGGAGTGAGCGGCATAATCTGACCCTTTCGTCTGGATTCTGTAAAATGGCGGCCATTTTACCCGAGGGTTCGTGGATCCGCCCAATAAATCACGACCCTAATCATCGAGGTGCCCAATGGCGCGTTCCAAGACAAGCCTTGGTTGGCTGAAACGACATGTCAACGATCCTTATGTGAAGCAGGCGCAGAAGGATGGCTACCGCTCGCGTGCGAGTTACAAACTTCTGGAGATCCAGGAAAAATACAAGCTGATCCGTTCCGGCATGAGCGTTGTCGACCTGGGCGCGGCGCCCGGTGGCTGGTCGCAGGTCACTAGCCGGCTGATCGGTGGTCAGGGGCGCCTGATCGCTTCGGACATTCTGGAAATGGACAGCATTCCGGACGTGACCTTCATCCAGGGCGACTTCACCGAGGACGCAGTGCTCGCGCGGATCCTTGAGGCCGTGGGTAATTCGCAGGTGGACCTTGTGATTTCCGATATGGCCCCCAATATGAGTGGTACGCCTGAAGTGGACATGCCAAAGGCGATGTTCCTTTGTGAGCTGGCACTTGATCTGGCAGAACGGATCCTCAAGCCGGGTGGTAATTTCGTGATCAAGATTTTCCAGGGCGAAGGGTTTGATGTGTACCTGAAGGATGCTCGTCGGAAATTCGACAAGATTCAGATGATCAAGCCAGACTCCTCCCGTGGCAGTTCCCGCGAGCAATACATGCTGGCTTGGGGTTACCGCGGCGGTGATGAGTAAAACGAGATTTTTTCGTGGGGTGATAGGTTTTTCGTATTTCGCCCCGCGTGCATAAGCGAATATTGTGTAGAAAGTGTTTCACAAAGGGTTACAGACGGCGCCTGCCAGAGTTGTAGGTAATGTAGTAAGTTAGGCCGGTGAATATCATGCGAAGCGCGCGCCAGTAGCGGAGCTTGCTTCAGAGGGTAGTTAATTGAACGATATGGCAAAGAATCTGATCCTGTGGTTGATCATCGCGGCAGTCCTCGTGACGGTGATGAACAACTTCTCCAGCCCTAACGAGCCGCAGACCCTCAACTATTCCGACTTCATCCAGCAGGTCAAGGATGGCAAGGTCGAGCGCGTAGCGGTTGATGGCTATGTGATTACCGGCAAGCGCAACGATGGCGACAGCTTCAAGACCATTCGTCCGGCGATTCAGGACAATGGCCTGATCGGTGACCTGGTCGACAACCACGTTGTGGTCGAAGGCAAGCAGCCGGAACAGCAGAGCATCTGGACCCAGCTTCTGGTGGCCAGCTTCCCGATCCTGGTGATCATCGCGGTGTTCATGTTCTTCATGCGCCAGATGCAGGGCGGTGCCGGCGGCAAGGGCGGACCGATGAGTTTCGGCAAGAGCAAGGCACGCCTGCTCTCCGAAGACCAGGTGAAAACCACTCTGGCTGACGTCGCCGGTTGCGACGAAGCCAAGGAAGAGGTTGGCGAGCTGGTGGAATTCCTCCGCGATCCGGGCAAGTTCCAGCGCCTGGGTGGCCGTATTCCTCGTGGTGTGCTGATGGTCGGTCCTCCGGGTACCGGTAAAACCTTGCTCGCCAAGGCGATTGCCGGCGAAGCCAAGGTGCCTTTCTTCACCATCTCCGGTTCCGACTTCGTTGAAATGTTCGTGGGTGTCGGCGCCAGCCGCGTTCGCGACATGTTCGAACAGGCCAAGAAACACGCACCGTGCATCATCTTCATCGACGAAATCGACGCCGTCGGTCGCCATCGTGGCGCCGGCATGGGTGGCGGTCACGACGAACGCGAGCAAACCCTCAACCAGTTGCTGGTCGAGATGGACGGCTTCGAAATGAACGACGGCATCATCGTGATTGCTGCGACTAACCGTCCCGACGTTCTCGACCCTGCGTTGCTGCGTCCGGGTCGTTTCGACCGTCAGGTGGTGGTTGGCTTGCCGGACATCCGTGGTCGCGAGCAGATCCTCAAGGTTCACATGCGCAAAGTGCCCATGGGTGACGACGTTGCTCCGGCAGTCATCGCACGTGGTACTCCGGGCTTCTCCGGTGCTGACCTGGCAAACCTGGTCAACGAAGCGTCCCTGTTCGCTGCGCGCAGCGGCAAGCGTATCGTTGAAATGAAAGAATTCGAACTGGCCAAAGACAAGATCATGATGGGCGCCGAGCGCAAATCCATGGTCATGTCCGAGAAAGAAAAGCAGAACACCGCTTATCACGAAGCCGGACACGCGATCGTTGGTCGCGTCGTGCCTGAGCATGATCCGGTGTACAAGGTCTCGATCATTCCGCGCGGTCGTGCGCTGGGTGTAACCATGTTCCTGCCGGAAGAAGATCGCTACAGCCTGTCCAAGCGCGCGCTGATCAGCCAGATTTGTTCGCTGTACGGCGGCCGTATCGCTGAAGAGATGACCCTTGGTTTCGACGGTGTTACCACCGGTGCTTCCAACGACATCATGCGTGCCAGTCAGATTGCACGGAACATGGTGACCAAGTGGGGGCTGTCGGAAAAACTCGGTCCGCTGATGTATGCCGAAGAAGAGGGCGAAGTGTTCCTCGGTCGCGGCGGCGGTGGTCAGAATGCAAGCTTCTCCGGTGAGACAGCCAAGCTGATCGACTCCGAAGTGCGCAGCATCATCGACCAGTGCTATGGCACGGCCAAGCAGATCCTCACGGATAACCGCGATAAGCTCGATGCCATGGCTGATGCATTGATGAAGTACGAAACGATCGATGCCGAGCAGATCGACGACATCATGGCGGGTCGCACTCCTCGCGAGCCTCGCGACTGGACGGGCGGTACCGGTACTGGTACGCCACCTCCAGTGGTCCAGGATGAGCGTCCGGAAACACCGATTGGCGGTCCGGCTGCTGACGTTTAAGGTTTGAAATGACTTCTGCTCAGTCCCTGACCCGGTTGCCTTGTGGCAACCGGGTTCTTGATTTGGCCCAGACGCATGTCATGGGCATTCTCAATGTCACTCCCGATTCCTTCTCCGACGGCGGCCGTTACAGCCAGTTTGACGTGGCCTTGCGTCACGCCGAAGCCATGGTGGCAGCCGGCGCGACTTTGATCGACGTCGGCGGTGAATCGACCCGCCCTGGTGCTCGTGCGGTTTCCCCGCTGGAAGAGTTGGAGCGCGTAGCGCCGATTGTGGAGTTGATCAATCGCGAACTGGACGTGATCATCTCGGTCGACACGTCGACCCCTGCGGTGATGCGCGAGACTGCGCGCCTCGGCGCAGGATTGATCAACGATGTGCGTTCGTTGCGCCGTGATGGCGCACTGGATGCCGCTGCGGCGACCGGCCTGCCGGTCTGCCTGATGCATATGCTCGGCGAGCCGGGTGATATGCAGGACAATCCGCACTATCAGGACGTGACTCGGGAAGTCAGCGAGTTTTTGTCCGAGCGTATGACGCAGTGTGCGGTGGCAGGTATTCCTGCGCAGCGGATCATTCTTGATCCCGGTTTCGGTTTCGCCAAAACCCTGCAGCACAATCTGAGTTTGTTCAAGCATATGGAGGCCTTGCATGCGCTGGGGCGTCCGCTGTTGGTGGGTGTTTCACGCAAAAGCATGATCGGCCAGGCGCTTAACCGCCCTGTTGGTGAGCGCCTGCACGGCGGACTGGCGCTGGCTGCACTGGCATCGGTGAAAGGTGCGCGTATATTGCGCGTCCATGATGTGGCAGAAACGGTGGACGTGGTGCGCATGCTCGCGGCCGTGGAATCAGCCGAATAAGAATGATGGAGCACTTATGAGCAAGAAGTATTTTGGCACTGACGGTATTCGTGGTCGTGTCGGTGAATACCCGATTACCCCTGACTTTATGCTCAAGCTAGGCTGGGCGGCGGGGATGGCGTTTCGCAAAATGGGCGCCTGCAAGGTGCTGGTCGGCAAGGACACGCGGATCTCTGGCTATATGTTTGAGTCTGCGCTCGAGGCTGGTCTGACTTCGGCGGGTGCCGACGTCATGCTTCTCGGCCCGATGCCAACGCCGGCCATTGCCTATCTGTCGCGTACCTTCCAGGCCGAAGCCGGGATCGTGATCAGCGCTTCGCACAATCCGCACGACGATAACGGTATCAAGTTTTTCTCCGGCCAAGGCACCAAGTTGCCTGATGAGCTGGAACTGATGATCGAAGAGTTGCTCGACACCCCGATGACCGTTGTGGAGTCGAGCAAGATCGGCAAGGTGTCGCGCATCAATGACGCCTCTGGCCGCTACATCGAGTTCTGCAAAAGCAGCGTGCCGACCGGTACCAGTTTTTCTGGCCTGAAGATCGTCATCGACTGCGCGCACGGTGCGACCTACAAGGTGGCTCCTAGTGTTTTCCGCGAGTTGGGCGCAGAAGTGGTTGTGCTGTCGGCTCAGCCCAATGGTCTGAATATCAATGACAACTGCGGTTCGACCCATATGGGTCAGCTGCAAGCTGCTGTTCTGGCCGAGCATGCTGATCTGGGTATCGCCTTTGATGGTGATGGTGATCGGGTGTTGATGGTCGATCACACCGGTGCCATCGTCGATGGTGACGAGTTGCTGTTCATTATTGCGCGGGATCTGCATGAGCGTGGGAAATTGCAGGGCGGTGTCGTCGGTACGCTGATGAGTAACCTGGGGCTTGAGCTGGCACTGGCCGAACTCTCGATTCCATTCATTCGCGCCAATGTGGGCGATCGCTATGTGATTGCGGAACTGCTTGAGCGAAATTGGCTGGTGGGTGGTGAGAACTCCGGACATATCGTTTGCTTCAATCACACCACCACCGGTGATGCGATCATCGCAGCGCTGCAGGTACTGATGGCGCTTAAATCCCGTAACGAAGGGCTGGCGCAAACACGTCAGGCGCTGCGCAAGTGTCCTCAGGTGCTGATCAACGTGCGTTTCGCTGGCGGCGAAAGCCCGCTTGAGCATCCGGCTGTCAAGGAGGCCAGTGCTCGGGTAACCCAGGCAATGGCAGGTCGCGGCCGGGTGCTTTTGCGCAAGTCCGGCACAGAGCCGCTGGTGCGTGTAATGGTCGAAGGTGAGGACGAAACTCAGGTTCGCAGCTATGCCGAAGAACTGGCAAAACTGGTAAGTGAAGTTTCTGCCTGATTCGGCTTGCCAGCCATGATTGTGTTGGGTAACATCTGCGCCCACTTTGACCGACGAGGTACAGCATGCGTCGCCCTATGGTAGCTGGTAACTGGAAGATGCACGGTACCCGCGCCAGCGTCGCTGAGCTGATCAACGGTCTTCGTCATCTGGCCTTGCCTAGCGGTGTTGATATCGCGGTATTCCCGCCTTGCTTGCATATCAATCAAGTGATTGATGGCTTGAAAGGCAAGTCGATTTCGATCGGCGCGCAGAATTCTGCGGTGGAATCCATGCAAGGTGCATTGACCGGTGAGATTGCACCGAGTCAGTTGGTAGATGCAGGGTGTTCCCTGGTACTTGTCGGGCACTCCGAACGCCGCCAGATAATGGGTGAGCGAGACGGGATGCTGAATCGCAAGTTCGCAGCGGCACAGGCATGTGGCTTGATTCCGGTGTTGTGTGTAGGGGAGACCCTCGAGCAGCGCGAAGCTGGAAAAACTCTTGAAGTTGTCGGGCGTCAGCTGGGCAGCATCATCGAGGAGCTGGGTGTAGGTGCCTTTGCCAAGGCAGTCATTGCTTACGAGCCTGTCTGGGCCATTGGTACCGGACTGACTGCAACGCCGCAACAGGCTCAGGATGTGCATAAAGCCATTCGCGAGCAGTTGGCGGCAGAGAATTCTGAAGTCGCACGAGGTGTGCGGCTTCTATACGGCGGCAGCGTGAAGGCGGCCAATGCGGTCGAACTGTTCGGCATGCCGGATATCGATGGGGGGCTCATTGGTGGAGCTTCCCTGAATGCAGATGAGTTCGGTGCGATTTGTCGCGCCGCGGGAAACTGAAAAAATGCTGGAAACAGTCGTAGTCGTTTTTCATCTGCTGGGTGCATTGGGCGTAGTTGCTCTGGTTTTGCTGCAGCAGGGTAAAGGTGCGGACGCTGGCGCGTCTTTCGGAGCAGGTGCTTCAAATACTGTGTTCGGAAGCCAAGGTTCCTCTACCTTTCTTAGTAAGTTTACTGCTATACTTGCCGCCGGTTTCTTCATAACCAGCTTGGGGTTAGGTTACTTTGCTAAAGAGAAGGCTCATCAGCTGACTCAAGCAGGTTTGCCAGATCCAGCAGTGTTGGAAGTACCTAAGCAACAACAACCGGCTTCTGATGATGTCCCGGTGCTTCAAGAGCAAAAGTCGGCTACCCCAGCGACTGACGTGCCTCCAGCTCAAGAGCAGAAGTAAGAAGGGTTTCAAACGTAGTTTTGCCGAGGTGGTGGAATTGGTAGACACGCAACCTTGAGGTGGTTGTGCCCATAGGGTGTAGGGGTTCGAGTCCCCTTCTCGGTACCAATTAGTCAGGAGAGCCCGCTGTTGCGGGCTTTCTTGCAGGTGGAAGGTTACATTGACCCTATAAGGGATCGGTCGTATACTTCCGCCCCAGCTTTGTCGCGGGGTGGAGCAGTCTGGTAGCTCGTCGGGCTCATAACCCGAAGGTCGTCGGTTCAAATCCGGCCCCCGCAACCAGTTTAAGGAGCCCCTTTTAAGGGGCTTTTTGTTAGCTGGACACTTTCTACGCCGCTGTTCGACGGCGTTTCAAGGATGGGCGTTTCGCCCATTTTTTTATTTTGCATAGCATGCACATACATGCACGAGGGGGTTCAGGTGTCGAGCAAGCTAGAAGAGTTGCAGGCCTTGTTGGCCCCGGTGGTCGTGGCCCTAGGCTATGAATGCTGGGGTATTGAGTTTTCGGCTCAAGGTCGCCACTCAATGTTGCGCGTTTATATCGATAAAGAAGGCGGCGTACTGGTGGACGATTGCGCCATCGTCAGCCGTCAGATCAGCGGTGTGCTGGATGTTGAAGATCCAATCTCCGTTGAATACACGCTTGAAGTTTCCTCGCCTGGCATGGAACGCCCGCTGTTCACTCTTGAGCAGTTTGCAAAATTTGCCGGTGAACAAGTAAAGATCAAGCTGCGCTCGCCTTTTGAAGGTCGGCGCAACTTTCAGGGCCTTCTACGCGGTGTAGAAGAGCAGGACGTCGTGGTGCAGGTAGACGACCATGAGTTCCTGTTGCCGATCGACATGATCGACAAGGCCAACATTATTCCCAGTTTTGACTGAGACGCGGATCCCGCGGATCCAATGGCTTGCGAAAGGCGAGGCGTACGATGAGCAAAGAAGTACTGCTGGTTGTTGAGTCGGTATCCAATGAAAAGGGCGTACCGGCAAGCGTAATTTTTGAAGCGCTGGAGCTGGCCCTGGCCACTGCTACCAAGAAGCGTTTTGAAGACGAAGTTGACCTGCGTGTGGAAATCAACCGCCACACCGGTTCCTACGAAACTTTCCGTCGCTGGACGGTCGTCGAAGAGAATGACCTCGATGATCCGGCGATCGAAACCTGGCCAAGTAAGGTTGCCGAAACGCATCCTGGTGCCAAGGTCGGCGACGTCGTCGAAGAAAAAATCGAATCCATCGAGTTCGGCCGCATTGCCGCACAGACTGCCAAGCAAGTCATTGTGCAGAAAGTGCGTGAAGCCGAGCGCGCTCAAGTGGTCGACGCCTATCGCGAGCGCCTGGGAGAAATCATCTCTGGCACCGTGAAAAAGGTGACCCGCGACAACGTGATCGTCGATCTGGGTAACAACGCCGAGGCGTTGCTGGCTCGTGAAGACATCATTTCTCGCGAAACCTTCCGTGTCGGTGTGCGTCTGCGTGCACTGCTCAAGGAAATCCGCACCGAGAACCGCGGCCCGCAGCTGATCCTGTCGCGTACCGCGCCGGAAATGCTGATCGAGCTGTTCCGTATCGAAGTGCCGGAAATCGCTGAAGGCCTGATCGAAGTCATGGCCGCATCCCGTGATCCGGGTTCGCGTGCCAAGATCGCTGTCCGCTCCAAGGACAAACGCATCGACCCGCAGGGCGCGTGCATCGGTATGCGCGGTTCGCGCGTCCAGGCCGTGTCGGGCGAGTTGGGTGGCGAGCGTGTCGATATCGTCCTGTGGGACGATAACCCGGCGCAGTTCGTAATCAATGCCATGTCGCCGGCAGAAGTGGCGGCCATTATCGTTGACGAAGATGCCCATGCCATGGACATCGCCGTTGGCGCAGACAATCTTGCTCAGGCCATCGGTCGCGGTGGTCAGAACGTGCGTCTGGCTAGCCAATTGACTGGCTGGACCCTGAACGTGATGACCGAATCGGACATCCAGGCTAAGCAACAAGCAGAAACCGGCGACATCCTGCGCAACTTCATCGACGAGCTGGAAGTCGACGAAGAACTGGCTCAGGTGCTGGTTGATGAAGGCTTCACCAGCCTGGAAGAGATTGCCTACGTACCGTTGGAAGAAATGCTCAACATCGACGGCTTTGACGAAGACATCGTCAACGAGCTTCGCGCTCGTGCCAAGGATCGTTTGTTGACCAAAGCCATCGCTACTGAGGAAAAGCTGGCAGACGCCCATCCGGCCGAAGACCTGCTCTCGCTTGAGGGTATGGACAAGGATTTGGCGATGGAACTGGCGGTGCGCGGCGTAATTACCCGCGAAGACCTGGCCGAGCAGTCTATTGACGATCTGCTCGACATCGACGGCATTGACGATGATCGTGCCGGCAAGTTGATCATGGCCGCCCGAGCCCACTGGTTCGAGTAATTAGGCGCGGCCTGAGGAGAGAAGTGCATGACGCAAGTCACGGTGAAACAACTGGCCGATGAGGTCAAAACACCGGTAGAGCGCCTGTTGCAGCAGATGCGTGAGGCAGGTCTGCCGCACACCGCCGCCGAAGAACATGTGACTGACAGTGAGAAGCAATCCCTGCTGACTCACTTGAAAAGCAGCCACAAGGCGAAAGTGGAAGAACCACGCAAGATCACGCTGCAGCGTAAAACCACCAGCACCCTGCGTGTGGCTGGTAGCAAGAGCATCAGCGTAGAAGTTCGCAAGAAGAAAGTTTTCGTACAGCGTAGCGCGGAAGAAATCGAAGCCGAGCGCCAGCGTGAACTGGAAGAGCGTCGCGCAGTAGAAAATGCTGCCCGCAAGAAGGCTGAAGAAGAAGCCAAGCAGCGCGCTGAAGAACAAGCGCGTAATCAGCCTGCTGCAGCGCCAAGTGCAACTGCCGAAGCTGTTGCTGCACCTGCCCCAGTGGCCGAACCTGTGCGCGAAGCTGCGCCGGTTGTTGCCGCTGCGCCAGCTGCCGACGCTCGCAAGCGTGACGAACAGCGCCGTCCGGACAAGCCACGTGCCGACGATAACAATCGTCGCGGCGGTGGTGGCGACGGCGAGCGCAAAAACGCTCCGCATCGCGCATCGGTCAAAGAAAAAGCGCCGGCTCCACGTGTGGCGCCACGCACTACCGACGAAGAAAGCGATGGCTTCCGTCGTGGTGGTCGCGGCAAGGCCAAGCTGAAGAAGCGCAACGCTCACGGTTTCCAGAACCCTACCGGTCCTGTCGTGCGTGAAGTGAAGATCGGCGAGACCATCACTGTGGGCGATCTCGCCCAGCAGATGTCGGTCAAGGCTGCTGAAATCATCAAGTTCATGTTCAAACTGGGCACCCCAGCGACCATCAACCAGGTACTCGATCAGGAAACTGCTCAACTGGTTGCCGAAGAGCTGGGCCACAAAGTGACCCTGGTCAGCGACACCGCCCTGGAAGATTCCCTGGCCGAGTCCCTGAAGTTTGAAGGTGAAGCAGTTTCCCGTGCACCAGTCGTGACCGTAATGGGCCACGTTGACCACGGTAAGACTTCCCTGCTCGACTACATCCGTCGTGCCAAGGTAGCTGCAGGCGAAGCCGGCGGCATTACCCAGCACATCGGCGCATACCACGTTGAAACCGACCGCGGCATGGTGACGTTCCTCGACACCCCTGGTCACGCTGCGTTTACCGCAATGCGTGCCCGTGGTGCCAAGGCGACCGACATCGTGATCCTGGTGGTAGCGGCGGACGACGGCGTGATGCCACAAACCATCGAGGCTGTTCAGCACGCTCAGGCGGCTGGCGTTCCTCTGGTGGTTGCAGTGAACAAGATCGACAAGCCGGGTGCCGACCTCGATCGCATTCGCAGCGAACTGTCGGTTCACGGCGTGACTTCCGAAGAGTGGGGCGGCGACACTCCATTCGTGCCAGTCTCGGCGAAAATGGGTACCGGCGTTGACGAGCTGCTCGAAGCCGTTCTGCTGCAGGCCGAAGTGCTCGAACTGACTGCCACTCCATCGGCTCCTGGCCGTGGTGTTGTCGTCGAATCGCGCCTGGACAAGGGCCGTGGCCCGGTAGCAACTGTTCTGGTTCAGGACGGTACGCTGCGTCAAGGCGACATGGTCCTGGTCGGCTCGAACTACGGCCGCGTGCGCGCCATGCTCGACGAGAACGGCAAGCCGATCAAGGAAGCAGGTCCGGCCATTCCGGTCGAGATCCTGGGTCTGGATGGTACGCCGGACGCTGGTGACGAGATGAGCGTGGTTGCCGACGAGAAGAAAGCCCGTGAAGTGGCTCTGTTCCGTCAGGGCAAGTTCCGCGAAGTAAAACTGGCTCGCGCTCACGCCGGCAAGCTGGAAAACATCTTCGAAAACATGGGTCAGGAAGAGAAGAAGACGCTCAACATCGTCCTCAAATCCGACGTCCGTGGTTCGCTGGAAGCTTTGCAGGGCGCTCTGAACGGCCTGGGCAACGACGAAGTGCAAGTGCGCGTAGTCGGTGGCGGTGTCGGTGGTATTACCGAATCCGACGCCAACCTGGCACTGGCTTCCAACGCTGTACTGTTCGGCTTCAACGTGCGTGCCGATGCTGGCGCACGGAAGATCGTCGAGCAGGAAGGTCTGGACATGCGTTACTACAACGTGATCTACGACATCATCGAAGACGTCAAGAAAGCCCTGACCGGCATGCTTGGCAGCGATGTTCGCGAGAACATCCTGGGCGTGGCCGAAGTGCGCGACGTGTTCCGTTCGCCGAAGTTTGGCGCGATCGCCGGTTGCATGGTGATCGAAGGTGTTGTGTACCGTAACCGTCCGATCCGTGTACTGCGTGAAGACATCGTTATCTTCGAAGGCGAGCTGGAGTCCCTGCGCCGCTTCAAGGATGACGCTTCCGAAGTACGTGCCGGCATGGAATGCGGTATCGGCGTGAAGAGCTACAACGACGTCAAAGTCGGCGACAAGATCGAAGTCTTCGAGAAGGTTCAGGTTGCTCGCAGCCTCTAACTCGCGCACTTCAGGAGCCGTGATGGCCGGCCGCACTCAACTGTGCGGCGCATCACCCGGACTCTAAACGCAACGCCCGGTCTGGCATTTGTCAGGCCGGGCGTTTGCCGCTTTCAGACCTTGCGGGTTTCACCGCAGGGCAGTAACAGGTAACAAATCATGGCAAAAGAATACAGCCGTACCCAACGTATCGGCGATCAGATGCAGCGTGAGCTGGCCCAGCTGATCCGTCGTGAAGTCAAAGATCCACGTGTTGGCCTGGTCACCATTACCGCAGTGGAAGTCAGCCGTGACGTCGGTCACGCGAAGATCTTCATCACCGTGATGGGGCAGGACAACGCCGAAGACATCGCGCAAAGCATCAAGGTGCTCAATGCTGCTGCAGGTTTCCTGCGCATGCAGTTGGCCCGTGAAATGAAGCTGCGCAGCGTGCCGCAGTTGCACTTCCACTACGACGAAAGCGTCGTGCGTGGTGCGCACCTGTCGGCCCTGATCGAGCGCGCCGTGGCTGAAGACAATCAGCACCTGGCCACCGCTGAACCTGAAGACACCAAGGAGTAATTCGGTGGCTCAGGTCAAACGTATCCGTCGTAATGTCAGCGGTATCATCCTGCTCGACAAGCCATTGGGGTTCACCTCCAACGCCGCGTTGCAGAAGGTTCGCTGGTTGCTCAACGCCGAGAAGGCCGGTCACACCGGCAGCCTCGACCCGTTGGCCACCGGTGTCTTGCCGTTGTGCTTTGGCGAGGCAACCAAGTTTTCGCAATACCTGCTCGATTCCGACAAGGGTTATGAAACCCTGGCGCAACTGGGCAAGACCACCACCACGGCCGATGCCGAGGGTGAGGTTTTGCAGGAGCGCGCGGTGACCGTTGGTCGCGCCGATGTCGAAGCGGTCCTGCCGAAATTTCGCGGTCAAATCAGTCAGATACCGCCGATGTACTCGGCACTCAAGCGTGACGGGCAGCCGCTGTACAAGCTGGCTCGTGCAGGCGAAGTAGTGGAGCGCGAACCGCGTTCTGTTACTATTGCGCGCTTGGAATTGCTGGCCTTCGAAGGCGATACTGCGCGTCTTGCGGTGGATTGCAGCAAGGGCACCTATATTCGCACCCTGGTGGAGGATATCGGTGAGCAGCTCGGTTGTGGTGCGTACGTCGCAGAACTGCGTCGTACCCAGGCCGGGCCTTTTACCCTGGCGCAGACCGTCACCCTCGAAGAGCTGGAAGCGGTACATGCCGAAGGCGGCAACGAAGCGGTCGACCGCTTCCTGATGCCATCGGACAGCGGCCTGCAGGATTGGCCGTTGTTGCACTTCTCCGAAGCGAGCGCGTTCTACTGGCTCAACGGCCAGCCGGTACGTGCCCCGGATGCTCCGAAGTTCGGCATGGTACGGGTACAGGATCACAATGGTCGCTTCATTGGTATCGGTGAAGTGAGCGAAGACGGGCGCATCGCGCCACGTCGACTGATTCGGTCAGAATGACCGAACGAGTGTGGCTGTTAACAGGCACGGTCACTACTCATTTATAGATACAGGGATTTGTCCCTGGCCTGTTGAAACTGTTTTTGAAACAGTTTCCTGATAAAAGGATTGCCTCATGGCTCTCGACGTTCAAGAAAAAGCTCAAATCGTTGCCGACTACCAGCAAGCTGTTGGTGATACTGGTTCGCCAGAAGTGCAAGTTGCACTGCTGACCGCCAACATCAACAAACTGCAAGGTCACTTCAAGGCCAACGGTAAAGACCACCACTCCCGTCGTGGTCTGATCCGCATGGTAAACCAGCGTCGTAAGCTGCTGGACTACCTGAAAGGCAAAGATCTGAGCCGTTACAGCGCTCTGATCGGCCGCCTGGGTCTGCGTCGCTAATCAGCGATTGCGCTATGAGGTTGGTTGTCTGTCAGGCATCAGCGGTTTTCCGCTGGTGGCTGGCAGGCTCCCAGCCTCAAGTTTTATCTGCACTACCGTTTTACCCGGACAGTCAGCGGGCCGATTCCCGACATTGCCCAAGAATTTCGCAAGAAACCAGTTCCCCCAAGAGCCACAAAGAAGGTAGGACACCGTGAACCCGGTAATCAAAAAATTCCAGTTCGGTCAGTCGACCGTTACCCTCGAGACTGGCCGTATCGCCCGTCAGGCCTCCGGCGCAGTATTGGTCACCGTTGACGACGACGTCAGCGTATTGGTGACCGTAGTCGGTGCCAAGCAAGCCGATCCAGGCAAGGGCTTCTTCCCTCTGTCCGTTCACTACCAGGAAAAGACTTACGCTGCCGGTAAGATCCCTGGCGGTTTCTTCAAGCGCGAAGGCCGTCCTTCCGAGAAAGAAACCCTGACTTCCCGACTGATCGACCGTCCGATCCGTCCGCTGTTCCCAGAAGGCTTCATGAACGAAGTGCAGGTTGTCTGCACCGTCGTTTCCACCAGCAAGAAGACCGATCCGGACATCGCTGCGATGATCGGTACCTCGGCTGCCCTGGCCATCTCGGGCATTCCGTTCGACGGCCCGATCGGCGCCGCTCGAGTGGCTTTCCACGAAAGCACCGGCTACCTGCTGAACCCGACTTACGAGCAGCAAGCTGCTTCGAGCCTGGACATGGTCGTTGCCGGTACTTCGGACGCCGTACTGATGGTTGAATCGGAAGCCAAAGAGCTGACCGAAGACCAGATGCTGGGCGCGGTACTGTTTGCTCACGACGAGTTCCAGGTGGTGATCAACGCCGTTAAAGAACTGGCCGCTGAAGCTGCCAAGCCAACCTGGACCTGGGCGCCTGCTCCAGAAGCCACCGAACTGCTGGGCGCGATCCGTGCCGAGTTCGGCGAAGCGATCTCCCAGGCTTACACCATCACCGTCAAGGCTGACCGCTACGCACGTCTGGGCGAGCTGAAAGACCAGGTCGTTGCCAAGCTGTCCGGCGAAGAAGGCCAGCCATCGGCTGCCGACGTCAAAGCTGCTTTCGGCGAAATCGAATACCGCACCGTTCGCGAAAACATCGTTAACGGCAAGCCACGTATCGACGGCCGCGACACCCGTACCGTACGTCCGCTGAACATCGAAGTCGGCGTTCTGCCGAAGACTCACGGTTCGGCCCTGTTCACCCGTGGTGAAACTCAGGCTCTGGTCGTTGCGACCCTGGGTACTGCCCGTGACGCGCAGCTGCTGGACACCCTGGAAGGCGAGAAAAAAGACCCGTTCATGCTGCACTACAACTTCCCTCCGTTCTCGGTGGGCGAGTGTGGTCGCATGGGTGGTGCTGGTCGTCGTGAAATCGGTCACGGCCGTCTGGCGCGTCGTTCGGTTTCGGCCATGCTGCCAGCCGCTGACGTGTTCCCGTACACCATCCGCGTGGTGTCGGAAATCACCGAATCCAACGGTTCGAGCTCGATGGCTTCCGTTTGCGGCGCTTCCCTGGCCCTGATGGACGCTGGCGTGCCAATGAAGGCGCCGGTTGCCGGTATCGCCATGGGTCTGGTTAAAGAAGGCGAGAAGTTCGCCGTCCTGACCGACATCCTGGGTGACGAAGACCACCTGGGCGACATGGACTTCAAGGTAGCCGGTACCGCCAAAGGCGTCACCGCGCTGCAGATGGACATCAAGATCAAGGGCATCACCGAAGAGATCATGGAAATCGCTCTGGGCCAAGCCCTGGAAGCGCGCCTGAACATCCTCGGCCAGATGAACCAGATCATTGGCCAGTCGCGTACCGAACTGTCGGCCAACGCTCCGACCATGATCGCGATGAAGATCGACACCGACAAGATCCGTGACGTTATCGGTAAAGGTGGCGCGACCATCCGTGCGATCTGCGAAGAGACCAAGGCTTCGATCGACATCGAAGACGACGGCTCGATCAAGATTTTCGGCGAAACCAAGGATGCTGCAGAAGCTGCTCGTCAGCGCGTTCTGAGCATCACTGCAGAAGCCGAGATCGGCAAGATCTACGTCGGCAAGGTTGAGCGCATCGTCGACTTCGGCGCATTCGTCAACATCCTGCCGGGCAAGGACGGTCTGGTGCACATCTCGATGCTGAGCGACGCTCGTGTAGAGAAAGTCACCGACATCCTGAAAGAAGGCCAGGAAGTGGAAGTGCTGGTACTGGACGTGGACAACCGCGGCCGTATCAAGCTGTCCATCAAAGACGTGGCAGCGGCCAAGGCTTCGGGCGTTTAATCACCCCATCGCTTTAGCGCAATAAAAATGCCCCGCCGTGAAAACGGCGGGGCATTTTTTTGTCTGCCATAAACGCATGTGTGGCGAGGGCGCTTGCTCCCGTCCGGCTGCGCGGCAGTCGTAAAAAACATCAGCCTCAGAAAGCTTGGGGTCGCTCCGCAACCCAGCGGTAGCAAGCTCCCTCGCCACAAGTGATAATCAGCAAAGACAACGCACAAATTTGCCGCAGCCCGAGACCGGTGCTAGGTTTAGCCCACCGCCCGTGTAGCTCAGCCGGTAGAGCAGCGCACTCGTAACGCGAAGGTCGCAGGTTCGATTCCTGTCTCGGGCAAAAATTATTTCACCTTGCGGCTCAGATCCTCGACGGTACGTTTGAGCTGATCCATGGCGCGATCCTGATCGTTGATTTTCTGCTTCAGGCTGGAAATTTCGCTGCTGGCGGAATTCGAGCTCGAACCGCTGTTGCGCTTGAGGTCTTCGACTTGGCGTCCGAGGGTATCCAGTTGACGGTCCTGATCCTTGACCTTGTTCTTCAGATCGTCGATTTCCTTGCTGCTGGAATTCGAACTGGAACCGCTGTTGCGTTTGAGTTCTTCAATCTGGCGTGACTGCTCGCGGACGGTATCGCGGATCTTTTGCAGTTCATCGATGCTGATATCGCTTTTGATGACGACATCTTTGCCGTAATCGTTGTGAATCAGCGAAACCTTATCGCCATAGGATGAGCTGCTGTTGCTCAGTTCAAGCGCCATGGCGCTGGCCGGCAACATCATGGCGGCGAGCAAGGTACTGGCAGACACAACGGAACAAATCTTCGAAAAGCTGCGCATCACTGGTTTTCCTTGTGAACAGCAAGAGTGAATGCCGATATGGCACATCGCTATGACTTGGAATCCGGATTTATGTTCCGCAGGTCAACTTTTTGTGAGACAGATGTAAAGAGCCGTGTAATTCGTCATGCAAACGTCCTATATTCGGTGCCTGCATGAGCATCGCTTAGCAGTTTTCAGATGATCCCGAATGGTTCCGAAGGCCGGAAAATCCGCGTCAGAGAGATCCTTGATGATCCAGATCCATCCTCCATTCTTACGATCAGCGAGAACGCCATGACCGAACTAACTCAAGAGCAACGTCACGAACTAGCGCTGGAAAAGTACAAGCTCGATGCGCCCCAACTGCTGGAAGAGATCAAGGACCTGAGTCCTGATGATCAGAAGGACCAGATCCAGTGGGCATTCGAAGACGAAGCTGAAGCCCAGAGCTTGCAGCCGTGGGAGTTGACGCTCAAGTACACCAGCACCCCTGAAGAGTTCAAGGCTCAGCGTCTTGTGCTGCACAAGGAGGCGGCCGAAGTGTTGGGCGTCGAGTGGGACGAGTACTGCGAGATGAACAATCTGGTGGTCTGAAACAAAAACGCCAGCCTCAACCGGGCTGGCGTTTTTTATTGCGTGACGGCTTCAGAGGCTCAGACGCATCGACAGATCCACCGCCTTCACATCCTTGGTCATCGCACCGATCGAGATGTAATCCACCCCGGTCTCGGCGATCGGCAGCAGCGTGCTTTCGTTGATGCCGCCGCTGGCTTCCAGTTTGGCTTTGCCGCCGTTCAGGCGCACGGCTTCGCGCATGTCATCCAGGCTCAGCTCGTCGAGCATGATGATATCGGCACCGGCTGCCAGCGCTTCTTTCAGCTCCTCCAGGCTTTCCACCTCAACTTCCACCGGTTTGCCCGGCGCGATCTTGTGCGCGGCGGCAATGGCCTGGGCGATGCCACCGCTGGCGGCGATGTGGTTTTCCTTGATCAGGAACGCGTCGTAGAGGCCGATGCGGTGGTTGTGGCAACCGCCGCAGGTCACCGCGTATTTCTGCGCCAGACGCAGGCCCGGCAGGGTCTTGCGGGTATCCAGCAGCTTGACCTGAGTCTGCGCTACGAAGTCCGCCAGATACTGCGCCCGCGTGGCCACGCCGGACAGCAGTTGCAGGAAGTTCAGCGCACTGCGCTCGCCGGTCAGCAGCGAACGCGCCGGGCCTTCCAGGTGAAACAGTGGCTGATTGGGTTTTACCCGTTCACCGTCACGTACCTGCCAATGCACCGCGACGCGCGGATCGAGCTGGCGAAACACGGTGTCGACCCACGCCGTACCGCAGATAACAGCGTCGTCGCGAGTGATGATGGTGGCTTTGGCCAGACGTTCGGCGGGGATCAGTTGCGCGGTGATGTCGCCGCTGCCGATGTCTTCGAGCAACGCACGGCGCACGTTGGCTTCGATTTCGGCGGTCAAATCGGCGAGACGTAGATTCGGCATAACGGGCTCCACAAACTAAGTGCGCCGATTATAGGGGTATGGCAGGAGCCAACCCAAGGCAAGAACTCGCGTGCCTGACTGCAGCTGGTCGATTTCCCGTGAGCAAAGCACCGTTATTCGTGGTCACTGGAGGGGGGCGCAGGCATAGGGGAAACCCTGAGAGCTGTAGCGCCCGGGACAAGTTTTGCAAGATAATCCGCCTTGCATTTGACGTCATAGCTTTGACGTCTGTCTGGGAACCTCGCTCTCACAGGGATTGCCCTGTAAGTGACAGAAGAATCACCGTTTCAGGAGGCTTGGATGCACAACGACGGGAATGTAGTGCCTTTGCACAAGGCTGCTACCGATCAGGCGAATCACTCGCCGCTCGCCCGCCTGCCTGTGATTCTGCTTCAGGTTCGCGACAAGGCTGCCCAGCAACTGCGTCATGGTTTGCAGGAGTTGTTCGATAACGCCGACGACACCCTGTTCGAGATGGCCGACCGGGCGCGTAACGACGTCGAACAGAACATCTTTTTCGAAGCCATGCGCGACCTGCGCCTCAAGCGCAAAAACATTGAGCGCGGGTTTCTCGAGCAATTCTTCGAAGCCTTCGTTGCCCTCATCCAGTACGACGCCGTACAGCAGACCCTGTCCGATGCACTGATGTTTGAGGAGTCGGCGCCGCGCACCGATGACATGGAGCGCAGCGTGGCCGTCGAGACCATGGTCGGCCGGGTGCTCAAGCGCGATGGCTTTGCCCTCGATCAGCTGACGGCGCGGCTCAACGCGCTGCTTGGCAAACACATCGACGATCAGCACAACCCGCTCGGCCCGGCGATGCTCTGCGAGTTTTTCCTGCAGGCCGGTCGCAATCTGGGCGTGGAGATCAAGGTCAAGCTGATCCTGCTCAAACTGTTCGAGCGCTATGTGTTGGCAGATATCGAGCAGTTATACGCCGAGGCCAATCAATTGCTGATCGCCACCGGCGTATTGCCCGAGTTGAAGCCGGCCCCGGCACGCCGAGCGATCGAGCGTGCCGCAGCGAGCATCAGCAGCGAAGAAGGCGACGAGCCGGCACCCGCCGACGAAGGCGTGCAAGAAGTCTTCGTCGCGCTACAGGAGCTGCTCCTGCACGTACGCGGCAGTGTCGCCCCGACCCTGGAGCCGAGCGTTGCGACGCAGCCGATCAGCACCCGCGACCTGCTGCGCCTGCTCTCGCACCTGCAACAGTACGTCCCGGCGCTGGCGGCGCAGGACGACTTCGATCTGCGCAACCAGCTCGAACAATTGCTGACGCGGGTCAGCGTCCGGAGCGGCAAGTCGCGCATCGTCGATGGCGCCGACGAGGACGTGATCAACCTGATCGCCATGGTCTTCGAATGCATCCTTGAGGACCGCAACCTGCCGGATTCGCTCAAGGCGCTGATCGCCCGTCTGCAGATTCCGATGCTCAAGGTCGCGGTGCTCGACAAGAGCTTCTTCAGCCGCAGCAGCCATCCGGCGCGGCGCCTGCTCAATGAGATCGCCGATGCGGCCATGGGCTGGGGCGATTGCACCGGCGAGGCGCGTGACAGCCTGTATCTGCGTATTGAACAAGTGGTGCAGCGCTTGCTGAGCGAGTTCGTTGACGACCCGGCGATTTTCTCCGAATTGCTCGCGGACTTTCTGGCCTTCACCAGCGATGAGCGTCGGCGCAGTGAATTGCTTGAGCAGCGTTTGCGCGACGCCGAAGAAGGGCGGGCGAAAACCGAACTGGCCCGGCAGCGGGTCGAACAGGCAGTGAATCAGGCGCTGCTGGGTAAAGTCTTGCCACCGTCGGTGGTGACGTTCGTCGGCGATGCCTGGAGCAAGGTGTTGCTGCTGACGTGCCTCAAGCACGGTGATCAGTCCGCCGAATGGCAGGCCGATGTACAGACCCTGGAACAACTGATCTGGAGCGTTCAACGGCATGACGAGGCGGACGCTGGCATGCGTTTGCTGGCGCTGGTACCGGGCTTGCTCAAGTCACTGCGCGACGGCCTGAGCAGTTCGGCGTTCGATCCGTTTGCCACCAGCGAATTTTTCAGCGAACTGGAAGCGTTGCATGTGCGCTTGCTCGACCCGGCCGCCGAGCAGGATCCAGCCGAGGCGGCGTTGGTCGAGGTGTCGCAGCACATTACCCTGCGCACGGCCGACGAAGGCTCTGGTAGCCTGAACCCGACAGGTCTTGCCCAGGATGACGCGGGGCTGCGGCAGGTCGACCAATTGCGCGTGGGCAGTTGGGTTGCGTTCCAGGAGGACGACGAGCACACCCTGCGCTGCAAACTGGCGGCCATCATCGAAACCACTGGCAAGTACGTGTTTGTCGACCGCACCGGGATGAAAGTGCTGGAGCGCAGCCGAGTCGGCCTGGCCCTGGAATTCCGCCGCGGCGCGGTGCGTGCGCTGGATGACACCTTGCTGTTCGACCGCGCGTTGGCGTCGGTGCTCGGCAATCTGCGACGACTCAATCGCGGCAAGTGATCGCGCGCCAGGGGCCGATCACGGCATACTGGGCGCCAAGACAGTCGGCGTTGAAGGAATCGGTATGCAGTTGGATCCCGCTAGCGGGTGGTGTCACGGGGTGCAGGTCTGCCCATCGCCCAACTTCAATGAACGCCCTGCGGGCGAAATTTCCCTGTTGGTGATTCACAACATCAGCCTGCCGCCGGCGCAGTTCGCCACCGGCAAGGTGCAGGAATTTTTCCAGAATCGCCTGGATGTCACCGAGCATCCGTATTTTGCAGGGATCGCCGACCTGCGCGTCTCGGCGCATTTTCTGATCGAGCGTGACGGCAGCGTCACCCAGTTTGTCTCCTGTCTTGAGCGGGCGTGGCATGCTGGCGTGTCAATGTTCGAAGGCCGCGAAACCTGTAACGATTTTTCCGTGGGCATCGAGCTCGAAGGCACCGATGATCTGCCCTTTACCGATGCGCAGTATCAGGCATTGATCACGCTGACCCGTCAGCTGCAAGCAGCATTTCCGGCTATCACCGGCGCCCGTATCTGCGGGCACAGCGACATCGCACCCGGGCGCAAGACCGATCCTGGCCCGGCATTCGACTGGGCGCGTTACCGCGCCGCCCTGGCACAAGAGGAAGGACAATGAGTTTTCTGGTGTTACTGCTGGCGCTGTGGATCGAGAAATTCTCGGCCCTGCGCCATCGGGTTCAACGCGACGGCGGATGGATCCGCGAACTGCACAAACTCGAAAGCACCGCGCGTCTGGCCCAGCGGCCGTGGCTGGTGCTGACGATTCTGGTGTTGCTGCCGGTGGCACTGCTCGGCTTGTTGCTGCTGGTGCTGGAACCGGTGGCGTACGGCCTGCTGGCCTTGCCGGTGCACTTACTGGTGGTGATTTACGCCTTGGGGCGCGGTGATCTGCTCGGTGGTCTCGGGCCGTTCCGTGACGCCTGGCGCCGCGAAGACCTGCAAGCCGCCGCACACGTGGCCAAGCGTGACCTGGACATCTGCGCCGACAGCGGCGAGCAGTTGCTGGATCAGGTACAGGGCCACCTCTTGTGGCAGGCCTATCAGAGCTTCTTCGCGGTGATCTTCTGGTATTTCGTGCTCGGTCCGGTGGCGGCGCTGGCCTATCGCTTGCTGGCCCTGGCGCAAGAGCATGGGCAGAGTCCGGCGGTGGTGGAAAGGGCGGGGCAGTTGCGCCATGCCTTCGACTGGGTGCCGGTGCGTCTGTTGGCTGCCAGCTTTGCCCTGGTCGGCAACTTCGTCGCGGTCAGCCGGGTGATGTTGCACGAACTGCTGAACTGGAACATCAGCGCGGCGCACCTGATCAGCAAGGTCGGGCTGGCTGCCGGCGAGATCCCGCCGCCGGTGGTCGGGCCGGAAGGCATCAACACCCTCGATTGTCTGTGGGAGCTGCTGCTGCGCGCGGCGGTGCTGTGGTATGCCGGGTTTGCCTTGTGGACAGTCTTGATTCACTGATCCCTCAGGGAAATTCATTGTGGCGAGGGAGCTTGCTCCCGCTGGGTGGCGAAGCCGCCCTCGCTGTTCATCATTAACAACGCGTCCAGGCGATTTGCGTCTGCTGCGCAGCCGAGCGGGAGCAAGCTCCCTCGCCACAGGGTGAGCGATCTGCACAGGCAGTCGTTAACCTTAAGTTACAAAACCTCCCCTCGATTTGAGCTATACAGAGACAGCGCCCGATAGTGGCTATCTGCTGTCGCCCCGCGCCTGCCAATAAAAACAAGAAAAGCCAAGGGAGACTTCCAGTGAAGAGCTTGCTCTATCCCGCCGTCTCGCTGATGAACCGTCTGAGCTTCGGCATGAAGTTCAGCCTGATCAGCGTGCTGTTTCTGGTGCCGATGCTGGTGACCAATTTCTATCTGGTGCGCGATTCCTATCGCGAATTCCAGGGCACTCGCGTCGAGTTGCAGAGCCTCGACCTGCTGGGCAACAGCCTGACCCTGCGCCGGGATCTGGAAACCCTCAATAACCGGGTGCAAATCAACGTCATCCTCGGCCAATCCGGCAAGGCCGACAATCTCGAGGCGCAGATCAGCAGCCTGGAACAAGCCGTGCTCGCACGTCTGCAAGGGCTGAAGGCGACGACCGAGGATCCGGAGCAGATCAAGGTGTTCGACGGCAAACGCGATGAAATGATCAGCGTGTTCAAGGCCCAGCAAGCGGAAAATTCTCTGCAAAGCAAAAGCGGGATGATCGGCAAACTGCTGGGCAACGCGCAGATCTTCAGCCAGATCATCGCCAGTCAGGCCGGTCTGAGCCGTGACAATCAGGGCGACATCCGTCAGCTCAGCGAACTGGTGACTAACATTACGCCGGCGGTGACCCAGACCCTCGGTGAAGGCCGCGCCATCGGTTCGTATTCGTTGGGCCAGGGCTTTCTCAACAGCTCGTCGAGCACCCGTTTCGACGAGTTGCTGGCGCAGATCGAAAAACTTCAGGCCGAATATGCCCTGAAACTGGCGGACGCCCTCGACTCCAGCAAAGCCGCACGCGCCGGCCTCAGTGCTCAGGCCGACAGCAGCAAGGCGTCGCTCAAGCAGGCCAGCGAACTGTTCGAAGAGAAAGTGGTGGTGGCCGAGACCCTCGATACCCCGTGGCAGGCGTTCTACGACCAGGTCACCGGGTTGATGGACATGACCTACCAGCTCAACGACGCGACCCTGAAATTCCTCGAGACCCAATTGCAGCAACGCCTGGCGCAAAACCGTACGCACATGCTGTTGCAGGCTGTGGCGTTGACGGTGGTGTTCGTGCTGATTTTCTATCTCTACGGCGGTTTCTACGCATCGACCCGTACCACGCTCAAACGTCTGGGCGCGATGATGGACAAGGTCGCGGCCGGTGACATGACGGTCAATTTCGTCGCGCAGAGCCGTGATGAACTCGGCGAGCTGGGCGAGGTGTTCAATGGCACGGTGAGGAAGATCCACGACCTGATCGAACGGGTCGGTCATACCGTGAGCGAAGTCGAGCGTCAGGCCGGGCAGGTGGAAAATGTCTCCGCACAAAGCAATCAGGCGGTGGCTGGACAGCGCACGCAGATCGAGCAAGTGGCGACGGCGATGAACCAGATGTCGGCGACCTCGCTGGAAGTGGCACGCAGCGCAGCGGCGGCGGTGAGCAGCGCCCACAGCGTCAACGACGAAACCATCAGCGGTCGCGGGCTGGTCGAGTCGCAGCAGGGCAGTATTGCCGCGCTGGCCAGCGAGATCGATCAGTCAGTGCGGGTAATCAATCAACTGGCCAGTGACAGCCAGTCGATCAGCCGCGTGCTGGAAGTGATCAAGAGCATCGCCGAGCAAACCAACCTGCTGGCGCTCAACGCTGCCATCGAAGCCGCTCGCGCCGGTGAGCAGGGGCGTGGCTTTGCCGTGGTCGCGGACGAGGTGCGCACCCTGGCCAAGCGCACCCAGCAATCGACCGAAGAAATCGAGCAGATGATCACCAAGCTGCACGGTGGGGTCGGCGCGGCAGTGAAAGCCATGGGTGTCAGCCATCAGATGGCCAATGGCACGGTCGGGCAGTCGGAAAAGGTCCAGCAGGCGCTGGAAAACATTCTCGGCGCGGTGGGCATGATCGTCGACCAGAACCAGCAGATCGCTGCTGCCGTGGAGCAACAGACCGCCGTGGCGCACGACATCGACCAGAACATCGTCGAGATCAACCGCGCCGGCGAGCGCACGGCCCAAGGCGCGCATCAGACCGAGGATGCCAGCCGGGCATTGTCGGCGCAGGTGGTGGAGCTCAAGCAGTTGATCAGCGCGTTCCGCGTCTGAATCCTGACCCGGCGCAAGGCCCTGTAGTGAGGGGATTCATCCCCGATGGGACGCGAAGCGTCCCTTCATGTCTGTAAGTGATCAGGGACTGCTGCGCAGTCCATCGGGGATGAATCCCCTCGCTACAGGGTTCACGCCTGCAAGGGTGATGTCAGAACATTTTGTAATGCATTGATCCTTACGTTTGTAAGCCAAATCCTGTTTTCTTTCGACGGCTGGCTTTTCGTCATTAATGAGCCAGTATCCCTGTTCCGCTGACTGCGTCGAGGAGGCCGCTCATGTCCGTTGCAACCCTGGGAATCCAGGGCCGTTGTGCACATTGCCAGACCACGCAAGGGCTCAAGCCGTGGCAACTGAATGCCATCGCGATCAACGAACCGTTCACCTGCGCGCACTGCCAGAAAAGCCTGGAGTTGCGCTGCCCGAAACAGATCAAACGCTTCCGATCTCTCGATTCGCTGGGACTGTTGCGTTTCAGTGCGTCACTGACGGTGTGCACCGCATTGCTGGTGGCGCTGGTCATGGAATGGATCGGGCTGCTCAGCGTGACTGAACAGCTGAACGCATCACTGATCGTGATTTTCGTGTACTTCGCGCTGCTGCGCTTTGTTCATCATCGCCAGCACATGACCTTGATCCTCGACGCGGCCAAGGCTCACGGCGACTGATTACCAGCCGAATACTTCGCAACTGTTGGCGGTGCTGGCGACGGCCAGTTGCTGTGGGCTGATCTTCATCAGTTCGGCGAGCGCCGTGCAGATTGCCGGCAGGTGCGCGGGGCTGTTGCGCTGGCCGGGGAACATCGCGGGGGCCATGTCCGGTGAATCGGTTTCCAGCACGATCGACGCCAGCGGCAGATCCGCCAACACCCGATGCATGCGCAACGCCTGCGGCCAGGTCGGTGCTCCACCCAGTCCGAGTTTGAAACCGAGTTTGATGTATTCGCGCGCCTCTTCACGGCTGCCGGCGAAGGCGTGGATGATGCCGGCGCGTTTGAGCTTGAAGCGCTTGAGCGTGGCAATCACCGCCGCGTGGCTGCGGCGCACGTGGATCAGCGCCGGCAGCTCGAAGTCCGCCGCCAGTTGCAGCTGCGCGTCGAACAGCGTCTGCTGGCGTTCGCGGTCGAGGGTTTCGATGAAGTAATCCAGACCGATCTCGCCCACCGCGCACAACTGCCGATGGCCGTGCAGGCGGGTCAGCCAGTCGCCCAACGCGGTCAGATCCTGCGGGCGATGCTGCTCGAGGTACACCGGGTGCAGACCGAATGCCGCGTACAGCTCGGCATCGCCCTGCACCAGATCCCACACCCGTTGCCAGTTGCCCTCATGGACCCCCAGCACCACCATCCGCCGTACCCCGAGGGCACGGCTTTGGGCAAGCAACGCCGAACGGTCGGCGTCGAAGTCGGGGAAGTCGAGGTGGGTGTGGCTGTCGATCAGCTCCACGGTTCAGTCCCGGTGAATACGCTGCTTGAAGGTACGGGCGATGGCCTGCACACCGGGCTCGTATTCGGATTGCTCGACGGCGGCCAGCGCCAGTTCCAGCGCCTTGTCGGCGATCAACTGGTGCTGCTGGGCCATGGCGTTGACTGGCAGCGGCAGGAAGTCCAGCAACTGCGTGTCACCGAAGGTGCCGAGGCGCAGCGGACGGGACTTGAGCGGGAAGTCATGCAGTGCATCGAACACGCCTTGCAGCAGCACGTAGGAGGTGGTCACCAGCGCATCCGGCAAATGCCCCAGACGCTGCAGGAGTTCTTCCATCAACTGCTTGCCGCACTCGCGGCTGAAGGATTCGGCGTGCTCGACCAGCACTTCGCCTTTGAAATCGACCAAGGCTTGCTTGAACCCGGCGGCACGTTCCTGGCTGATGCTCAGTTCCGGTCGCGCGCCGAGCAGCACGATCTGTTTCGGCTGCGGGTCGAGCAGGCTTTGGGTCAGGTGCAGGCTGGCTTCACGGTCATCACTGATCACCGAGCAGAAATGCTCCGGTTCCATGACCCGGTCGATGGCGATGATCGGCAGCCCCTTGGCCTGCAATTGACGGTAGCTGTCGTCACCGGCCGGCAGGCAACTGGCGACGATCAGCGCATCGCAGCGGCGGGCGCGGAACAGTTGCAGCAACTGGCGCTCGCTGTCCGGCGCATCGTCGGAACTAGCGATCAGCAGCTGATAGCCGCGCGCCCGGGCACCTTGTTCCAGCAGTTTGGCGATCCGCGCGTAACTGGGGTTTTCCAGGTCCGGCAGGATGAACCCCAAGGTGCGCGTGTGCCGACTGCGCAGCCCGGCCGCTTGTGGATTGGGCGTGAAGCCGTGCTGCTCGACCACCGCACGCACCCGCTCGACGGTCGCGGTGCTGATGCGTTGCTGTTCGGCCTTGCCGTTGATGACGTAGCTGGCGGTGGTCACGGACACTCCGGCCAACCGCGCGATATCACTGAGTTTCAACCCGGTATTTCCTTGTTTTTTCGAGCTAGCCCCGACATTTTCGCCAATCCTACCCGATTAGGGCAGGCGACTATTGTCGCAGCGCATCCGACAAGTTGGACTTCAAGGATGAGACATTATCGAGTAACGTGCCGATCAATCTAGATTAAACGTTTCAGCAAGCGTATTTTCTACGTTTTAGACGCCTTTGGCCGGTTCTGCCGCGAAACCGCCAAAACTGCCGCTGAAAAGCAGGCTGACCAGCGCCTAAGCTGTGACTATTCAAAACAATACCTGGCGCATCCATGTGCCAAAAAGGAGATCGCATGCTCGAGCTCACTATAGAGCAGATATCCATGGGCCAATCGGCCGTGGATAAACCCGCCGCCCTGCAATTGCTCGCCAATCACCTGGTGGCCGATGGTCTGGTCGCCGATGGCTACCTCGCCGGCTTGCAGGCCCGGGAAGCCCAGGGCTCGACCTTTCTCGGTCAAGGTATTGCCATCCCCCACGGTACGCCCGAGACCCGCGATCAGGTATTCGCCACCGGCGTGCGCCTGATGCAGTTTCCCGAGGGCGTGGATTGGGGCGATGGGCAGATCGTTTATCTGGCGATCGGCATCGCCGCCAAATCCGACGAACACTTGCGCCTGCTGCAACTGCTGACCCGCGCCCTCGGCGAGACCGATCTGGGCCAAGCCCTGCGCCGCGCCAGCTCCCCGGAAGCGCTGTTGAAACTGCTGCAAGGCGCACCGCAGGAATTGGCGCTGGATGCCCAGATGATCGGTCTCGGCGTGTCGGCAGATGATTTCGAAGAACTGGTCTGGCGTGGCGCGCGTCTGCTGCGTCAGGCCGATTGTGTGAGCAACGGCTTTGCCGGCGTATTGCAGCAAGTCGAAGCGCTGCCGCTGGGCGATGGCCTGTGGTGGCTGCACAGCGAACAAACCGTGAAGCGTCCGGGCCTGGCCTTCGTCACCCCGGACAAACCGATGCGCTACCTCGGCCAGCCGCTCAGCGGTCTGTTCTGTCTGGCCAGTCTCGGTGAAGCGCATCAGGCCTTGCTTGAACGTCTGTGCGCGTTGTTGATTGAAGGTCGTGGCCATGAATTGGGCCGCGCCACCAGCAGCCGCAAAGTCCTCGAAGTGCTTGGCGGCGAACTGCCCGCCGACTGGCCGAGCGCCCGCATCGCGCTGGCCAACGCCCACGGTCTGCACGCACGCCCGGCGAAGATCCTCGCGCAACTGGCGAAGAGTTTCGACGGCGAAATCCGCGTGCGCATCGTCGACAGCCAGGACAGCGCCGTGTCGGTGAAGAGCCTGAGCAAGCTGCTCAGCCTCGGTGCCCGTCGCGGTCAGGTGCTGGAGTTGATCGCTGAACCGAGCATCGCCGCCGACGCTTTGCCGGCGCTCTTGGCCGCCATCGAAGAAGGCCTGGGTGAAGAAGTCGAACCGCTGCCAGCGGTAAGCCAGCAACGCGAAGTCATTGCCGATATCGCCGAAGTGCTGATCGCCCCGGCGTCCGGCGCGCAGTTGCAGGCGATTCCGGCGGCACCGGGCATCGCCATCGGCCCGGCGCATATTCAGGTGCAGCAAGCCATCGATTACCCGTTGCGCGGTGAGTCCGCCGCCATCGAGCGTGAACGCCTCAAGCAAGCGCTGGACGATGTGCGCCGCGACATTCAGGGCTTGATCGAACGCAGCAAAGCCAAGGCAATTCGCGAGATCTTCATCACCCACCAGGAAATGCTCGACGACCCGGAATTGACCGACGAAGTCGACACCCGCCTCAAGCAAGGCGAAAGCGCCGAAGCGGCGTGGATGGCAGTGATCGAAGCGGCGGCCCGACAACAGGAATCTTTGCAGGACGCGTTGCTCGCTGAGCGGGCGGCGGACCTGCGTGACATCGGGCGCCGGGTGCTGGCGCAACTCTGCGGTGTGCAGACGCCGAGCGAACCGGAGCAACCGTACATTCTGGTGATGGACGAGGTCGGCCCGTCGGACGTGGCGCGACTCGATCCGGCGCGCGTCGCGGGGATTCTCACCGCGCGTGGCGGCGCCACTGCACACAGCGCCATCGTCGCCCGTGCCTTGGGCATCCCGGCGCTGGTGGGCGCCGGTGCTGCGGTGTTGCTGCTCAAACCGGGCACGCCGTTGCTGCTCGACGGCCAGCGCGGTCGCCTGCACGTCGACGCCGACGCCGCGACCCTGCAACGCGCCGCCGAAGAACGCGACACCCGTGAGCAGCGCCTCAAGGCTGCCGCCGAACAACGCCACCAACCGGCGCACACCACCGACGGCCACGCCGTGGAAGTGTTCGCCAACATCGGCGAAAGCGCCGGGGTCAGCGCTGCGGTGGAGCAGGGCGCCGAAGGCATTGGTCTGCTGCGCACCGAACTGATTTTCATGGCTCACCCGCAGGCGCCGGACGAGGCTACTCAGGAAGCCGAATACCGCCGCGTCCTCGATGGCCTCGCCGGCCGGCCGCTGGTGGTGCGCACGCTGGACGTCGGCGGCGACAAACCGCTGCCGTATTGGCCGATCGCCAAGGAAGAAAACCCGTTCCTCGGCGTGCGCGGCATTCGCCTCACGTTGCAGCGTCCGCAGGTCATGGAAGCGCAACTGCGCGCGTTGCTGCGTTCGGCGGACAACCGGCCGTTGCGCATCATGTTCCCGATGGTCGGCAGCGTCGAAGAATGGCGTCAGGCCCGCGACATGACCGAGCGTCTGCGCCTGGAAATCCCGGTTGCGGACCTGCAACTGGGGATCATGATCGAAGTGCCGTCCGCGGCCTTGCTGGCGCCGGTGTTGGCGAAAGAAGTCGATTTCTTCAGCGTCGGCACCAACGACCTGACGCAATACACCCTGGCCATCGACCGGGGGCACCCGACGCTCTCGGCCCAGGCCGATGGCCTGCACCCGGCGGTGCTGCAATTGATCGACATCACCGTGCGCGCCGCGCATGCCCATGGCAAATGGGTCGGCGTGTGCGGCGAGCTGGCAGCAGATCCGCTGGCGGTGCCGGTGCTGGTCGGCCTCGGCGTCGATGAGCTGAGCGTGTCCGGGCGCAGCATCGCCGAGGTCAAGGCGCGCATCCGCGAACTCAGCCTGACCCAGGCGCAAACCCTTGCTCAACACGCCCTCATCGTGGGCAGCGCGAACGAAGTGCGTGCATTAGTGGAGGCCCTGTAATGGCCAAGATTCTCACCCTGACCCTCAACCCGGCGCTGGACCTCACGGTCGAGCTGCCGCGCCTGGAGGCCGGTCAGGTCAACCGCAGCGACGAGATGCACACCCATGCTGCCGGCAAGGGCGTAAACGTCGCCCAGGTGCTCGCGGACCTCGGGCATCAACTGACGGTCAGCGGTTTTCTCGGCGAAGACAATCTGCAGGCCTTCGAAACCTTGTTCGCCAAGCGCGGCTTTGTCGACGCGTTCATCCGCGTGCCGGGCGAGACGCGCAGCAACATCAAGGTCGCCGAGCACGACGGGCGCATCACCGACATCAACGGCCCGGGGCCGGTGGTCGACGCGGCGGCCCAGCAGGCGCTGCTCGATCGTCTGGTGCAGATTGCACCGGGGCATGACGCGGTGGTGGTGGCCGGCAGTTTGCCGCGTGGCGTCACCGCGCAGTGGTTGCGCGAGCTGATCGAACGGCTGAACGAACTCGGCCTGAAAGTTGCCCTCGACAGCAGCGGCGAAGCCTTGCGCGCGGCCATTGAAGCGCGCCCGTGGCTGATCAAGCCGAACACCGAAGAACTCGCCGATGCGCTGGATTGCGATGTGGTCTCGCACGCTGCCGAAGCACAGGCGGCGGCGTGCTTGCACGCCAAGGGCATCGAGCATGTGGTGATTTCCCATGGTGCCGATGGCGTGAACTGGTTCAGCGTCGGTGCGGCGCTGCATGCCACACCGCCCAAGGTGACGGTCGCCAGCACGGTGGGTGCTGGTGACTCGTTGCTGGCCGGCATGCTCCACGGTCTGCTCAGCGCCGATACGCCCGAGCAGACCTTGCGCAGCGCCACGGCGATTGCCGCGATGGCGGTGACGCAGATCGGTTTTGGCATCAACGACACCGCGCAACTGGCGCGGCTCGAACAGGGCGTGCGCGTGCGTCCCCTGACAGAACAATAAGAGGGTTTGTCATGAAGTTAGCCATTGTCACGGCCTGCCCGAACGGCATGGTCACCAGTGTGCTGTGCGCCCGTCTGCTCGACGCGGCAGCCCAGCGTCAGGGCTGGAGCACCAGCGTTGAAGTGGTGGATGCGGCGCACCCGGAACGTGAACTGTCGGCCGCGACCATTGCGGCGGCGGAGTGGGTGCTGCTGGTGGTCACCGGCGACATCGACATGACGCGTTTCGTCGGCAAGCGCGTGTTCCGCATTGCCCCGGCGCAAGCGCTGCAGGATGTGGAAGCGGTGCTGCGCCGGGGGGCGCAAGAGGCTGAAGTGTACGTCGCCTCTGACGCTGCCCCGGCGCCCGCTGCGCTACGTGCGCCGCGCATCGTCGCGATCACCGCGTGCCCGACCGGCGTCGCCCATACCTTCATGGCGGCCGAGGCGTTGCAGCAGACGGCCAAGCGTCTGGGCTATGAACTGCACGTCGAAACCCAGGGTTCGGTCGGCGCGAAAACCCCGCTCAGCGCCACGGCGATTGCCGAGGCGGACGTGGTGTTGCTGGCGGCCGACATCGAAGTTGCCACCGAGCGTTTCGCCGGCAAGAAGATCTACCGTTGCGGCACCGGCATTGCGCTCAAGCAGTCCGAAGCGACACTGAAAAAAGCCCTCGCCGAAGCTCAGGTGGAGAGCGCCGCGAGTGACGGCAAGGCACCGGCCAAGCAGGAGAAAACCGGTGTCTACAAACACCTGCTGACCGGTGTGTCGTTCATGCTGCCGATGGTGGTGGCCGGTGGTTTGATGATCGCGTTGTCGTTCGTCTTCGGCATCACCGCGTTCAAGGAAGAAGGCACGCTGGCGGCGGCGCTGATGCAGATCGGCGGCGAGACTGCGTTCAAGCTGATGGTGCCGCTGCTCGCCGGTTACATCGCCTATTCGATCGCCGACCGTCCGGGCCTGGCGCCGGGGATGATCGGCGGTTTGCTCGCCAGTACGCTGGGGGCAGGGTTCATCGGCGGTATCGTCGCCGGGTTTATTGCCGGGTATGCGGCCAAGGCCATCAGTCGTTATGTCGCCTTGCCGCAGAGTCTTGAAGCGCTGAAACCGATTCTGATCATCCCGCTGTTCGCCAGCCTGTTCACCGGGCTGGTGATGATCTACGTGGTGGGCAAACCGGTCGCCGGCATGCTCGCGGCGCTCACGCATTTCCTCGACAGCATGGGCACCACCAACGCGATCCTGCTCGGCGTATTGCTCGGCGGCATGATGTGCGTCGACCTCGGCGGCCCGATCAACAAAGCCGCGTATGCGTTCTCGGTGGGCCTGCTGGCCTCGCAGAGTTATGCGCCGATGGCCGCGACCATGGCCGCCGGCATGGTGCCGCCGATCGGGCTGGGCATCGCCACCTTCATCGCCCGGCGCAAGTTCGCCCAGACCGAGCGCGAGGCCGGTAAAGCGGCGCTGGTGCTGGGGCTGTGCTTCATCTCCGAAGGGGCGATTCCGTTTGCCGCCAAGGACCCGCTGCGGGTGATCCCGGCGAGCATCGCTGGCGGTGCGTTGACCGGCGCCCTGTCGATGTATTTCGGCTGCAAACTGATGGCGCCGCACGGTGGCCTGTTTGTGCTGGCGATCCCGAATGCGATCAATCATGCGTTGTTGTATCTGCTGGCGATTGTCGCGGGGAGTCTGCTCACGGCGGTGGTGTATGCGCTGGTCAAACGGCCCGAGGCTGTCGAGCTGGCGATGGAACCCGCCAAAGCCTGACACCGATCTCTGTAGGAGTGAGCCTGCTCGCGATTGCACTCTGTCTAATACATCAATGTTGACGGAAACACCGCCATCGCGAGCAGGCTCACTCCTACAAGAGCCAGTGTCATGGCGAGTTCACACAGCCGTGCTTAAGTTTTCCTTTTTCCAGGGAGAACAGCATGAGCGATTTCAATCCGGGGCGTCGGCGGGTCATGCAAGTGGTGGGTGCCGGGCTGCTGATGCCGGGGCTGGCGCCGGCAGTGATCGCGTCGGTCAAGGATCGGCCGCAACTGACTGACGGCGTGCAATCCGGTGACCTGCAGGGCGACCGCGCGATGATCTGGAGCCGCAGCGACCGTCCGGCGCGGATGGTGGTCGAGTGGGACACCCGCAGCCAGTTTCGCCACCCGCGCCGGGTCGTCTCGCCATTGGCCGACGCGCGCACCGATTTCACCGCCCGGGTTGAACTGACCGGGCTGCCCGCCGATCAGGCGATTTTCTATCGCGTATATTTCAAAGACGCGCAAACCGGCGTCGCCAGCGAACCGTGGCTCGGTCACTTGCGCAGCGCACCGACGGCGCGGCGTAACATCCGTTTCGTCTGGAGCGGTGACACCGTCGGCCAGGGTTTCGGCATCAACCCGGACATCGGCGGCATGCGCATCTACGAATCCATGCGTCTGCGCCTGCCGGACTTCTTTATCCACAGCGGCGACACCATCTACGCCGACGGCCCCGTACCGGCGCAACTGACCACCGAAGGTGGCCGCGTCTGGCGCAACCTCACCACCGAAGCCAAGAGCAAAGTCGCGCAGACCCTGGACGACTATCGCGGCAATTACCGCTACAACCTGATGGACGAAAACATCCGCCGCTTCAACGCCGAAGTGCCGCAGATCTGGCAGTGGGACGACCACGAAGTGGTCAACAACTGGTCGCCGGGCAAGCAGCTCGACGAGCGTTATCAGGAAAAAGATATCCACACCCTGGTCGGTCGTGCGCGCAAGGCCTGGCTGGAATATTCACCGATGCGTTTGCAGGCGGCCGACGGTGGTGGGCGGATTTATCGCAAGCTCAGTTACGGGCCGATGCTCGATGTGTTCGTGCTCGACATGCGCAGCTATCGCGGCGCCAACGACGACAATCTCGGCGCGGCCAAGCCGTTCCTTGGGCGTGAGCAACTGGACTGGCTCAAGCGTGGGCTGAAACACTCCAAGGCGCAGTGGAAGGTGATCGCCGCCGACATGCCGATCGGCCTCGGTGTGCCGGACGGTGAAGTCAGCCCGGGCGTGGCGCGCTGGGAAGCCGTGGCCAACGGTGATCCTGGCCCGGCTCAGGGGCGCGAGTTGGAAGTTGCCGAGCTGCTCGGTTTTCTGCGGGCGCAGCAGGTGCGCAACTTCGTGTTTCTGACGGCGGACGTGCATTACTGCGCGGCGCATCACTACCACCCCGATCGCGCCGCGTTTCAGGATTTCGAACCGTTCTGGGAGTTTGTCGCCGGGCCGCTGAATGCCGGGAGTTTCGGGCCCAACCCACTGGACAAGACCTTTGGCCCGGAAGTGGTGTTCCAGAAGGCGCCGCCGACCCAGAATGCTTCACCGTTTGCCGGGTTTCAGTTTTTTGGCGAGGTGAATATCGAGGGGCAGAGCGGGGAGATGAGTGTGGTGTTGCGGGATTTGAATGGTGTTGCGGTATTCGAGCAGAAGTTGCAGCCCGTCTGAAGATCAAAAACAACCCTCACCCCGGCCCTCCCGAAATCTCGGACCGCCTGGAGGGTGAGGGCATTTTGCGATTCGCCGCAATTCTTGTGATTTGCTCCAGCACATCATCCATCTGCTGCATCACTTCAAGATTACTGAACCGTACAACTTCAATGCCTTGACGTTCCAGAAAAAGCGTCCGACGTTGATCGTGGATCAAGCCCATCGTTTCGTAGTGTTGACCGCCGTCCAGCTCAATCGCCAGTTTCAGCTCGACACAGTAAAAGTCCAGCACGTAGGGCGGACACGGAACCTGCCTGCGGAATTTGAGATTGGCAGTCTGCCGTGAACGAAGCTTTTGCCAGAGCAGTTGTTCGCAATCGGTTTGGTTGGCGCGTAAATGGCGGGCGAATCGAGCGAGAGTGGGGCGAGTTTGCATGCTTCACGGTCCTTGTGAAGTGGCTGGGATTTTCACTGTAGACCAGAACCCTCACCCCAGCCCTCTCCTGGAGGGAGAGGGAGCCTACGGAGTTGTGTCGAGTTGTACATCGACCTGAAAGACCGAGTCGATTATCGAGCCTTCGAGTTGAGAGATCTGGAGCTTTCTGGATTCAGCGCGGAGCGTTCATGTCAGCGTATTTATCCACCATCCCCCAATCAGTCCCCTCTCCCGGAGGGAGAGGGAGCCTACGGAGTTGTGTCGAGTTGTACATCGACCTGAAAGACCGAGTCGATTATCGAGCCTTCGAGTTGAGAGATCTGGAGCTTTCTGGATTCAGCGCGGAGCGTTCATGTCAGCGTATTTATCCGCCATCCCCCAATCAGTCCCCTCTCCCTCGGGGAGAGGGTTAGGGTGAGGGGCTCTTTGGCTGAGTCAATAAACATCCCGGCGGTAGCGCCCCTGTTCGATCAGGCGCTCGACTTCGGCGGCGCCGAGGATGTCGTTGAGTGCCTGATCCACGCCAGAAGCCATGCCTTGAAGGCTGCCGCAGATGTAGATCACTGCACCGTCGGCCAGCCATTGCCTCAGCTCGTCAGCGGATTCACGCAGACGATCCTGGACGTAAATTTTCTGCGCCTGGTCACGGGAAAACGCGAGGTCCAGGCGTGCCAGATCGCCGTTGATCAACCACTCTTCCAGCTCCGCCCGGCAAAGGAAATCGTGCCGGCGATTGCGTTCGCCGAACAACAGCCAGTGGCGCTGTTGACCGTCGGCGATCCGTGCCTTGAGCAGGCTGCGCAACCCGGCGAGGCCGGTGCCGTTACCCAGCAGAATCATCGGCACGGGTTCATTCGGCAGGTGGAAGCCGCTGTTGCGGCGCACGCGCAGGCTGATGTTGCCGCCGACCGCGGCGTGTTCGGTCAGCCAGCCGGAAGCGATGCCCAGGCGGCCATCGGGGTGCTGTTCCTGACGCACGATCAGCTCCAGCACACCGTCAGCGGCGATCGAGGCAATCGAGTACTCGCGCATCGCCAACGGCACCATCGCATCCACCAGCGCCTGCGCGTGCAGGCCGACCAGATGCGCGCGGTGTTCAGGCAATTGGCGTGAGGCGAGGGCCACTTCCAGCGGCTCTTCGAGGCCGTTGATCGTCACCCGGGTTTCGCCACGAATGCCGAGGCCGTCGAGGAAGTGCTCGACCGCCCACGCGCAATTGCGCGGCAGCACTTCCACCAGGTCGCCGGCCAGCCAGCTGCTGGTGCTCGGTGCGCTCAGGCCCAACAGGTAGACCGGCGAGCCGCTGCTGTCGGGGTTTATCAGTTCGCGGCGCACCAGCGTCCAGTTCTCATAGCTCGGCGCTTGCCAGGTGTCGACCGGTGTCTGTCCGGTGAGCAGCCCGAGTTGAGTCTGCCAGTGACGCAGGGCGTACGGATCGCCGCTGTCGACTTCGACCGGGGCGAACAGGGTCTTGCCGCCTTGCTCGCTCAGCCATTGATGCAGGCGTCGGGCGAAACCGCAGAAGTGCGCATACTGGCGATCACCCAGGCCGAGTACGGCGTAGTTCAGGCCCTCGAGGCTAGCGGCGTTGCGCAGCACCTTGCGTTCGAAACCGCGAGCGCTGTCCGGTGCCTCGCCGTCGCCGAAGGTGCTGACCACGAACAGTGCGTTGTTCGATTCACGCAGATCCTGCGCGCTGACATCCGCCAGTGGCTGCACCTTCACCGGCAACCCTGCGGCCTGCAATTGGCCGGCGGTCTGCCACGCCAGTTGTTCGGCAAACCCGCTCTGGCTGGCGAAACCGATCAGCCATCCGGGAGCGTTGCCGGCCGGTGGTTCGAGGCCTTTGCGTGCGTCCTGAATCTGTTTTTTCTTGCGCCGACGGTCCAGGTACAGCAACCAGCCGGTGATGAAAAACAGCGGCATGCACACCGCCGCGAGGGTGATGATGATCCGTCCGACGAGGCCGAAATAGCTGCCAACGTGCAGCGCGTAAATGCTGGTCAGCAGTTGCGCCTTGAAACTCTTGTCGGCGTAGCGGTCGACCCGGTTGACCACGCCGGTGGCCGGGTCGAGGGTGATCTGGTTCAACGCGCGATCATGCGGTGAGCTGTCGAGCAGGTAGAACACGGTCGCCGGTTGCCCGGCCACGGCCGGCATGCGGATGTTGTAGGCGGACAGGCCCGGGCCGGCGGCGCTGTAGATGCTGCTCCACATCGCCGCGTAGTCGGCGGTCGGAGCCGGGCCTTCCGGTGCCGGACCGCGACCACCGCGCACGCGTTCGTTTTGCGGCGCGTCGGACAACAGTTTGGTCAGGCCTTTGTTGTACCACTCGTAGGACCAGGACAACCCGGTCAACGCCAGCAGCAGATACACCAGCAAACACCAGGTGCCGGCTACCGAGTGCAGGTCCCAATTGAAGCTGCGGCCCTTTTTCTTCCAGTCGAGGGTCAGCCACACGCGCCAGCTGTTCCACTGCCGTGGCCAGCGCAGATACAGCCCGGAGAGGCAGAAGAACAACAGGATCAGGGTGCACGCGCCGGTGATGTTGCGCCCGGTGTCGCCCATGGCAAGGAAGCGGTGCAGTTGCAGCATCAGGCCGAAGAAGTCCTGGCCCACGGCATCGCCCATGAACTCGCCGGTGTACGGGTCGAAGTAGCGCATCTCGCCACGGCGTTCGCCTTTGGGCGGAGTGAAGTAGACGCGTGCAGCGTTGCCGCTGTCGGTCTCGACCCAGAGCATCGCGACCTTTTTGCCGGACGTCGCTTCAATGTGCTCCACCAGTTCGACCGGCGGCAGGACGCCGGCGACCTGTTTTTCCACCTGCAGCACCGACGGGTTCAGCGCTCGCAGGATTTCGTCCTGGAACGAATAGGCGGCACCGGTAATGCCCATCAGGGCCAGCACCAGCCCGGCAGTGATGCCAAAAAACCAGTGCAGCTGGAACAGGGTTTTCTTCAACACGTCACTCGCCGTCCGTTCGAAAATTGGTTTCACGGCGCGCATTATGCCGTGGGTGATCGAGCGCTTCTTTGATTACGCACAAAAGCCCCGTTCAAATGAATGAACGGGGCTTTGTTCCTTGTAGGCGCTGCGGCACGCTGCGATCTTTTGATGTTGGTTTTTAAAAATCAAGATCAACAGATCGCAGCGTACCGCAGCGCCTACAGGTTCCTTAGAAGTGGAAGTTGGCGCTCAGCAATGCTGTACGACCCGCCGCCACGTGGGCGTAGTGGGTCTGGAACACCTGGTCGAAATAACGCTTGTCGGTCAGGTTCTGCACGTTCAGTTGCAGGTCCACGTTCTTGGTCAGGGCATAGGTGGCCATGGCGTCGTAGCGCCAGTAGGACGGGATCTCCACCGAGTTGGCGACGTTGCCGAACTGCGAGTCGACGAAGGTCGCGCCGCCGCCAATGGTCAGTTTTTCCGGGATCAGGTCATAGGTCGACCACAGCGTGAAGTTGTTTCGCGGTGTGCTCGGCATGTGGTTGCCCTTGTCGGCGGCGAGGGTGGTCTTGACCACTTCGCTGTCCATGTAGGTGTAGCCGCCGAAGACTTTCCAGTTGCGTGTCAGCTTGCCGCTGTAGGTCAGTTCCAGACCATTGACGACCTGCTCGCCGTCGAGCACCTGGGTGGTGGCGCCGTCCGGGTCGTCGATGCGTGCGTTGGTTTTCTCGGTGCGGAACAGCGCAGCGGTCAGCGACAGGTCGTCACCGAAGAAGTCCCACTTGGTACCGATCTCGTAGTTGCGGTTTTTTTCCGGGTCCAGGTCGCTGTTGTTCGCGGTCAGTTCCAGGCTGCCGTTGCCGCTGGTTTCGCCGGCCGGGTTGCTGGAGGTGGAGTAGGCCGCGTAGACACTGCCGTTAGGCAGCGGGTTGTAGACCACGCCGATCTGGTAGTTGAGCAGGTCGCTGGTGTTCTCGCGGGAGAAGTTGCCCGCCACCGCGCCGCGACCGCCGGTGCTGTAACCGCTGGATTCGGTCTGATAGTTGTCGTAGCGCAGGCCCAGGTTCAAGGACCATTGCTCGTTGAACTTCAGGGTGTCGAACACGTAGGCCGCTGCGGTTTTGGTGTCCGTATCGGTGTACGCAGCGCTGTCAGTGATTTTGCCCGACCAGTTATCCCCAGGGGTTGGCTTGTACAGGTTGGTGCAGTCGCCGGAGCGGAACAGCGCAGCGTTGCACGTGGTGCCACTGGCGGACGAGGTCAGGACGTACGGCCGGTTGTGGGTGTCCTGATAGGAAAACTCCAGACCGGTGACCAGGCTGTGCTCGATCCCGGCCGTGTTGAACTTGGCGCTCAGATCGGTCTGGTTGACCCAGCCGCTGGACGTCGAGTTGCGGCTCTTGGCGCCACGATAGACGCTGCCTTTGGCCACGTTGCCCTTGCTGTCGTCCGGGTTGCTGACGATGTAGTCCAGGGTCGAGCGCGACATGCGGAAGCTGTTGGAGACGGTCAGGTCATCGTTCAGGTCGTGTTCGATCTTGAAGGTGCCGCTGTCGTCGCTGGTCTGGCGATAGTCACGGCTGGTGAGGCCGTAGAAGTTGTCGCGGTTGACGTTGGCCGGTTTGTCGACGTGGTATTTGCTGCGATTCGAACTGGAGGTCAGCGGGATGCCGTAGTCCGGAATGTCGTCGGTTTCGTTGTGGTAGTAACCGACGATCACCCGGGTGTCGGTACCCAGGCCGAACGAGAAGGTCGGCGCCACGCCCCAGCGGCTGACGTCCACGCCATCACGTCCGGCGACGTTGGCTTCATGCTTCATCAGGTTCAGGCGCAAGGCCGAGGTGTCGGTCATCTGCTGGTTCAGGTCGAGCGTGGTGCGCTTGGTCTGGTCCGAACCCCAGGTGAAACCACCGTTGTAGAAATTTCCCAGTTTGGCGGTCTTGCTCACCAGGTTCAGGCTGCCACCGGTGGAGCCGGCGCCGGTGAAGGCCGAGCCCGGGCCTTTACTGACTTCGACCGATTCCACGTCGAAGATTTCGCGGCTTTGCGAGGCCGGGTCGCGCATGCCGTCGATGAACACGTCGCTTTCGGCATTGAAGCCACGAATGATCGGGCGGTCACCGGCTGGGTTGCCGCCTTCGCCGGCACCGAAGGTGATGCCGGGCGTCGTACGCAGCGCATCGACCAGGCTGGTGGCGCCGGTGTCACGGATCACCTGCTGCGGGATGACGGTCACGCTTTTTGGCGTTTCGCGCAGCGGCGCGGTGTATTTCTTCGATTGCGATGCATCGGTTTTGTAGGAGGTGTCCTGCTGCTCGCCAACCACGCTGGTGGCGTCCAGCGCAATCGCATTGCCCGAGGCTTTTTCATCGGTTTGCTGGGCTGCAAAAGCCATGTGTCCGGCGGAGCCGGCAGTGATCGCCATGCCGATGGCAGAGGCGAGCAAACGCGGTGAACTGACGGCGGATTGTTGTGGTTGGCGTGACATGTGAATTCCCCTCCCCAAGGATTTGAGGTCGCGGAATATAGGGTAAACAGGTATTCGTATCAATTGCGAAATATTGTTATTCGCGACGAATTTACATTCTTTACAATTTAACCTTACGGTTTTTGGCGATTCATCCGTCGTGCGGGTTTTACACGGCCAATAAGAATCAATACCATTGGCACCCCTTTACCATCAGGTACGATCGCCATGCTGCTGCACATCCCCGGCCTGTTCGCCAAAGACGAAGTGCAGCGCATCCGCGAGGCGCTGGAGCAGGCCGATTGGGCCGATGGCAAGATCACCGCCGGTTATCAGTCGGCCAAGGCCAAGCACAATCTGCAACTGCCGGAAGGTCATCCACTGGCCCAGGAAATCGGTGCGGCGATGCTCGAACGGCTGTGGAAAAATCCGCAGTTCATGTCCGCTGCGCTGCCGCACAAAGTATTCCCGCCGTTACTCAACTGCTACACGGCGGGCGGCAGTTTCGATTTTCATATCGACAACGCCGTGCGTCAGCCCAAGGGCAGCATCGAGCGAGTGCGCACCGATCTGTCGGCCACGCTGTTTTTCAGTGAGCCCGAGGATTACGACGGCGGTGAACTGGAGATCCAGGACACGTTCGGCACCCAGCGGGTGAAACTGCCGGCCGGCGACCTGGTGCTGTACCCGGGCACCAGCCTGCACAAGGTCAACGCCGTCACGCGCGGCGCGCGTTACGCATCGTTCTTCTGGACGCAAAGTCTGGTGCGCGAAGACAGTCAGCGCGCGTTGCTGTTCGAGATGGACGAAGCGATCCAGCAACTGACGCAAGACCTGCCCGATCACCCGTCGCTGATCCGCCTTACCGGCACCTATCACAACCTGCTGCGGCGCTGGGTCGAGGTATGAGTTACCTGCTGCGGCGCGAAGAAGTGCTCGACGGCACGCAGCTCGGCGCCATGCTCGAAGAAAGTCCGGCCCGTGCCGCGCAGGCGATTCTGCTCGCGGCAGGCCAAGGCGTGATTGAAGCGCAGGCGTTGCTCGGGCAGATCCTGCTCGACGGCCGAGGCATCGCCCAGGATCAGCCGCTGGCGCTGCGTTGGTTCGGCATCGCTGCCGGGCAGGGGCATCTGATGGCGCGCAACATGCTCGGCCGTTGTCATGAGCATGGTTGGGGTTGTGTCGCGAATGCCGCGATTGCCGCGCAGCATTATCGAATCGCCGCAGACGCGGGGCTGGATTGGGCGATGTACAACCTGGCCAATCTGCTGGCCACCGGGCGCGGGGTGGTGTTGGATCATGCTCAGGCACTGGCGCTGTACCAGCACGCCGCTGAAGCCGGCCACGCCAAGTCGATGAACCTGCTGGGACGTTATCTGGAAGACGGGCAGGCCTGTCAGGCCGATCCGAGCGCCGCGCGCGATTGGTATCGCCGCTCGGCCGAGGGCGGGGATTTTCGCGGTCAGTTCAGTTACGCCGCCGTGCTGGCGGAAGAAGGACTGATCGATGATGCACTGGGCTGGTTGCGCAAGGCACTGGCGGCAGGGAACGTGAACTTCCTGCGGGTGAGCATCGATGCATTGCTCAACGCTCGTCACCCACAGATTCGCCAGATGGCTGAAGTTTATCAACAGCGGCTGAGTGAGTTGCTCGCGGCCTGATTAATTAAAAGCGCTCCTCAACTAATACTCGGTCAGGTGCTTTGTAGTTGGCTGTTAGTTGTTGTTTGATTAATTGATTCTGGTTGTTTTGGTATTTAATTTTAATAGTTAATGACTTGTGTGGGCGGGCACTGCTTGATTAGTGTTGTCTTCGATGTTTGTGGTCAAGCCGTTGGAAGTGGCTTGTGAACATCAAAATAACCGTTAATACATTCCGAAGAAGACAAGGAGTCTCTGATGGAGCCGAAGATTAATAACACGGTCGCGGAAATTGCGGCCAAAGCACCACTGGTATTTGTGAATGCCTCGCTGGGTGCGGGTGAGGAATACAACCGCGACACCGGCATACAGCTGACCAAGGAACAGATTGTCAGTCTGAGAAAGTATGAAGTTCTGGGGCTGTCCCTTCCGGTACGTCTGCAAGACGTTATTGCCTATTTGAATTATGGCGCCGGTGATCAAGGTGGCGTGGGCCTGAAAGCTGCGGATTTTCTGCGCACCTTTACCATGACGTATGACCATGCGAAACGCTGGTCGCCGCTGCGCGAGCAAATCATGCTGACCGGCACTGACCTGAAAATCTTTGCCGGCAGTATTATCCGCACCGGTAATGCCATCGTGGAAGTGTATGAGGATCTCAAAGCGTCGAGGTATCTGGAAGAACACAATATCAATACGCCTGAGGAATATCTGAGCCTGAAACGGCAGATTCCGGGGCTTCCTGATCTCGACCTGTCGCCAGAAGATGTCCCGGATATCAAGGCGTATCTCAATGATCTGCTGATGAAAGTTGCGCAATGTCATCAGAAAGCCGAGCGGGTGCGAGAGCAACTGGACAGTTTCGGTATTGATATGCGCGAAAAAGTGCTGCCGGAAATTGCCTTGCGCCTGGCGTTTGTTTCCAGGAACACCTACCAGAGCGACATCAAGGCGTTGCAGGGCACCATTGATCAGCGCTCAAAAGAAATTGATGAACTGAACAAACAGTACGATCAGTTGGTTCAGGAGGCGATCAAGTCCGCAGCCACTCTGAATATTGGTGGTTTGATTCTGGGTATTTATCAGGGCGTCAAGGCGGAAAGTATTCGTAATGAGCGTAACCGCTTAAAGCAACTGCAACTGGCTGATAATCAGCTCATGGCCAGCAAAAACCAGACGCTGAGTTCGTTGAACAAAATTCGAGATGATCTGCAGAATCTAAGTTACGTAGCCATCGAGGCCGAGGTGGCTACGCAGAATCTCATGCTGGTGTGGAATGCGCTCAGTGATTATGTCGCGGCTTCCTTTAGTGAGGTCGACGGTATATTCGAGGCGACTTCGTTGCGCCGCTTCAAAAATCAGTTACTGGATATCATTGATCCCTGGGAACAGATAAAGGTCAGTTCCGACCAGTTACTGAAAGTGTTTGAAGAAGCGGATAAAGAGTATGAGAAAAATCGTCTGGTTATTCGGAGTCGGTCCATGAGATCTTTGCTGTCGGTGAATTCGGTTGTTCCTACGTTCAATATGGCAAAACTGCGTGAGCATAATGCGTCGGTGCAAGGCCTGAATACGACGGCGCAGATGCTGTTTGAACAATTCGATTACATGCCCGGTACCGTCGGCGCCATGAATAACCTGGCCATCGCGATCAACAAGGCCACGTTCGACCTGCGCAGCCAGGCGCTGGCCACCGGCATCTATCTGGAGCGCGCGGAGAGGAAGCTGCGAGGCTATCAGGCGGAACTGGAGTACCCGGATGATGCGGACGAAGTACGCGAAGACATGGAGCTCGAGTTAAAGAACATCTTCAACAAGGTGTCTGTACAGACGCAGGACTTGAACGTTGTTCACAAGAGCATCACTGCACACTATGACCGCAACGCTTCGGCCGGCTGGCTCGCGACCCTGAGGGGTGATCGCGCAGCGACTGTGGCACTCAAGAGCAAGTGCGATGAAAAACTCGCAGACCTGACGGTCGAGATGAAGTCTGTTTCCGAGGGGATTGATCTGATCGCCAAGGCAGGCATCGAAAAAATTGGCGAACAGGCACAGTTGTCGCTCGAAAATCTCAAGGCATTGGGCTTGGCGCCACCTCAGGTGCAGGTCGCGATGTTGGCCATCGATACCCTGAAGAAGTTGATTTCCGGTATTGGCGAGGCGATTTCGTTCCTCAATATGCTGGCGGCGTACAACCGGTTGAATGACAAGGCGGGTGAACTGCGTGCGCAGATCAACCAGTACGTCAAAGACATCGGCCGTTTTGATGGGCGTATCGAACTGGTCGAGACCCTGGATCAACTGGACGCCGGCCGTTCTGGCTATGCCGCCGAGTTTGCCAGTCTGATTGAAGACTTTGCGCAGTTCACCCGTGATTTCCGGCAGAACACTTCGCTTCCTGTCGAAGCGCGAGCGCAAGCGGCGATCGTGCGAATGGCCGACGTCATCAAGCATTTGAAGAGCATTCATCAATAACAAGGGGCTGAGGGGGTGGGCTGTAAGCCCATCACCTCTGAAACAACATGAATGTACTGGCTTATGAATTTACGGTGGCGCAACGGCGTGTGCTGGACCGTTACATTCGGTTTCTCGGTGCCTTGCCCGCAACGTTCAACGCGATACCGATGGTCTTCGAGCGTCGCAGGAGGAGCGGCCATCAACTGGCGGTTCTGGCCAGGGACTCGCGGTTGGAAAATGCCCGCTTCAATCAGCGCTATCTCGAAGCGTTCTGGGGGTGTACCCAGGCATTGAAAGTGCTGGGCGCAGGCTATGTTGCAGATCTGCAAACGTTCACCCGTGAAACGCTGGAAATCACCGGCAGAACCTCCCGGAACGAACCTGTCAGCCAAGTGGATTTCCGGGTCTACAGTCTTTCCAGGTCGCCGACCTGGAAGTTGTTTCCCCCTCAGGATGTTTCTGACTTGCTGCACGAACTGGCGCTTCGGTTCTTTGAACTTAGAGTCGAGACGCGACAGCTGAAATATACCGTCGTTGAAGTGTACGAAGAGTCGTTCGGCGTGAAGTCGGTATTTGTCAGCGCCATGGATCACCGTTCGTGCCTTTGCCATGCAACCCCCACTGTTGCGCAGGCGTTGTTTGCCGACGCCGCGACCACCCCGGTCTGGGACATCGCTTACTCGTCGAGGGAGCCTGCGGTCAGAGCGGCGGAGTACAAGGCCGACATCGTCGAGTTGTTCAATGGATGGGGTCAGGTGAATACGCAGAAGGGGCTGTTCATTGAAGCGCTTTATCAGCGCCTCGATGGCGTATGCAATCAACTGTTGCAGGCCAAGAGTGCAACGAAACTGGGTGAGTTGAACTTCAAACTGGCGGCGATCATCGACGGCGCCGACGAATGCCTGGCGATGCTGAGCCACCTGGAGGCATGGCTGCGCCGATAAAAAAAAGGCCCATGATCGCTCATGGGCCTTTTCTCAATCGCCGCGTATTACACGTAGAACGATTTCAGTGGCGGGAAGCCATTGAATTCCACGGCGCTGTAGCTGGTGGTGTAGGCACCGGTCGACAGCCAGTACAGACGATCACCGATTGCCAGGTTCAGCGGCAGACCGTACTTGTAGTTTTCGTACATGATGTCGGCGCTGTCGCAAGTTGGACCGGCGATGACCACTTCTTCCATCTCGCCTTTCTTCTCGGTCCAGATCGGGAACTTGATCGCTTCGTCCATGGTTTCGATCAGGCCGGAGAACTTGCCCACATCGGTGTACACCCAACGCTCGACGGCGGTGCGCGATTTACGCGCAACCAATACCACTTCACTGACCAGAATGCCGGCGTTGGCAATCAACGAACGGCCCGGCTCCAGAATGATTTCCGGCAGGTCATCACCGAAGTCTTCTTTCAGGAAGCGGATGATTTCTTCAGCGTAGGTTTCCAGGCTGTTGGTGCGGGTGATGTAGTTGGCCGGGAAGCCGCCGCCCATGTTGATCAGCTTCAGGTGAATGCCGTCTTCTTCTTTCAGGCGTTCGAAGATCACTTTGACCTTGGCGATCGCCGCGTCCCAGACGCTGATGTCGCGCTGTTGCGAACCGACGTGGAACGAGATGCCGTACGGCACCAGGCCGAGGTCGCGAGCGAGGATCAGCAGGTCCATGGCCATGTCGGTCTGGCAGCCGAACTTGCGCGACAAAGGCCAGTCAGCGGTGGTCGAGCCTTCGGTGAGGATCCGCACATAGACTTTCGAACCCGGCGCGGCTTTGGCGATGTTGCGCAGGTCGGCTTCGGAGTCGGTGGCGAACAGGCGCACACCCTTCTCGTAGAAGTAGCGGATGTCCTTGGACTTCTTGATGGTGTTGCCGTAGCTGATCTGGTCCGGGCTCACGCCACGACCCATGACTTTGTCCAGCTCATAGATGGAGGCGATATCGAAGCTCGAGCCTTTCTCTTTGAGCAGGTCGATGATCTCGACGGCCGGGTTGGCCTTGACCGCGTAGTAGACCTTGGCGAATTCGAAACCGGCGCGCAGGTCGTCATAGGCCTGGCTGATCATCGCGGTGTCGATCACCACGAACGGGGTTTCCTGTTTGTCGGCGAACGCCTTCATTTTCTGAAAGGTTTCGCGCGCGAAATAGTCTTCGACCTGGATCGACATACTTGGGAACTCCTACTGGCAAACGTTAGTAATCAATGGGTGCGAGGGTGTGTCATCAATGAATTCGCGAGTGCGTTGAACCTGAGCGCGTGCCAGGCAAGGCGCAGGCCGCCGCTAATGGCCACTCCCTTCGCAAGGCCTGCAACGCAGCATGGCGCGCGCTCAGGCTCAACCCGAAGGGCCGGGCCCGCTTTTGCGCAGGGCTGCGTTGCTCGTCCCTTATTTGGAACAACCAAACTGCGGGCCTCGCGCCTTGCCCTGCGCAAAAGCGGACTCCGGCGCACTCGTGAATTCATTGATGACACACCCTCCTGAACGCCCTCCGTATCCCCACTTTGGTTCGCCTACTTCCCAAGGCATGTCGCCGAAAGCAAAAAGGCCATGGGAAATGCAGCTTTTTTCCCTTGGCCTTGCTGTCTCGTCGTCAGTACTTGAGCCGGATGGATCGTTTCCAGCATGGACGTTCGGCGCGAACTTTAGGGCGTGAGGGGCGTGAGATCAACTAAAAATGTCGCGTTTTTGCACGCTTCTGACGTGCGTCGCGGTTATCACTCTTTGTAGCCGACCGAGATGACGGACAGATGTTCCCCAGGAATTTTCGAGTGTTAAAAATACCTGCACGTTCGCGGCTTTTGTCGGCTAAGTCGTGGGTAAGTGTGATAGGCGCAACATCGGCGACGTTGGCGGCGAGCGGGTGGATTGAGAGGGATTTTGAAGAGTGTGACGGGTGGTTTCTCAATGCCAGAACCCACCTTGGTGTTGATATTTTTTTCCAGCCTTTGCAAACACAAAAAAACCTGTGGCGAGGGAGCTTGCTCCCGCTGGACTGCGAAGCAGTCCCCCGCTTTTTATGAAAGGAAGGGCCGCTGCGCGACCCTGCGGGAGCAAGCTCCCTCGCCACAGGTTAAATGTTCGACCTTTTAATCGATCAGGCGACGACTGCCTCAGCCGGCGAGACGATATTGGTCTTCATCCCGCGCGAGCGCCCCGAACTCAGATAAGCCGCAATCGACTCCTGGGTGACTTCACCCAGGAACACCCGCTCGGCATCCATCACCGGCAGCCACGAACGATTGAACTCGTACATTCGCGACAACAGGATGCGCAAATGCTCGTCGTACGCCGCGGTGGCGTTGAACTCGCGCAGGAACTGAGCACAGGTGCCGGTCTGGCGGTGCAGGTCGCGGCGACGCACATAGCCCAGCGCCTTGTTCTCGGCACAGGTGACCACCACGTAGCGGCGGTCATGCTCGTCCATCAATTCCAGCGCATCGGCGACCGGGGTTTCCGGACTGACCGACGGCGCGTTATCGGCGGCGTCTTCGGCTTTCACCAGCAGCAGACGCTTGAGCGTGCTGTCCTGTCCGACGAAGTTGCTGACAAAGTCGTCCGCCGGATGCGCGAGCAGGGTGTCCGGGTGATCGATCTGCAGCAGTTTGCCGGCGCGGAAGATCGCGATCTTGTCGCCCAGCTTGATCGCTTCGTCGATGTCGTGGCTGACCATGATCACGGTCTTGTTCAGCGCCCGTTGCATCTCGAAGAACTCGTTCTGGATCATCTCGCGGTTGATCGGGTCGACCGCACCGAACGGCTCGTCCATCAACAACAGCGGGGCATCGGCCGCCAGTGCGCGGATCACGCCGATCCGCTGTTGCTGGCCGCCGGACAGTTCACGCGGGTAGCGATGCAGATACTGCTTGGGTTCCAGCTTGATCATGCTCATCAGTTCGCGAGCGCGGTCGTGGCATTTCTGTTTGTCCCAGCCGAGCAGTTTCGGCACCACGACGATGTTCTCTTCGATGGTCATGTTCGGGAACAGACCGATCTGCTGGATCACGTAGCCGATGTTGCGACGCAGGGTCACTTCGTCGAGGTCGGTGGTGTCTTCGCCGTTGATCAGGATCTTGCCCGAGGTCGGTTTGATCAGGCGGTTGATCATCTTCAGCGTGGTGCTTTTGCCGCAACCCGATGGCCCGAGGAACACACAGATTTCGCCTTCATTGACGGTCAGGCTTACCGAGTCCACGGCTTTGACATCTTTGCCGTTGCTTTGGAAGGTCTTGCTGAGGTTTTGAAGTTCGATCATTTGAGGAGTCCTTTTGGAGTCAGCGTGCGTTGCAGCCACTGCAGGAGGAGGTCGGCGAAGATCGCCAGAAGACTGACCAGCAGCGCGCCGACGATCAGCATCGACATGTCGCTGCGGCTGATGGAGGCGAGGATCAGCACGCCAAGGCCGCCGGCGCCGATGGTCGCGGCGATGGTCATTACGCCGATGTTCATCACCACCGCGGTGCGCACGCCAGCGAGAATCACCGGCACCGCAATCGGCAGCTCGACCATGCGCAGGCGCTGGCCGAACGTCATGCCGATGCCGCGAGCGGCTTCACGGATGCCCGGTTCGACGCCGGTCAGGGCGAGGTAGGTGTTGCGCATGATCGGCAGCAGTGAATAGAGGAACACTGCGGTGATCGCTGGCATCGGCCCCAGGCCCTGACCGAACTTGGAATAGAACGGCAGCAGCAGGCCGAACAGCGCAATCGACGGCACGGTCAACAGCACCGTGGCGCTGGCTTGCAAGGGGCCGGCGAGTGTCGGGAAGCGCGTCATCAGAATGCCCAGCGGCACGCCGACGACGATCGCCAAAGTGACGGCAATGCCGACCAGGGTGATGTGCTGCCAGGTCAGGTGCATCACCTGCTGCCAGTCGAGGTGGGAAAAGGCGTTCAGAAATTCCATGACTTTTCCTCCTTAGTTCAGTGGGTGCTGGCGCAGGAAATCGGCGGCGACTTTCGACGGGCTCTCGTGATCGACGTCGACCCGCGCGTTGAGCTGGCGCATGGTTTCGTCGTCGAACAGTTCGGCCAGTGGCTTGAGCTGCTCGGCCAGTTGCGGATGGGCGTCGAGGTAGGCCTGACGCACCACCGGCGCGGCGGTGTAGTCGGGGAAGTAGTGCTTGTCGTCTTCCAGCAGCTTCAGGCCGAAGGCGTTGAGGCGACCGTCCGTGGTGTAGACCAGACCGGCAAACACCTGGCCGTTACGCAGCGCGGTGTAGACCAGCCCCGCGTCCATCTGGCGGATGTTCTTGCGGGTCAGGTTCATGTCGTAGAGCTTGACCATGCCGTCCAGACCGTCGGAGCGGTTGGCGAACTCGGTGTCCAGTGCCACCAAGTGGTTGGTCTTGGCTTCAGCGCGCAGGACCTCGTTCAACTGGCTGATGTTGTTGATCTGCGGATAGGCCTCGGCGACGTTTTTCGGCAAGGCGAGGGCGTAGGTGTTGCTGAACTTCGACGGCGTGAGCCAGACCAGTCCTTTTTTCGCGTCGAGTTCTTTGACCCGGGCGTAGGACTGTGCGCTGTCGAGTTTCTCGGTGACATGGTTGTAGGCCACCAGCGACACGCCGGTGTATTCCCAGAGCATGTCCAACTGCCCGCTTTCGTGGGCGCTGCGGGCCAGGTTGCTGCCCAGACCGCCGGTGATCTGCGCGTCGTAACCCTTGCTGCGCAGGTATTGCGCGGTGATTTCCGCGAGCAAAGTCTGCTCGGTGAACACCCGGGCGCCGAGGCGGATAACGGGCTTTTCAGCGGCTTGCGCCAACCCTGCAAACAGCAGGATGCAACTTAAGATCAAGCTAAGTCGTTTCATATTCATTCCTTCGCAAGAGCCTTAAGACGGGCGCAAACCGCGTTCCAGCCAGAGACGGCTGGCGAGGGTGACCACGCCATCAAGCAGCAGGGCCAGCAGCGCGGTGCACGCGGCGCCGAGCAGCAGTTGCGGCTGATTGTTCAGGGCGATGCCAGGGAAGATCAGGCTGCCGAGGCTGTTGGCACCGATCAGGAACGCCAGCGGCGCGGTCCCGACGTTGATCGCCAGCGCCACCCGCACACCCCCGATGATGATCGGCACGGCGTTGGGCAATTCGACTTTCCACAGCACTTGGCGCGGCGTCATGCCGATGCCGACGGCCGCTTCTTTCAGCGAACCCTGCACATTTTTCAGGCCTTCGTAGGTGTTGCGCACGATGGGCAACAGGGAGGCGAGGAACAAAGCGAAGATCGCCGGGCCACTGCCGATGCCGAGGACGCCCAAGGCAATCGCGAGCACGGCCAGCGGAGGCACGGTGTTACCGATATTGAAGATCTGCATGAAGCGTTCAGCGCGGCCGACCATGGTCGGGCGACTGAGGAAGATGCCGGCGGGGATGCCCACGACCAGGGCGGCCAGCATTGAAGCGAGGACGAGAATCAGATGAGCTTGCAGGTAAAACAACAAATCGTCGCGGTAGTGTTCGATCGTGTTGATGCCGATCCAGTGGACCAGCAGGGCCAGGAGCGCGATCACCACCGCACCTCCCATCAGCCCTTTGCCATAGCGGATAGCCACAGGCGGACTCCTTTTCTTGTAGTCGGCGAACGCTCTCCCGTGTGGCATGCCATACATGGCTGCCGGGAATAAACGTTCGCGAGAAGCAGCTCCCTCAGCACCGGCAAAAAGCGGTCTGAAAGCGAGCCATGAGCGCAGCCTCGTCAGGCTAACTTGCTGATTTTTCAGCCCCTGACGAAATGTCGTAACAGGGGATGGACGTCTCCGTGCTTTAAAAGGTTCCCACATAAGATGCCATCTGGCCACCTGCAGGAGCTGCCGAAGGCTGCGATCTTTTGACTTTGTTCTAGAGCAACAGATCAAAAGATCGCAGCCTGCGGCAGCTCCTACGGGGTTTTGCGGGTCCGAGGGACGGTGGTTCGGCGGTTACTTTTTAAGCTATACTCGCCGCCCTTTTTTGAATCACCGCCAGGCGATTTCCCATGACCAACCAGGCCGCCGAAGTCGCGAAACGCCGCACTTTCGCCATTATTTCCCACCCCGATGCCGGTAAAACCACGATCACCGAAAAGCTCCTGTTGATGGGCAAGGCGATTGCAGTGGCCGGTACGGTGAAATCCCGTAAATCCGATCGCCATGCGACATCCGACTGGATGGAGATGGAGAAGCAACGGGGTATTTCCATTACTACCTCGGTCATGCAGTTCCCGTATCGCGAACACATGATCAACCTGCTCGACACCCCGGGCCACGAAGACTTCTCCGAAGACACCTACCGCACCCTGACGGCGGTCGACTCGGCATTGATGGTCCTCGACGGCGGTAAGGGTGTAGAGCCACGGACCATCGCCCTGATGGACGTCTGCCGTCTGCGTGACACGCCGATCGTCAGCTTTATCAACAAACTCGACCGTGACATCCGTGACCCGATCGAGCTGCTCGACGAGATCGAAGCCGTTCTGAAGATCAAGGCCGCGCCGATCACCTGGCCGATCGGTTGCTACCGCGACTTCAAGGGCGTGTACCACCTGGCCGACGACTACATCATTGTCTACACCGCCGGTCACGGTCACGAACGCACCGAAACCAAGATCATCGAGAAACTGGACTCAGACGAGGCGCGCGCGCATCTGGGCGACGAGTACGACCGCTTCCTCGAACAGCTGGAGCTGGTGCAGGGCGCCTGCCACGAGTTCAACCAGCAGGAGTTCCTCGACGGTCAACTGACCCCGGTGTTCTTCGGTACCGCACTGGGCAACTTCGGGGTCGACCACGTGCTCGATGCTGTGGTTGATTGGGCACCGCGTCCGCTGGCCCGTGTCGCCAACGAGCGCACCGTGGAGCCGGTGGAAGAGAAGTTCTCGGGCTTCATCTTCAAGATCCAGGCGAACATGGACCCGAAACATCGCGACCGCATCGCCTTCATGCGCATTTGCTCGGGCAAGTACGAGAAAGGCATGAAGATGCGCCACGTGCGTACCGGCAAGGACGTGCGCATTGGCGACGCCCTGACGTTCTTCTCCTCCGAGCGTGAGCAACTGGAAGAGGCGTACGCCGGCGACATCATTGGTCTGCACAACCACGGCACGATCCAGATCGGCGACACTTTCAGCGAAGGCGAAGCCCTTGGTTTCACCGGTATTCCGCACTTTGCGCCGGAGCTGTTCCGCCGTGTGCGTCTGCGTGATCCGCTGAAGTCCAAGCAGTTGCGTCAGGGTCTGCAGCAACTGGCCGAAGAGGGTGCAACGCAGGTGTTTTTCCCGGAGCGCAGCAACGACATCATTCTTGGCGCCGTCGGTGTGCTGCAGTTTGATGTGGTCGCGAGCCGTTTGAAGGAGGAATACAAGGTTGAGTGCTCGTATGAGCCGATCACGGTGTACTCCGCGCGCTGGATTGAATGCAGCGACAAGAAGAAGCTTGAGGAGTTTTCCAACAAGGCTGTGGAGAACCTGGCACTGGATGGCGGTGGTCACCTGACTTATCTGGCGCCGACGCGGGTTAACCTGGCGTTGATGGAAGAGCGTTGGCCGGATGTGAAATTCCGTGCGACGCGTGAGCATCACTAAGCGCTGAATTGTTTTGTCCGAAGCCCTCTAGGTGTATGCCTAGGGGGCTTTTTTTTGTTTGGTTGGTTTGGGTGTATATATCCGTTGCTTCGGGTGTTGCTGATTAGGGTTCCGCCCTTACGGCGGGTCACTTTTTACAAACGCCTAAAAAGTAACCAAAAACGCTTGCTCCTACGTACGGCCCGCTCGCTGTGGCTCGGGGTTCCTTCGCTGCGGGATCGATCCGGGCGCAGCGTCTACGGTTTGCTTCGCTGCACCTCCTCTCGCTGTGTTTGGCTTCGCCAAACGGTCGCTGCGCTCCCACGCCCGGATCGATCCCTCCGCTCAGCCTGCCGACGTCGCCCGTGGATCAAGATCAAGAGCTGCAGTCGAGCTAACGCTCATCCTGTTGAGTGGTGAAGAGCACAGCGTGGTCGGCTTTGATTCTGTGGTGGGGCTGCCCCTCACCCCAGCCCTCTCCCCGAGGAGAGGGAGCCGGTTTGTGGGCTTTTCAGAATCAGAGTTCGGCTCGTAATTTCACGTCGGCGCACCTCCCCCAAACACCTCTCTCAGTTCCCTCTCTCTTTGGGAGAGGGTCAGGGTGAGGGGCTTTTGGCCTGATGTGAATTGGCTGTCAGGCGACTCGGTATTTTGTGATTTCGATGTACTTGAGCGCGACAACCGGATCGCGGGCCGTTAGTGTTCCAGTTCCCCGCAAGTCGTTTTGAGAGGTCAATGGAATGACGCGCAACCTCGTCCATCTGCTTCGCCCCAACGGCTATTTCAGTCTGATGGCCTGGGTGCTCGCGGCGTTGTTGTTCATCAATCGCTTAAGCAGCATGGTCAAGCTGTTCATGGCGTTGTATCTGCGTCAGGAGCTGGGGCTGGCGATCGAGACGGTTGGCTGGCTGTTGTCGGCGTACGGTGCCGGGCTGTTGGTCGGTTCGATGCTCGGTGGGCTGCTCAGTGATCATGTGCGGACGGCACGTCTGACGGCGGCGTTGTTCTTTGTTTCCGTGTGGGTGCTGATCCTGCTGGGGCTGGTGACACAGGTGCCGTTGCTGGCGGTTTTGCTGTTGCTCAGCGGCACCGTCGACGGGGCGATTCGAACGCTTCATCAGCGCTTGATCATGGAGTATTGCGAGCCTGCGCAGCGCTCCCGCGCCCAGGCCTTGAGCCGGGTGGCGCGCAATCTTGGCATGGCGGCTGCCGGTGTTGCCGGCGGGGTGTTGGCGCAGACGGATTTCCGTTGGGTGTTTTTCGTCAGTGCGGCGATGACGTTGCTGGCGTTGCTCTGGTTTGTGCGCACGACCTGGCGTCGCGCGGTGCTCAAGCCCGATGAGGTGGCCGAGGCAGGGGCCGGCGCAGGCGTGCCGTTACGTGATACGGCGTTCCTCTGGCTACTCGGCGCGGCGGTGTTGCTGGGTATGGCCTTCGACACGGTTTACAGCACGCTGGGCAACTACCTGCGCGACTACTACCACTTGAGCACCGAGGCCATCGGTTGGCAGTTCGGGCTTAACGCGATGCTGGTGGTGGCGCTGCAGATTCCACTGACACACTGGGGCGAGCGCTGGGGCGTACGTAAACAACTGCTGGCCGGGTGTGTGCTGCTGGCTCTCGGGTTGGGCATGCTGCCGTTGGGTTCCGGGCTGTTTTACGTGTGCCTGTCGACGGTGATCTGGACATTGGGTGAAGCTTTTTTCATGCCGCCGATGAATGTGCTGGTCATGCAACACGCGCAGAGCGGCAAAAGCGGCCAGTATTTCGGTCTGTTTTTCATGAGTTGGAGCGCGAGTGCGCTGCTGTCGCCGGTGCTCAGTGGCCAGCTGTATGGACACTTCGGAGGCCACAGCGTGTGGTTTGCGAGCGCGACACTGGCGTTGTTGACCTTGCCGCTGATCCTCCTCGCGACGCGTTCATCGACCCAGGCCAAGAGGCTCCCGGCCGGCAAAGATATCAGCTCGCTTAGCTGATTCGGTTATAAGGGTTATTCACAAGTGATCTGCCTGGCCTGGGCATTTCCGGGGTCTCGTTAGCGTCCTATCTGGTGAACCACGCTGATCGGAACTAGATTTCATTCAGCGCCGGGTCGGCACCCCAGGCTTCAACCACGAAAGGATGGAATCAGCTATGAGCATTTTTCAACGCATTGTGCTGTTGCTTAAGGTTTTGGTGATGCTGTCACTGGGTACGTCTGCAGCCTGGGCGAGTACCGCCAGTCCTCAGCAGGGGTTTAATGCGCCACATGGGCACGGCGTGATCATGCTGGCCAAGTCCGAATCCGAGCCGGGCGATCAGGACCAGGGCGGCAGCAAGGATGACGACGACTCGACCACTGATGAGCCGGACACCGACGACGATGAAGACGGCGACAGCCAGACGTAGATCGCCGGCAAAAGAAAACCCCTTCTTCCCCGACTGATGCGCAATCGGAGGAGAAGGGGTTTGGTTAACACATTACTTGCGGATAAACACGATCCCTGTAGGAGCTGCGGTACGCTGCGATCTGTTGATCTTGATTCTGAAAATCAACAGATCGCAGCCTCGTTTCACTCGACAGCTCCTACAGGTTTTGTGTCGGTCTTCGGTTTTGCTTACGCCGCGCCATCCAGGAACTGCTCGGCGTAGTGACACGCCACCTGGCGGTTGTCGAGTTCACGCAGGGCCGGCTCTTCCATGCTGCAACGCTCGGTCGCGTACGGGCAACGCTTGTGGAACGCGCAGCCCGGTGGCGGGTTCAGCGGGTTTGGCAGTTCGCCGACGATCTTGATTTTCGGCTTGTCCGGATCCGGGTGGATGGTTGGCGTCGCCGACAACAAGGCCTGGGTGTACGGGTGTAGAGGGCGGGTGTAGATGTCCTCTTTCGGGCCCATTTCCACCGGGCGGCCGAGGTACATCACCAACACCGAATCAGCAACGTGACGCACCACTGCCAGGTTGTGCGAGATGAACACGTAGGCGGTGTTGAATTCCTGCTGCAGGTCCATGAACAGGTTCAGCACCTGTGCCTGAATCGACACGTCCAGCGCCGAGGTCGGTTCGTCCGCCACCAGCACTTTGGGTTGCAGCATCATCGCCCGGGCCAGGGCGATCCGCTGACGCTGACCGCCGGAGAACATGTGCGGATAGCGCTGGTAATGCTCAGGACGCAAGCCCACCTGCTTCATCATCGCCTGGACTTTCTCGCGACGCTCGGCGGCACTCAGGTTGGTGTTGATCAGCAGCGGCTCGGCCAGTTGATCACCGATTTTCTGCCGAGGGTTCAACGACGCGTACGGACTCTGGAACACCATCTGCACGTCTTTGCGCAGTTGCTTGCGCTGGGCCTTGTCGGCACCGGCGACTTCCTGACCGGCGATTTTCAGCGAGCCGGACGACGGCTCTTCAATCAGGGTCAGGGCACGGGCCAGGGTGGATTTGCCGCAACCCGACTCGCCGACCACGGCGAGGGTCTTGCCGGCTTCCAGTTCGAACGACACGCCGTTGAGGGCGCGCACGGTCGCGTGGCCCTTGAACAGGCCTCGAGAAACTTCGTAGTGACGGGTCAGGTCGCGGGCGGTAAGTACGACGGCCATTACGCCACCTCCTGATTCAGCGGGTAGAAGCAACGGGCAAGGCTGTTGGCTTTCGGGTCCAGGCTCGGACGCTGCGCACGGCAGCTGTCCTGCACGTACGGGCAGCGCGGCGACAGCAGGCAACCCTGCGGACGGTCGTAGCGGCCCGGCACGATGCCCGGCAAGGTCGACAGGCGCTCGGCGCCCAGGCTGTGTTCGGGAATCGCCTTGAGCAGCGCTTCGCTGTACGGGTGCGCCGGGATGTCGAACAGTTGCGGCACCTGACCGACTTCAACCGCCTGGCCGGCGTACATCACGCACACGCGCTGGGCGGTTTCGGCGACAACGGCGAGGTCGTGGGTGATCAGCACCAGGCCCATGTTCTGTTCTTTCTGCAGCGCCAGCAGCAGATCCATGATCTGTGCCTGAATCGTCACGTCGAGTGCCGTGGTCGGTTCGTCGGCGATCAGCAGTTTCGGCTCGCCGGCAATCGCCATGGCAATCGCCACGCGCTGGCTCATGCCGCCAGACAGTTGGTGCGGGTAGGCGTCCATACGGCTGGCGGCGCCCGGGATTTCAACTTTTTCCAGCAGTTCGATGGCGCGTTTGCGCGCTTGCTTGCCGGACATTTTCAGGTGCAGGCGCAGCACTTCTTCGATCTGGAAACCGACGGTGTAGCTCGGGTTGAGTGCGGTCATCGGGTCCTGGAACACCATCGCCAGGTCTTTGCCGACGATCTGCCGACGCTGGCGGTTGCTCAGCTTGAGCATGTTCTTGCCGTCGAAGCTCAGGGCATCGGCAGTGACGATCCCCGGGTGCTCGATCAGGCCCATCAGCGCCATCATGGTCACCGACTTGCCCGAACCGGACTCGCCGACGATCGCCAGGACTTCGCCCTTGTCCACTTTCAGGTCGAGGCCATCGACCACCGGAACGGCGTTCTTGTCGCCGAAGCGAACGTTGAGATTCTTGATTTCTAGCAATGACATGGGAATCTCCTCAGGCGGCGTTCTTGAGTTTCGGGTCCAGCGCATCGCGCAGACCGTCGCCCATCAAGTTGATTGCCAGCACGCTGAGCAAAATGGTCAGACCTGGCAGGCTCACCACCCACCAGGCGCGTTCGATGTAGTCGCGGGCCGAGGCCAGCATGGTGCCCCACTCAGGGGTTGGCGGTTGTACGCCAAGGCCGAGGAAGCCCAGCGCCGCAGCGTCGAGAATCGCCGAAGAGAAACTCAGGGTCGCCTGCACGATCAGCGGCGCCATGCAGTTGGGCAGCACAGTGATGAACATCAGGCGTGGCAGACCGGCACCGGCCAGGCGCGCGGCGGTGACGTAGTCGCGGTTCAGTTCGCCCATCACGGCGGCACGGGTCAGACGCACGTAGGACGGCAGCGAGACCACGGCAATGGCGATCACGGTGTTGATCAGGCCAGGGCCGAGGATGGCGACGATCGCCACAGCCAGCAGCAGCGACGGCAGAGCCAGCATGATGTCCATCAGACGCATGATGGTCGGGCCGATCATTTTCGGGAAAAAACCGGCGAACAGACCCAGCAGGATCCCCGGGATCAGCGACATTACCACCGACGACAGACCGATCAGCAGCGACAGGCGCGAACCCTGGATCAGACGCGACAGCAGGTCGCGACCCAGTTCATCGGTGCCGAGCAGGAACTGCATCTGCCCACCTTCCAGCCACGCCGGTGGCGTCAGCAGGAAGTCACGGTATTGCTCGCTCGGGTTATGCGGCGCGACCCACGGCGCGAACAGCGCGCAGAAAATCACCAGCAACATGAACAGCAGGCCGGCAACCGCGCCCTTGTTTTTGGAGAAGGCTTGCCAGAATTCTTTGTACGGCGACGGGTACAGCAGGCTTTGATCCGCGCTTGGGGCGGCATTGGCTACTGAGGATGTTGGAGTGCTCATGGTATGGACCTCAGCGCTGATGACGGATGCGTGGGTTGGCAAAGCCGTAGAGGATGTCCACTACGAAGTTGACCAGAATCACCAGGCAGGCGATTAACAGGATGCCGTTTTGCACGACCGGGTAGTCCCGGGCGCCGATGGCTTCGATCAGCCATTTACCGATGCCGGGCCAGGAGAAAATGGTTTCGGTCAGGACTGCACCGGCCAGCAGGGTGCCGACCTGCAGGCCGACCACGGTCAGCACCGGGATCAGCGCGTTGCGCAGGCCGTGGACGAACACCACGCGCGACGGCGACAGGCCTTTGGCCTTGGCGGTGCGGATGTAGTCTTCACGCAGCACTTCGAGCATCGACGAACGGGTCATGCGCGCGATCACCGCCAGCGGAATGGTGCCCAGTACGATGGCCGGCAGGATCAGGTGGTGCAAGGCGTCGAGGAACGCGCCCATGTCATCGGCCAGCAGCGTGTCGATCAGCATGAAGCCGGTGCGCGGCTCGATGTCGTAGAGCAGGTCGATCCGCCCGGACACCGGGGTCCAACCCAGGCTTACGGAGAAGAACATGATCAGGATCAGGCCCCACCAGAAGATCGGCATCGAATACCCCGCCAGGGAGATGCCCATCACCCCATGGTCGAACAGGGATCCTCGCTTGAGGGCCGCGATCACCCCGGCCAGAAGACCGAGGATGCCGGCGAACAGCAGGGCGGCCATGGACAGTTCCAGGGTCGCCGGGAAGAGGGAGGTGAACTCGGTCCATACGCTGGTGCGCGTCCGCAGGGATTCGCCGAGATCGCCGTGGGCCAGTTTGCCGATGTAGTCCAGGTATTGGGCGTACAGCGGTTTGTTCAGACCAAGGCGTTCCATTGCCTGAGCGTGCATTTCGGGGTCGACCCGACGTTCGCCCATCATCACTTCCACGGGGTCGCCCGGAATCATGCGAATCAACGCGAAAGTCAGCAAGGTGATGCCGAAAAACGTGGGGATCAACAACCCCAGTCGGCGGGCAATAAAACTAAACATCTTGTGTGGTACCTCATCAGCCGGTTAGGCGTGCCCGGCTTCCCTGGGGTCAGGGAGGCCGGGAGTTTCTTATCTACTTCACCTGGGTGGTGGCGAAGTTATTAGTGGTGAGAGGGCTGATGTGATAACCCTCTACGTTGTTGCGCATTGCGGTAAACATCCGGGTGTGGGCCATGCTGATCCACGGCTGGTCCTGATTAAACAGCACCTGGGCCTGTTCGTAGAGCCTGGCACGTTCGGCCGGATCTACTTTAGCCCGTGCTTCGTCGAGCAGCGCCTGGAATTTCTCGTTGCACCAGCGCGCATAGTTTTCGCCGTTCTTGGCGGCCTCGCAACTGAGCATAGGCGTCAGGAAGTTATCCGGGTCGCCGTTGTCGCCCGCCCATCCGGCAGACACCATATCGTGTTCGCCGTTCTTCGCGCGCTTGAGCATTTCGCCCCATTCCATCACGCGAATGTCGATCTTGATCCCGACTTTCGCCAGGTCAGCCTGCATCATCTGTGCGCCGAGCATCGGGTTCGGGTTGGTAGGACCGCCGCCGTTACGGGTAAACAGGGTAAACACGGTGCCTTCCGGAACCCCGGCTTCCTTGAGCAGGGCGCGGGCCTTGTCGAGGTCGCGTGGCGGGTTCTTCAGGTCGTGGTTGTAGCCCAGCAGGGTCGGCGGGTACGGGTTGACCGCGACCGAGGCGTTGCCTTTGCCGAACAGGGCGTTGACGTAGGCTTCCTTGTCGAAGGCAATGTCGATGGCCTTACGCACGCGCACGTCGCTCATGTATTTGTGCTGGGTGTTCATCGCGATGTAGGAGACAGTCATCGCGTCCAGCTCGTCGACTTTCAGGTTGCTGTCTTTCTTGATGCTCGGGATGTCATCCGGCTTCGGATACAGCGCGACCTGACACTCGTTGGCCTTGAGCTTCTGCAGGCGCACGTTGTTGTCGGTGGCGATCGCCAGGATCAGCGCATCGGCCGGTGGCTTGCCACGGAAGTAGTCCGGGTTGGCCTTGAACCGTACCTGGGCGTCCTTGGCGTAACGCTGGAAGATGAACGGGCCGGTGCCAATCGGCTTGCTGTTCAGGTCGCCGGTCTTGTTGGCCTTGAGCAACTGGTCGGCGTATTCGGCCGGGTAGATCGAGGAGAATGCCATGGCGATGTCAGCCAGGAACGGCGCTTCGCGGCGGGTCAGGGTGAACTTGACCGTGTTGTCGTCGACTTTTTCTACGCTTTTGAGCAGTTCCTTGAAGCCCATGCTTTCAAAGTACGGGAAGCCCACGCTCGACAGTTTGTGCCACGGGTGATTCGGGTCCAGCTGACGCTGGAAGCTCCAGACCACGTCGTCGGCGTTCATGTCGCGGGTCGGCTTGAAGTATTCGGTGGTGTGAAACTTGACGCCTTTGCGCAGGTGGAACGTGTAGGTCAGGCCGTCTTCGCTGATGTCCCAGGATTCGGCCAGCGCCGGAATCACTTCGGTGGTGCCGGGCTTGAAGTCCGCCAGACGGTTGAAGATCGTTTCGGCCACCGCATCGGCAGTGACTGCAGTTGTGTACTGGACCATATCGAAGCCTTCCGGGCTGGCTTCGGTGCAGACCACCAAGGGTTTGGCCGAGACGCCGATGGCGGCGCTCAACAACGCAGCCGCGACGGCCGCACGTAGGGGAAGCATTTTCATCGATAACCCTCTGCAATCGGTTGAAGACAAAAAACCGAACGGCCGACTCTTCATGAGTCAGCCGTCGGTTGGCGTTTTTTACAGGATGTTGAACGGAATGGTGGTCACCAGACGGAACTCGTTGATGCTGCCATCGGACTGGTTCTCGCTGGCGCGGTGAGCGGTATAGGTGCCACGGATGGTGGTCGCCTTGAGTGGGCCGCTCTGTACCGCGTAGGTTGCACCGATGCCGTATTCGTAGTGGTGCTCGCCGTCCATGTTTTTCACGTCATACGCAGTGCCGGTGTAGTGAGTACCGTCGATGCCCCAGCCGCGAGCCTGGTAGATGTTGAACTTCAGACCTGGCACACCGTATTCGGCCATGTTCAGACCGTAGGCGACCTGGAAGGATTTCTCGTTCGGGCCGTTGAAGTCCGACAGCAGGGAGTTGGCCAGGTAGATGCCGTTGGTTTCGTGCAGGTAGTCGAAGTACTCGTTACCGTTAATTTCCTGGTACGAGAAGGTCAGGCTGTGTGCCTGGTGCGTCAGGCCAAACGACAGCGAGTAGGTGTCGTTGTCGATTTCGCCCATCTCTTTTTTGCCGGTATCGACGGTTTTGTAGTAGTTCAGGCCGGTGGTCAGGCTCACGACATTGCTGTCACCCAGTTCGTGGGTGGCGCCGAAGTAGTACTGGTTCCAGAAGTCTTCAACCTTGGAAGCGTACAGGCTGGTTTTCAGGCTTTTCAGCGGCTGATAGTTCAGGCCGACGATGCTTACGCGATCGGTTTCAGCGTTGTTGTTGGTGTACTCGGAGCGGAACTTGGACAGGCTCTCTTCAGTACGCGGCGATACGCGGTCGAAGCTGCCGGCGTCGAACGACAGGTTGTTCAGTTCTTCGCTGTGCAGGCTTACACCTTCAAAGCTCGAAGGCAGCGCACGGTTGCCGATGGTATCGACGATTGGAGTGCTGAAGTTCTGACGACCGGCGGTCAGCGTGGTGTTCGACACGCGGAACTTGACGTTGGCCAGACCCAGTTTGCTCCACTGGCCTTCAGCGTCGCCGCCTTCCTTGGTCAGCGTACGGTTGTTGCCCGCGCCTGGACGCGAACCCGGAGCGCCGCCGTTGTTGGAAGCCAGGTCCTTGCGACTACGATCCAGCGCTACAGCGTTGTAAGCGGCGACTTCAGTGCTGACACCGACGGTGCCCTGAGTGAAGCCGGAGTTGAAGTTGACGATGGTGCCCTGTACCCAGTTGATACGACGATCGGTCGGGGTGGCGACGCCATCCTTGCGGTAAGTGAACTTGCCGCCGCGCTTGAGTTGTTCGTTGGCGTACCAGTTACGGGTCGTGCCGCTGATCGTAGAACCTTCGAGGAAGCCGGTAGCGTCAGCCTGGGCACTCTTCTCGTTGACGGTCACCGGGGTGAACGCCTGGCTTTGGGTTTCCGCATAAGCCGTGGCGGTGATGCTGCTGATGGCCAGAGCCAGTATCGCGGTGCTGCTCAGTTTCATGGGTGAAGCTCCTTTACTTTCTTTTTATGCCGGCTTTTTTGGGTGGGCCGGTTATTGGTTTAGAACTCATTCACACATCGCAAACGTTTGCCAAAGGCCTGATTGGCGAATTTCGGCAAAGCGCTTGCGTGAGGGGGATAGACGGCCCCCCTCAGCATTGCGGCTAATCGGTTGGGTTAATCGATACTGACGCCCGAAAATACGTTGCGACCGAAGGGGCTGACCTTGAAGCCTTCAACCCTGGCGCTTAACGGCTGGTTGACCGTCGAGTGGGCGACAGGCGTGATCGGCACTTGCTGCTTGAGCAACTGCTGCGCCTGTTTGTAGAGCGTGGTGCGCTGGTCGCGGTCGGTGACGACCTTGGCCTCTTTGATCAGCTTGTCGTAAGCCGGATCGCACCACATGGAGTAGTTGTTGCCGCCAATCGCGTCGCAGCTGTACAGGGTGCCCAGCCAGTTGTCCGGGTCCCCGTTGTCGCCGGTCCAGCCGATCAGGCTGATGTCGTGCTCGCCATTCTTGGTGCGCTTGATGTACTCGCCCCATTCGTAGCTGACGATCTTCACTTTCAGACCGATTTTGGCCCAGTCCGCCTGGAGCATTTCGGCCATCAGTTTGGCGTTGGGGTTGTATGGACGCTGTACCGGCATCGCCCACAGGGTGATTTCGGTGCCTTCTTTGACGCCGGCAGCCTTGAGCAGCTCTTTGGCTTTTTCCGGGTTGTAGGCGGCGTCCTTGATGCTGTCGTCGTAGGACCACTGGGTCGGCGGCATGGCGTTGACGGCCAGTTGCCCGGCGCCCTGATAAACAGCGTTGAGAATCCCTTGTTTATTCACCGCCATGTCCAGCGCCTGCCGCACTTCGAGCTGGTCGAAGGGCTTGTGGCGCACGTTGTAGGCGATGTAACCGAGGTTGAAGCCAGGCTTGGAAATCAGCTGCAGTTTCGGGTCGGCCTTCAGCGCTTCGACATCGGCAGGGCGCGGATGCAGGGTGATCTGGCACTCGCCGGCCTTGAGCTTCTGCACGCGCACCGAAGCGTCGGTGTTGATCGCGAAGATCAGGTTCTTCAGCTTGACCCGGCTCGGGTCCCAGTATTGCTCGTTGCCGGTGTAACGGATGTTCGAGTCTTTCTGATAGCTCTTGAACACGAACGGCCCGGTACCGACTGGCTTCTGGTTGATGTCGCTCGGTTTGCCCGCGGCCAGCAGCTTGTCGGCGTATTCGGCGGACAGGATGGCGGCGAAGCTCATGGCGATGTTCTGGATGAACGCGGCGTCGACGCTGTTGAGCGTGAACTCCACGGTCAGCGGCCCGGTCTTTTCGACCTTGGCGATGTTCTTGTTCAGGCTCATCCCGTTGAAATACGGGAACTCGGTCGGATAAGCCTTACGGAAGGGCTGTTGCGGATCGAGCATGCGGTTAAACGTGAACAGCACGTCGTCGGCGTTGAAGTCGCGCGTCGGTTTGAAGTACGGCGTTGTATGAAATTTCACACCTTCACGCAGGTGAAAGGTGTACTTGAGACCATCCTCGGAAATATCCCACTTGGTTGCCAGGCCCGGTACGACATTGGTCGCGCCTTTTTCGAACTCGACCAGACGGTTATACAGCGGCTCGGCGGCGTCGTTATCGGTCGCCGTCGTGTACTGCGCGGTATCGAAACCGGCCGGGCTGCCCTCGGAACAGAACACCAGGCTGTTGCTGGCGGCGTAACTGGCGGACGTGGCGGCCAACAGGCCGGCGCCCAGCAATGCGGAAGAAACCAAGGTATGGCGCATGACGCTCCCTCTTTTTGTAGTGTTGTTCAATGCACCGCGATCCCGTCCAGGGAAGTTGAGGTTGCATTGAGCTCAATCCAGTACGTACAGCAAGCCGGTGGCCCACGCAGAAACTGGTCAGAACCCGACGGTAGGGCCCGTGGGTCTGGCAGTAAATGCGTAATTGCCTGAAAACTCGTAGGAAAAGTCGACGCGTCCTCCGCCGCTGCAGTCATCCGCAGCGGAATTGGCTGTAGGCAAATTCCTGTTTTTCCGGCAGCTAAAACAACGGCGACGTCATGAACGCCGCCGTTGCAATGGCTTAATTGCTGACGCTGACGCCGTAGAAGGAGTTCAAGCCAAATGGGCTGATCTTGAAGTCCTGCACGTTGGCGCGCATGGGTTGGAACACCGTCGAGTGAGCGATAGGTGTGTATGGAACAGCATCTTTAAGGACGTGTTGCGCCTGTTTGTACAGTTCGGTGCGCTTGGCCTGGTCGGTGGTGCGTTTGGCATCTTTGACGATACCGTCGAACTTCTTGTCGCACCACTTGGAGAAGTTGTTGCCGTTGAGCGAGTCGCAGCCGAACAGCACGTTCAGCCAGTTGTCCGGGTCACCATTGTCACCGCTCCAGCCAATGATCATGGCCTGGTTCTCGCCGCCTTTGGAGCGCTTGATGTACTCGCCCCACTCGTAGCTGGTGATCTTCACGTTCAGGCCGATCTTCTTCCAGTCGGACTGGAGCATTTCAGCCATCAGTTTGGCGTTCGGGTTGTACGGACGCTGTACCGGCATTGCCCACAGCACGATTTCGGTACCTTCCTTGACGCCAGCTTCCTTGAGCAGTTGCTTGGCTTTTTCAGGATCGTACTTGGCGTCCTTGATGGTGGTGTCGTAGGACCACTGGGTCGGCGGCATGGCGTTCACGGCCAGTTGGCCTGCGCCCTGGTAAACCGAGTCGATGATCTGCGGCTTGTTCACCGCCATGTCCAGCGCCTGGCGCACACGCAGGTCGGCCAGCGGGTTAGGCTCGTTGCTGCCCTTGACCTTGTCCATCACGTTGTAGGCGATGTAGCCCAGGTTGAAACCGGCCTGCTCAGGCATCTTCAGAGTCTTGTCGGCTTTCAGCGCCGCGAGATCTGCCGGACGCGGGAACAGGGTGACCTGGCACTCGTTCTTTTTCAGCTTCTGGATACGCACCGACGGGTCGGTGGTGATAGCGAAGATCAGGTTGTCGATCTTCACGTCTTCAGGCTTCCAGTAGTCCTTGTTGCCGGTGTAACGGATGTTCGAGTCTTTCTGGTAGCTCTTGAACACGAACGGGCCGGTGCCGATCGGCTTCTGGTTGATGTCGGCAGGCTTGCCTTCCTTGAGCAACTGGGCAGCGTACTCGGCGGACTGGATCGAGGCGAAGCTCATGGCCATGTTCTGGATGAACGCAGCGTCGACTTGTTTCAGGGAGAACTTGACGGTGTTGTCGTCGACTTTCTCGACCTTGGTGATGTTGGTGTCCATCCCCATGTCGGTGAAGTACGGGAATTCGGTCGGGTACGCCTTACGGAACGGGTCATCCTTGTTAATCATGCGATTAAAGGTGAACAGCACGTCGTCGGCGTTGAAGTTACGCGTCGGCTTGAAATACGGGGTGGTGTGGAACTTGACGCCTTCACGCAGGTGGAAGGTGTAGGTCAGGCCATCCGGGGAAATGTCCCAGCTGGTGGCGAGGCCCGGGACAACGGCGGTGCCGCCACGCTCGAACTGGCTCAGACGGTTGAACATGGTTTCGGCTGAGGCGTCGAAGTCGGTTCCGGTGGTGTACTGGCCTGGATCAAAACCGGCCGGGCTCCCTTCGGAGCAGAACACCAGGTTAGTCGCAGCGGATGCGAAAGGTGCGGAGGCTAACAAGCCTGCGCCGACTAAAAACGGAATGACCGCGTGTTTAAGCATGTTGGCCTCATGATTTGTTGTCATTTTTTAATATTGAGGTACGACCTCGTGAGTCGTGCCTGCGGATACTTATGCAGGGGCCATACCCAATGCAAGATCCAGAGCGCCTGCCGGCCTCAAAGCGTGGCACGAACGTACCTTAATGTCGCATTTGTGTAAGAGTTGACGCATTTGACCGTTTGCGGGTGATTTAAACGGTGCAAACGAAGCCCCAAAACGGTGCGTTGGTCACGTTGTGCGCGCCGCCTTGGGGCTTGGTGTTACTTATTTATACCCACGCCGTAGAAGGGTGTAAGGCCAAACGGGCTGATCTTGAAGTCGGTCACTTCCTTGCGCAGCGGCTGGAACACCGTGGAGTTGGCGATCGGGGTGATCGGCACCTGCTGTTTAAGGATCAGTTGCGCCTGTTGATACAGTTTTACCCGTTGCGCCTTGTCGGTGGTCACCTTGGCTTGTTGCACCAGCTTGTCGTAGGCCGGATCGCACCACTTGGCGTAGTTGCTGCCCTTGACCGCCGCGCAGCTGTAGAGCACGCCGAGCCAGTTGTCCGGGTCGCCGTTGTCACCTGTCCAACCATAGATCATCGCGTCGTGTTCGCCATTTTTCGCACGCTTGATGTACTCGCCCCATTCGTAGCTGACGATGTTGGCCTTGATCCCGATCTTGTCCCAATCCTGCTGGATCATCTGCGCCGACATCCGCGCGTTCGGGTTGGAGGCGCGCTGCACGGTCATCGCCCACAAGTTGATGGTGGTACCCGGTGCAACCCCGGCTTCCTTGAGTAGCGCCTTGGCTTTTACCGGATCGTAGGGCGCGTCCTTGATGTTCGGGTCATATGACCATTGCGCGGGCGGGAGGGCGTTTTGCGCCAACTGGCCGGCACTCTGGTAAACGGCTTTGATGATCGCCGGTTTGTCGATGGCCATGTCCAGCGCCTGGCGGACCTTGAGCTGATCCAGCGGCGGGTGAGTGGTGTTGTAGGCGAGGAACCCGAGGTTGAAACCGGCCTGCTTGAGCACACGCAGGTTCGGGTCTTTTTCCATGACCTCAATGTCCGCCGGGCGCGGGTAGCCGCTGACCTGGCATTCGCCGGTCTTGAGTTTCTGCAGGCGCACGGCGGCGTCGGGGGTGATCGAGAAGATCAGGTTGTCGATCTTCACGTCTTCGGGTTTCCAGTAGGCCTTGTTCGCGGCGTAGCGGATTTGTGAGTCCTTCTGGTAGCGCTTGAACACGAACGGGCCGGTGCCCACCGGTTTCTGGTTGAGGTCGGCGGCTTTGCCTTCCTTCAACAGTTGGGCGGCGTATTCGGCCGATTGCACCGAGGCGAAGCTCATGGCGAGGTTTTGCACGAAGGCGGCGTCGACGTTGTTCAGGTTGAAGCGCACGGTGTGGTCGTCGAGTTTTTCTACCGATTTGATGGTGGTGTTCAGGCCCATGTCGGTGAAGTACGGGGACTCAGCGGGGTAGGCCTTGCGGAAGGCGTTGTCCGGGTCGAGCAGGCGCTGGAAGGTGAACAGCACGTCGTCGGCGTTGAAGTCGCGGGTCGGGGTGAAATATTCCGTGGTGTGGAATTTCACGCCTTGGCGCAGGTGGAAGGTGTATTGCAGGCCGTCGCTGGAGATGTCCCATTTGGTCGCCAGGCCGGGTTCGATGTCGGTGCCGCCGCGCTGGAATTGGGTGAGGCGGTTGAAGACGGTTTCGGCGGAGGCGTCGAAGTCGGTGCCGCTGGTGTATTGGCTGGGGTCGAAGCCGGCGGGGCTGGCTTCCGAGCAATACACCAGGGTTGTGGCTGCGTTGGCTATGGGGGCTATGGCTGTCAGTGCGAGGGTGATTACAAGCGGTTTGAGGGTGGATCTTGGCATGGAGTCCCCGGGATTTTGGAGGTGGTTGTTTGTTGAGGTTAGCGGGGATTTGGGGGTGTTCGGAAATATCGTTTTTCTTGTTGGGGTGTCTATCTCGGTATATCTGGGCTGTGTGTACATATCCGTTGCTGCGGTAACGGCGGCTTGGGGTTCCGCCCTTACGGCGGGTCACTTTTGGCAAACGCCCCAAAAGTAACCAAAAACGCTTGCTCCTGCGTGCGGCCCGCTCGCTGGGGCTCGGGGTTCCTTCGCTCCGGGATCGATCCGGGCGCAGCGTCTACGGTTTGCTTCGCTGCACCTCCTCTCGCTGTGTTTGGCTTCGCCAAACGGTCGCTGCGCTCCCACGCCCGGATCAATCCCTGCGCTCAGCCTTCCGACGTCGCCCGTGGATCAAGATCAAGAGCTGCAGCCGAGCTAACGCTCATCCTGTTGAGTGGTGAGAGGCGGATGCGGTCTGCTGTTGATTTGTGTGGGAGCCAGCCTGCTGGCGATGGCGGCCTGACAGCCGACCTGTTTTTAACTGAATAAGCCCAATCCCCCTGTAGGAGCTGCCGAAGGCTGCGATCTTTTGATTTTGAGTTGTGAAAGCCAAAGTCAAAAGATCGCAGCCTTCGGCAGCTCCTACAGTGAGTGTGGTTGTGTTTAAAAGTGTGTGGGATAACCAGAACCTTCCCACAAGGTTTTCAGGTTGTCCGTCGGACGCCGGCTCTCTAGCCTTGAGCTGTCGCTGAAACTCAGCGACCGGGCGTGAGAACCCGGCAGTTCATAGTCATTCAGTGCCCATACCCGCATAATTGCCGCCAGCCAATCCGCTGCATGCAAATGCGTTATGGCGGCTCTGTGCGGGCAGACTTTATGTCTGGCCGGGTGCCTATGACCGGTTTTCTCACCCCGCACACAGCTGCCACCTCTTCGTCGTGTGAGAAACGGCTTGAGGTGGCCCCACGTCATAGGTGAAATGCATGTCCAAGCCAGTCCCCGATCCACCCCTCGACACCACAACCCCACTCACCGAAGCCCTCCACGCCGAAGACCTCGCGAAAAACCGCGAAGCGATCAAACGCGCCCTCGACTTCTACTTAAGCCCCGAAGCCACAAAACCACGTCCACCCAGTTCGATGTTCCTCGTCCATCCAGGCATCGACACCGAGAGCCTGCTGGCCCACGCCTGTGAGTCCCTGGCGTCGGCCAACACCATGGCCAGTGATTTCGCCGATCAGCTCAGTCGCCCGCAGCGCAATACGGCGCTGGCGATCCAGCAGATCATCATGCTGGCTGAACTGGCGGTGAACCGCGCGCTGGACCGGGTTGATCCGTAGACCTGAGACCGCGTTATCGTTCTTCGCGAGCAGGCTCGCTCCCACGGGGGATAGCTTCCAGTGTGGGGGCGGGCCTGCCAGCTTTGCTGTCGGCATACCTGTCAGGTCTGACAGTAGATAGAACTCCTCAGTTGATTGAGCATGTATCTGGCCTTTAGTCGGGCCTGATGTGTGCCAGGCGCCTGGCTTTAACGAACACCAATCCTTATAAGGAAATAGACATGACGCCTCAACATAAGAGTGATGCACAGCAACGCGGCTACGAAGTCCGATATGTCTCTGCGACGACCGATACCTGGTGGCAGGTCTACCGTCAGGGGGCTCTATTGGATGATCGTCGGTTTGGAACAGAAGATGAGGGTTGGGAGCACGCTGTCGCTGCGGTTTTGAGTGATCAATACAACCATTGAAGCTCGGGGATCGCATCATTGTTCAACGCTGACAAGCCAGCTCCCCCAGGTTTTGTGCCGATTCTGAAATTGACACACGACTTTGTGGGAGCTGGCTTGCCAGCGATGACGGCAGATCAAACAACACAAATCCCGGGCACAAAAAAACCGGCGATCATTCACGGATCGCCGGTTTTTCATTCAGTGCAGATCAACTCACTGCATCAGCACTTCAATCGAGCCATCGGCGGTCAGGCTGACCTGGCTGGTGCCGGCTTCGACTTCCGGCGTGACCGGTGCTGAATCCGCCATGCCGGCGGCTTTCATCATCATCGGGGCGCGCATGTACGGTTGTGGATAACCGTTGCTGTTGAGGTTCAGGTTGACGATTTTGTAGCCTTTGCCGCCCAGTGCATCGGTGGCCAGTTGGGCGCGGGCCTTGAAGGCGCTGACGGCTTCTTTGAGCAGTTGGTCTTCGCTGGCCTTGCGGGTCGGTTCGGCGATGGCGAAGTCCATGCCGCCCATTTTCAGGTCGGTCAGCAGTTCGCCGGTGAGTTTGGACAGGGCGGCGAAGTCGGCGCTTTCCAGGCGCAGTTCGGCGCGTTCGCGCCAGCCAGTGATTTTCTGGCCTTTGGTGTCGTAGATCGGGTAGCTGTTGCGGCTGCCCTGGCGCAGGGTGATGTCTTTGACTTGCTTGGCCTGGGCCAGTGCCTTGTTCATGGTGGTGCTGACGTCGGCGGCGAGTTTGGCCGGGTCGGTGTTTTGCGCTTCGGTGTAGAGCGTCACGATCATCAGGTCGCGGGCCACTTCCTGGCTGACTTCGGCGCGCAGGGAAATCTGGTTGTAGTGCAGCTCATCGGCGGCCAGCGCCGGTAGGCTGGCGACACTGCCGACGGTCAGGGCGAGAAGGGCGGCGCTGCGGCGAAAGGTGTGCATGGAGGCTCCTTGAAGTGTGCGCAGGTGTTGGTTCGTCCCTGCGTGAAACCATCAGACTCTAGCTTCTGCGGCCTGGTTCGCCCAGTTACAACTTCTATACAGATGTCATGTCCGCCACATATTCCTTGAGCGAGTGAGATTTTTGTGGCGAGGGAGCTTGCTCCCGCTCGGCTGCGCAGCAGTCGTAAAACCAGCAATTGCGGTCTTTCAGTCAGACTGCATTTGCCGGGATCGGGCCTGCTTCGCAGACCAGCGGGATCAAGCTCCCTCGCCACAGTCGATCTCGGCCAGCCATGCGCAGTAGCCCAATTTACCGCCAGCGCCATGTGGTCGTTTGCCGCACTTTCGCCTCTCAAGGCCGCGGCTTGGTTATACTCCGTGCGATCCGCCTGGAGCGCTCATCAGGAGAGCTCATGCTCGCCCCCGTACAATTGACTTCCGCCACTCGCCAGAACCTCTGGCGGCTGACTTTCATCCGCACCCTGGTGCTCGCCGCGCAGGCCGGTTCCGTCGGCCTGGCCTACTGGCTGCAATTGTTGCCGTTGCCGTGGGTGCAACTGGCGATGACCCTCGGCTGTTCGATTCTGCTCTGTGTGTTCACCGCTGTGCGCCTGCGCACGTCGTGGCCGGTGACTGAACTTGAATACGCCCTGCAACTGGCCTGTGATCTGGTGATCCACAGTGCGCTGCTGTATTTCTCCGGCGGTTCGACCAACCCGTTCGTTTCCTACTATCTGGTTCCGTTGACCATCGCCGCGGTGACGCTGCCGTGGCGTTACTCGGTGATTCTGTCGGGCATCGCGCTGGCGCTGTACACCGTAATGCTGACGCGGTTCTACCCGCTGGAAACCCTGCCGGTGGCCCGCGAGAACCTGCAGATCTACGGCATGTGGCTGAGCTTCGCGCTGGCTGCTGCGGTGATTACGTTTTTCGCTGCACGCATGGCCGAAGAGCTGCGCCGTCAGGAGGAGTTGCGGGCGATCCGCCGCGAAGAAGGCCTGCGCGATCAGCAGTTGCTTGCGGTCGCGACCCAGGCGGCTGGCGCGGCGCATGAGCTGGGCACACCGCTGGCGACCATGAGCGTGTTGCTCAAGGAGATGCAGCAGGATCACCCCGACGCGATGTTGCAGGACGACCTCAAGGTGCTGCAGGATCAGGTCAAACTGTGCAAAGAGACCCTGCAACAATTGGTGCGCGCCGCCGAGGCCAACCGCCGTATGGCGGTGGAGATGCAGGACGTCACCCAATGGCTTGACGAAGCCTTGAGCCGCTGGCACTTGATGCGTCCGGAAGCCAGTTATCGCTTCCATCGCCTCGGCCAAGGCACGGTGCCACGCATGGCGCCGCCGCCGGACCTGACCCAGGCGCTGCTCAATCTGCTGAACAATGCCGCCGACGCCTGCCCGGAAAATCTCCAGGTGACGCTGGACTGGGACGCGGAAACCGTGACCATCAGCATTCGTGACCACGGCGCCGGTGTGCCGCTGGCCATCGCCGAGCAGATCGGCAAACCGTTTTTTACCACCAAGGGCAAAGGTTTCGGCCTGGGCCTGTTTTTGAGCAAGGCCAGCGTGACACGCGCCGGCGGCTCAGTGAAACTCTATAGTCATGAGGAAGGCGGCACGCTCACCGAGCTGCGCCTGCCCCACGGCGCCCGAGGAGACCAACATGAGTGACGAAATCCAAGTCGAAGGCGAAGAACTGCCGCATTTGCTGCTGGTCGACGACGACGCGACCTTCACCCGAGTGATGGCCCGTGCCATGGCCCGCCGTGGCTTTCGCGTCAGCACCGCCGGTTCCGCCGAAGAAGGCCTGACCATCGCCCAGGCCGACCTGCCGGACTACGCCGCGCTGGACCTGAAAATGGACGGCGACTCCGGCCTGGTGCTGCTGCCCAAGCTGCTGGAGCTGGACCCGGAAATGCGCGTGGTGATCCTCACCGGTTATTCGAGCATTGCCACCGCGGTCGAAGCGATCAAGCGCGGCGCCTGCAACTACCTGTGCAAACCGGCCGACGCCGACGACGTGCTCGCCGCGCTGCTGTCCGAGCACGCCGACCTCGACAGCCTGGTGCCGGAAAACCCGATGTCGGTTGACCGTCTGCAGTGGGAGCACATCCAGCGCGTGCTGACCGAGCACGAAGGCAACATCTCCGCCACTGCCCGCGCCCTGGGCATGCACCGCCGCACCTTGCAGCGCAAACTGCAGAAGCGCCCGGTTCGTCGCTGAACCTGCGCTGAACGGCCATCGCCAGCTCTCGCGATAACGCGCACCGATCAACTATGATCGGTGCGTGTCTGTTCTTTTCTTTATCGAGCCTTTTCCATGAATCAGAACGCTGAATATTCCGCGGTCAACGATGCTGTGCGCGGGCAGTTTTTTCGCAAAGTGTGGGCGATGATCACGCCTTATTGGCGCAGTGAGGAGAAGGTCAAGGCCTGGACCCTGCTGATTGCCGTGATCGCACTTTCGCTGGTCAGCGTGGGCATCTCGGTGTGGTTCAACACCTGGTACAAGGATTTTTACAACGCGCTGCAAAAGAAGGATGAAGCGGCGTTCTGGAATCTGATTCTGTACTTCTGTGCAATCGCCGCCGTGGCAATTGTCGGTGCCGTCTACAGACAATATCTGACGCAGATGCTGACGATCCGCTGGCGGGCGTGGCTGACCGAAAAGCATTTCTCACGCTGGCTCGCTGACAAGAATTACTACCAGCTGGAGCAGGGCGGTTACACCGATAACCCGGACCAGCGGATTTCCGAAGACCTCAACAACTTCACCTCCAACACCCTGGAACTGGGTATCGGGCTGTTGCGCAATATCGTCAGTCTGGTGTCGTTCTCGATCATTTTGTGGGGCGTATCGGGCAGCATCGAAGTGTATGGCATCACCATTCCCGGCTACATGTTCTGGTGCGTGCTGGTGTACGCCGTGGTGGGTAGCTGGCTGACGCATTTGATCGGTCGTCGCTTGATCGGCCTGAACAACCAACAACAACGTTTTGAAGCGGACTTGCGTTTTTCCATGGTGCGGATTCGCGAGAATGCCGAGAGTATCGCGTTGTACAACGGCGAGCCGAATGAGAACCGTCGCTTGAGCAACCGCTTCGGCATGGTCTGGCATAACTTCTGGGACATCATGAAAGTGTCCAAGCGCCTGACCTTTTTCACTGCCGGTTACAGCCAGGCGGCCATTATCTTCCCGTTCATCGTGGCTTCCCCGCGTTACCTCGCCGGCAAGATCGAACTGGGCGAGCTGATGCAGATCAGCTCGGCTTTCGGCAACGTGCAAGAGAGCTTCAGCTGGTTTATCAACGCCTACCAGAGCCTCGCGTCCTGGCGCGCCACCTGTGATCGTCTGCTGAGTTTCCGTCAGGCCATGACCGACAACGAAGACCGCGCGCCGGCCATCGATGTGCAGAATCAGGGCAGCGAGTTGAAAGTGCACAACCTCGGTCTGGACCTGGCCGACGGTCGTCATCTGCTGACCCATGCCGACATGACGGTTGAGCCGGGCGAGCGGGTGATGCTCAGCGGCCGATCCGGCAGCGGCAAGTCCACGTTGCTGCGGGCGATGGGGCACTTGTGGCCGGCGGGGCACGGAAATATCCGCTTGCCGGCGGCGCGTTATCTGTTCCTGCCGCAGAAACCGTATCTGCCCATCGGCACGCTGCGAGACGCGCTGAGTTATCCACAACCGGGTGACACGTATGCGCCGGAGCGCTACGCCGAAGTGCTGGAGACCTGCCGTCTGCCGCATCTGGTCGCGCGTCTTGATGAAGCCAACCACTGGCAGCGCATGCTGTCGCCAGGCGAGCAGCAACGACTGGCCTTCGCCCGCGCGCTGCTCTATGCACCGCAATGGCTGTACATGGACGAAGCGACATCGGCGATGGACGAAGAAGATGAGGCGACGCTGTATCAGGCGCTGATCGATCAACTGCCGGGGCTGAGCATTGTCAGCGTCGGCCATCGCAGCAGCCTGAAACGCTTCCATCCACGGCATGTGCGGATCGACAGCGGCCATTTGGTTGAGCAAACCGTGACCGCCTGACACACACACTCCCCTGTAGGAGCTGCCGCAGGCTGCGATCTTTTGATGTTGTTTTTCAAGATCAAAAGATCGCAGCCTGCGGCAGCTCCTACAAGGGCGGTGTTTTGACTCGACAGTGATCGTACAACCCGCCTGCGCTATGATGCGAACCAAGCCGAATTTTCGAGACAAGATGCACACCATGGAAAACCCGATCGACACCCCACGCCTCCCGCGCAAGCGCCGCAGCCTGGCCCAGGAGCTGGTGACGGTGCTGACCGAGCAGATCCGCGACGGTCTGCTCAAGCGTGGCGACAAGTTGCCCACCGAGTCGGCGATCATGCAGGCGCATGGCGTCAGCCGCACCGTGGTGCGCGAGGCGATTTCCCGGTTGCAGGCCGCAGGGCAAGTGGAAACCCGCCACGGCATCGGCACCTTCGTGCTCGACACGCCGAGCCCCAGCGGTTTCCGCATCGACCCGGCCACGGTCGTCACCCTGCGTGACGTGCTGGCCATTCTCGAATTGCGCATCAGCCTTGAAGTGGAGTCCGCCGGCCTTGCCGCACAACGCCGCAGCCCCGAGCAACTGGCAACCATGCGCGCCGCCCTCGATGCACTGAACGACAGCGTGGCCCACGCCAGTGATGCGGTGGCCTCGGACTTTGCCTTCCATTTGGAAATCGCCCTGTCCACCGGCAACCGCTACTTCACGGACATCATGACCCACCTGGGCACCAGCATCATTCCGCGTACGCGGCTGAATTCGGCGCGGCTGGCGCATGATGACCAGCAGCACTACATGAACCGCCTGAGCCGCGAGCACGAAGAAATCTACGAGGCGATTGCCCGTCAGGATTCCGATGCGGCGCGTGCGGCGATGCGCCTGCACTTGACCAACAGCCGCGAGCGGTTGCGTCAGGCGCATGAAGAGGCGCAGGCGCAGCGGGGGTGAATCAGCAGGCTTGAACCAGCTGCGGGCTCATACACCGCTATCGCGAGCAGGCTCACTCCTACAGTGATTGATGTTGTTCACCCACTCAGTGTTCATCACATCTTCCTGTAGGAGTGAGCCTGCTCGCGAAGGGGACGGTGAATTCAGCGCGGCAATATCGACCGGTCCACCCGCACCGCCAATTGCGCTGTCCCCGGCGTCACGGCAAACGCGACCAACCCTTGCTTATCCACAACCCCCCGCGCAATCGGCTTGCCATCGGCCAGCAACTCCAGCGGCGCGCCTTTAAGCGACTGCCCCGACGCCAGTTCCAGTTTCAATGTGATCGTCATGGTCGTTCTCCTTAATTGACGTTGCCCGTCGGGTGGTAGTCCTTGAGCAGCAGATACGTGCTCCAGCCCCACCAGTCGTCAATGGTGGCGGTGTCGTTGAGGTTGTTCACGTCTTTGCGCCGCAGCACCTTGCCGCCCTCGACGCGGAATAGCGGCGAGAAGTTGTTGGAAAGGTTCAGCACCGCTGCAAGATCGGGCGTCAATTGCAGCGCGCCGAAGGCGGACTCGGCTGGCACGGTGCCGCTGAGGTAGGCGGCGAACACTTCATCGGCTGAAGTTTGCACGGCGTGGTTGACGTGCAGGCGGGCGTCGGAGTCGAGAAAATCGAAGTAGCGTTTGTCACCATACGTACGCCATTGCTCGTTCTGGCCGTTGCGCACCTTGAGACCGAAGCGATTGTCTTCGTCGTGCATGAATCGCGAAATCAGCGAGCCGAGGTCGCTCGGGGTCACCGCTTGCGCCAGCAATTTACGCGGCACCCTTAGATGGCCGGAAGAGAATAGATCGCTCAGGAAGTGATCGGCGAAGGCGTTCATTGCATAGGCCAATTCCAGACGCTGGAGGTCCTGAGTTGCATGGGCCGCGGCTGCGTGTTGCAAGGCGGCGGTGTGTCCCGCGACATAGGCCAGTTGCGCCCATTGACCGAAGTGATCGGCATTGTTCGCCGCCAACTTCAGGTAACGTCCGAGCGGGATCAGACCTGATATGAAACTGCCACCGCCAGTAATCCGGTTCCACTCCTCGGACAACGTATCACCTAGCGCATCATAAGCTTCGTGGGCAGGTTTGCCGTCCTTGATCGCCTGCGCGACAGCGTCGGCCTCCTTCTGCGCGACCGCGAGAATCAACGGTACTTCGCTGCGTGCCGCTGACGCGGACGCCAGAGAGTCGAAGGCAGCGCCAAAGCGTGCCAAACGATCCGTGGCGTTGGCGCCTTCGTTGATCGGCCGATCCGGGACGCCATAAAAGTCTCCCCCCAGGGCCAACACCTGGCCATAAGTCAGCGCCAGTCCGTTCGGCAACTGCAATGGCGCCTTGTCCGCCCGGATGGGTAAGGCGTCCGCAGCGAAGCGCAACATGACCGAGTCACCGATAGCGGTGTGTTCAAAGGTCTCGTAATAGAGACGTGGGCCTTTTTTCGCGGGCTGTTTCGGCAGCGTCGTCGGCAATGGCGGCTCGCTGTGCGAGTCCGCGACGTGCAGCATCAAGTGCGGTTGCTCGCCCTCGATCGCGATCCCGGTTTCGCTGAATAAATCATCGAAGCGAGCGATGACCGGCGCCGCAGCGCCTGAGGAAGGTTGTTTCGCAATTGACATTTCTGGCTCCCTGATATGTCGGTTAAGAAAAAAATATAGCTGTATGCATATACAGTTTTCGTGAGCGTAGCCCAGAACTTTCCTACGTCAAGATAAGCAGATGCCCACACATTTGTGCCGTCCAGCGATGAAATGCAGTTGACGGTTATCTTTTAAGTTGTACGATGACCTACAACTTCAGCGCTGACTGAATCATAAAACTCACAAAAAACGTTGCTACCCAGGGTGTTCGAAAAATGAATCCACAAGAACTGAAGTCCATCCTCTCCGCCGGCCTGCTGTCGTTCCCTGTCACCGATTTCAACGCCCAGGGCGATTTCAACCGCGCCGGCTACATCAAGCGTCTGGAATGGCTGGCCCCTTACGGTGCTTCGGCCTTGTTCGCGGCGGGTGGCACGGGTGAGTTCTTCTCCCTGGCGGCCAGCGAATATTCGGAAATCATCAAGACCGCGGTCGATACCTGCGCGACCAGCGTGCCGATTCTGGCCGGTGTTGGCGGTTCGACCCGTCAGGCCATCGAGTACGCGCAGGAAGCCGAGCGTCTGGGCGCCAAAGGTCTGTTGCTGCTGCCGCACTACCTGACCGAAGCCAGCCAGGACGGCGTCGCCGCCCACGTTGAAGCTGTGTGCAAATCGGTGAACATCGGCGTGGTGGTCTACAACCGCAACGTCTGCCGCCTGACCGCACCACTGCTGGAACGTCTGGCCGAGCGCTGCCCGAACCTGATCGGCTACAAGGACGGTCTGGGCGATATCGAGCTGATGGTGTCGATCCGTCGTCGCCTCGGCGATCGCTTCAGCTACCTCGGCGGCCTGCCGACCGCTGAAGTCTACGCTGCGGCCTACAAGGCCCTCGGCGTGCCGGTCTACTCGTCGGCGGTGTTCAACTTCATCCCGAAAACCGCGATGGATTTCTACCACGCGATTGCCCGAGAAGATCACGCCACCGTCGGCAAAATCATCGACGACTTCTTCCTGCCGTACCTCGATATCCGCAACCGCAAGGCCGGTTACGCCGTGAGCATCGTCAAGGCCGGGGCCAAGATTGCCGGCTATGACGCAGGCCCGGTGCGGGCGCCGCTGACCGACCTGACCGGCGAAGAATTCGAAATGCTCGCCGCGCTGATCGACAAACAAGGCGCGCAATAACACCGACCCACAAGGCCGCTGAGCAATCAGCGGCTTTTGCGTAGAGAGGAGAATTTTCTGTGGCTGATTCCAAGCGTTACGACAACTACATCAACGGTGAATGGGTCGCCGGTGCCGACTACTCGGCGAACATCAACCCGTCCGAGTTGAGCGACACCATCGGCGACTACGCCAAAGCCGACCTGACTCAGGTGCACGCGGCCATCGATGCGGCCCGCGCCGCGTTCCCGGCGTGGTCGGTGTCGGGCATTCAGGCCCGTCACGATGCGCTGGATAAAGTCGGCACGGAAATTCTCGCCCGTCGCGAAGAGCTCGGCACCCTGCTGGCCCGGGAAGAGGGCAAGACCCTGCCCGAAGCCATCGGCGAAGTGACCCGCGCCGGCAACATTTTCAAATTCTTCGCCGGTGAATGCCTGCGCCTGTCCGGCGACTACGTGCCATCGGTGCGTCCGGGCGTCAACGTTGAAGTCACCCGCGAAGCCCTCGGCGTGGTCGGCTTGATCACCCCGTGGAATTTCCCGATTGCCATTCCGGCGTGGAAGATTGCCCCGGCCCTGGCCTACGGCAACTGCGTGGTGCTGAAACCGGCGGATCTGGTACCGGGCTGTGCCTGGGCACTGGCGGAAATCATCTCCCGCGCAGGCTTCCCCGCTGGTGTGTTCAACCTGGTGATGGGCAGCGGGCGGGTGGTTGGCGAAGCGCTGGTCAACAGCCCGAAAGTCGATGGCATCAGCTTCACCGGTTCGGTCGGCGTGGGCCGGCAGATCGCGGTCAACTGTGTGTCGCGCCAAGCCAAGGTGCAGCTGGAAATGGGCGGCAAAAACCCGCAGATCATTCTCGACGACGCCGACCTCAAACAAGCGGTCGAGCTGTCGGTGCAGAGCGCGTTCTACTCCACCGGCCAGCGTTGCACGGCCTCGAGCCGCTTGATCGTCACCGCCGGCATTCACGACAAATTCGTCGCGGCGATGGCCGAGCGCATGCAGTCGATCAAGGTCGGCCACGCGCTGAAATCCGGTACCGACATCGGTCCGGTGGTCTCGCAGGCGCAGCTGGAACAGGACTTGAAATACATCGACATCGGCCAGAGCGAAGGTGCGCGGGTGGTCAGCGGCGGTGGTCTGGTGACCTGCGACACCGAAGGCTACTTTCTCGCGCCAACGCTGTTTGCCGACAGCGAAGCGTCGATGCGTATCAGCCGTGAAGAAATCTTCGGCCCGGTGGCCAACATCGTTCGCGTGGCGGATTACGAGGCGGCGCTGGCGATGGCCAATGACACCGAGTTCGGCCTGTCGGCCGGCATCGCCACCACCTCGCTGAAATACGCCAACCACTTCAAGCGCCATGCGCAAGCCGGGATGGTGATGGTCAACCTGCCGACCGCCGGTGTCGATTACCACGTTCCGTTCGGTGGCCGTAAGGGTTCATCCTATGGCTCACGTGAGCAAGGCCGCTATGCGCAGGAGTTCTACACGGTGGTGAAAACCGCCTACGTCGGTTCCTGAAGCAATACCCCTGTAGGAGCTGCCGAAGGCTGCGATCTTTTGATCTTCGGCGTCGTCCGAGACGCCAGAGAATCAAGATCAAAAGATCGCAGCCTCCGGCAGCTCCTACAGGGAATACATGCAGCACAACAGATTTACCCGCGCATAAAAATAATCAGTGGGAGTACATCTACATGCAATCGTCCAAGCCGACTCACGTCCGCTATTTGATCCTGCTCATGCTGTTCCTGGTGACCACGATCAACTACGCCGACCGCGCGACCATCGCCATCGCCGGTTCCAGCCTGCAAAAAGACCTCGGCATCGACGCGGTCACCCTCGGTTACATTTTCTCCGCCTTCGGTTGGGCCTACGTCGCCGGGCAGATTCCCGGTGGCTGGCTGCTTGATCGTTTCGGCTCGAAAAAAGTCTATGCCCTGAGCATTTTCACCTGGTCGCTGTTCACCGTGCTGCAAGGCTTTGTCGGTGAGTTCGGCATGTCCACGGCGATCGTTGCACTGTTCATGCTGCGCTTTCTGGTGGGGCTGGCTGAGGCGCCATCCTTTCCCGGTAACGCGCGCATCGTGGCCGCGTGGTTCCCGACGGCTGAACGCGGCACCGCTTCGGCGATCTTCAACTCGGCACAATACTTCGCCACGGTGCTGTTTGCGCCGCTGATGGGCTGGATCGTCTACAGCTTCGGCTGGGAACACGTGTTCATCGTCATGGGCGTGTTCGGCATCGTCTTCTCGGGGATCTGGCTCAAGGTTATCCACAGCCCGCGGCAACATCCGCTGGCCAACGCAGCGGAAGTGCAGTTCATCGCCGACAACGGCGGCATGGTCGACATGGATCAGCAGCAAGGCAAAAAGTCGGACGGGCCGAAGTGGGACTACATTCGCCAGTTGCTGACCAACCGCATGATGCTCGGCGTTTACCTGGGCCAGTACTGCATCAACGGCATCACCTATTTCTTCCTGACCTGGTTCCCGGTGTACCTGGTGCAAGAGCGTGGCATGACCATTCTCAAGGCCGGTTTCATCGCCTCGTTGCCAGCGATCTGCGGTTTCATTGGCGGCGTGCTCGGCGGGGTGATTTCCGATTACCTGCTGCGCAAAGGGCATTCGCTGACCTTCGCCCGCAAGGCACCGATCATTGCCGGTCTGCTCGTTTCAAGCAGTATCGTCGCCTGCAACTATGTTGAGGTGGAATGGATGGTGGTTGGCTTCATGGCCTTGGCGTTCTTCGGCAAAGGCGTGGGTGCGCTGGGTTGGGCGGTGGTCTCCGACACCTCGCCAAAACAGATCGCCGGTTTGAGCGGTGGCCTGTTCAATACCTTCGGCAACATCGCTTCGATCACCACACCGATCGTGATTGGCTACATCATCAGCTCCACCGGTTCGTTCAAATGGGCGTTGGTGTTTGTCGGCGCCAATGCGCTGGTGGCGGTGTTCAGCTATCTGGTGATCGTCGGCCCGATCAAACGTGTGGTGCTCAAAGAGCCGCCTGCCAACGGTGGTTCTGAAGTCACCGGCAAATTGTATCAAGCGCATTCCTGAGGAGCGGCGTCATGCAGTTGATTGAACATTCCGACTCGCCGCGCTACATCCGCCTGCACGAGCGGGACAACGTAGTGATTGTGGTCAACGACCAGGGCGTGCCGGCCGGCACCGAATTCCCGGACGGTCTGGTGACCGTGGACTTTGTGCCGCAGAGCCACAAGGTCACTCTCGAGGACATTGCCGAGGGCGGTCAGGTGATCCGCTACGGCCAGACCATCGGCTACGCGTTGCAGCCGATCCCGCGTGGCAGTTGGGTCAAGGAAGATCAACTGCGCATGCCGACCGCGCCGCCGCTGGACAGCCTGCCGCTGTCCACCGACGTGCCGGACGCGCAATCGCCGCTTGAGGGCTTCACTTTCGAGGGTTACCGCAATGCCGACGGCACCGTCGGCACACGCAACATCCTCGGGATTACCACCACCGTGCAGTGCGTGACCGGCGTGCTCGATCACGCGGTGAAGCGCATCAAGGATGAGTTGCTGCCCAAATACCCGCACGTCGATGACGTGGTGGCGCTGACCCACAGTTACGGCTGCGGCGTGGCGATCACTGCCACCGACGCCTACATCCCGATTCGCACTGTACGCAATCTGGCGCGCAACCCGAACCTCGGCGGCGAAGCGCTGGTGATCAGCCTCGGCTGCGAGAAATTGCAGGCCGGGCAAGTGATGCACGAGGACGATGCGTCAGTCGACTTGAGCGAGCAGTGGCTGTATCGCCTGCAGGATTCCAGTCACGGTTTCACCGAGATGATCGAGCAGATCATGGCGCTGGCCGAAACGCGTTTGAAAAAGCTCGACCAGCGCCGCCGCGAAACCGTGCCGGCCTCCGAGCTGATACTCGGCATGCAGTGCGGCGGCAGCGATGCGTTCTCCGGGATCACCGCCAACCCGGCGCTGGGTTATGCCTCGGATTTGCTGCTGCGCGCGGGGGCGACGGTGATGTTTTCCGAAGTTACCGAAGTGCGCGATGCGATCTACCTGCTGACCTCCCGTGCCGAAACCAAGACCGTGGCGCAGGAGCTGGTGCGCGAGATGGACTGGTACGACCGCTATCTGGCCAAGGGCGAAGCGGACCGCAGCGCCAACACTACGCCGGGCAACAAGAAGGGCGGTTTGTCGAACATTGTCGAGAAGTCGTTGGGCTCGATCGTCAAATCCGGCAGCAGCGCGATCAACGGCGTGCTCGGCCCGGGCGAGCGCTTCAAGCGCAAAGGTCTGATCTTCTGCGCGACCCCGGCCAGTGATTTTGTCTGTGGCACGCTGCAACTGGCGGCGGGGATGAACCTGCATGTGTTCACCACCGGGCGCGGCACGCCGTATGGCTTGGCGATGGCGCCGGTGGTGAAAGTTTCGACGCGTACCGAGCTGGCGCAACGCTGGCCGGACCTGATCGACATCGACGCCGGGCGGATTGCCACCGGGCGCGCGTCCATCGAGGAGTTGGGTTGGGAGTTGTTCCACTACTATCTGGATGTGGCGAGCGGCAAGCAGCAGACCTGGGCGGAGAAGCACAAGCTGCATAACGACATCACCCTGTTCAATCCGGCACCGATTACCTGAGGTTTGGGGGAGAGGTCAAAAGCTACCCTCACCCCAGCCCTCTCCCGAAGGGAGAGGGAGCCGACCGAGGTGTCTGGCGCTATGCATCGACCTGAAATACCCGGTCGATTATGGATTCAACGATGCCATTTCACGTCGGTGGACTTCTTGAATATCCCCCAATCAATCCCCTCTCCCTCCGGGAGAGGGTTAGGGTGAGGGGCTTCTGCCTTTTGGATTGAGGTCATACCGCCGCAAGTGGCTTATCATTAGCCCCCTGACGACGCTCACCCAAGGCTCCCCCGGCATGCTGGCAATCTTCCTCGAAACCCTGAACATCACCGCGCCGGTGTTTGCCATGCTGTTTCTCGGGGTGCTGCTCAAGCGCATCGACTGGATCAACGACAACTTCATCCACACCGCTTCGTCGCTGGTGTTCAACGTCAGCATGCCGGCGCTGTTGTTTCTCGGGATTCTGCATGCGGATTTGCACGCGGCGCTGCAACCGGCGCTGTTGATCTATTTCGCGCTCGCCACGCTGGCCAGTTTTGCCCTGGCCTGGGGGTGGGCGATCATCAAGTGCCCGCGCGAAGATCGCGGCATCTACACCCAGGGCGCGTTTCGCGGCAACAACGGGGTGATCGGCCTCGCGCTGGCGGCGAGCATGTACGGCGACTACGGGATTTCCCTCGGGGCGATTCTCGCGGCGCTGGTGATCCTGTTCTACAACACGCTGTCGACTATCGTGCTCGCGGTGTACAGCCCGGTGATCAAGTCCGATCCATGGAGCATCTGCAAAAGTGTGTTCAGCAACCCGCTGATCATCAGCGTGATTGCGGCAGCACCGTTTGCCTGGTTCAAGATCGGTTTGCCGGGCTGGCTGGAAACTTCCGGGCAGTATCTGGCGCAGACCACCTTGCCACTGGCGCTGATCTGCATTGGTGGCACGTTGTCGCTAGCGGCATTGCGCAAGAGCGGCAGCCTGGCGCTCAGTTCGAGTCTGATGAAGATGATCGGCCTGCCGCTGTTGGCAACGCTCGGCGCGTGGCTTTGGGGCTTTCGTGGGGCGGAGCTGGGGATTCTGTTTCTGTACTTCGGCAGCCCGACGGCGGCGGCCAGTTTCGTCATGGCCCGGGCGGCGCAGGGCAATCATGAGCTGGCGGCGGCGATCATTGTGCTGACCACGCTGATGGCGGCGGTGACCACCAATGTCGGGATCTTTCTGTTGCAGTGGGGTGGGTGGATCTGAAGGGCAAGATCAAAAGATCGCAGCCTGCGGCAGCTCCTACAGGGGAACGCATTCCAATGCAGGAGCTGCCGCAGGCTGCTATCTTTAGCTTTTCTGGTAACTGTCGATCACTTCCTGCGCCGCGCGAAACGCATCAATCGCCGCCGGCACCCCCGCATACACCGCGCAATGCAGCAGCGCCTCGCGGATCTCCTCGACGGTGCAGCCATTGTTCAGCGCACCGCGCACGTGGCCTTTCAATTCCTGCGGGCACTTCAAGGCGGTCAGCGCGGCCAGGGTGATCAGGCTGCGGGTCTTGAGTGGCAGACCTTCGCGATTCCACACGCCGCCCCAGGCGTGTTCATTGACGAAATCCTGCAGCGGCTGGGTGAACTCGGTGGCGTTGCCCAGCGCGCGATCAACGAACGCATCGCCCATTACCTGGCGGCGGATTTCAACCCCGGTTTTCTTCGCATCGGTCATGGCACATCCCTCTTGTGGTGTTGGCGGCGCCAGGCGCGTACGGACGTGAACAACAGGAACGCCAGCAGGGTCGGCAGCACGTAAAACAGCATCAGCTTTTCGAGTTTGCCGGCCAGCGGCATGCCGGTGGTGAACGACACCACGTGCAGCCCGTAAGCAGCGTACAAACCGAGCAGCAACAAACCTTCGGCGCGGGTCACGCGGTAACCGGAATAGAACACCGGCAGGCACAACGCGGCGACGCCGAGCATCACCGGCAAGTCGAAATCCAGCGCGTTGGGCGAGACCGACAGTGGCGTCGGCGCGATCAGCGCGGTGACCCCGAGCACCCCCAGCAGGTTGAACAGGTTGGCGCCGATCACGTTACCCACGGCGATGTCGCGCTGGCCGCGCAATGCCGCGATCAGCGAGGTGGCGAGTTCCGGCAACGAGGTGCCGACCGCGACCACCGTCAGGCCGATCACCCGTTCGGAGAATCCCAGATCAGTCGCCACCGCCACCGCTGCGCCCAGCAGCAGATGCCCGGCGAACACCAGCAACGCCAGCCCGACAACGATCATCAGCAGGCTGCTGAACCACGGGGCCTGCGGCGTCAGCGGCAATTCGGAATGCGGCCGCGCCGAGTGTCGCGACTGGCGCAGCAGCAAGCCCAGGTACAGCGCCAGCGCTGCGAGCAACAGGACGCCGTCGAAACGGCCGATCTGTTCATTCCAGGCGAGGACGAACACCAGCAGGCTGGCGCCGATCATCAGCGGAATGTCCAGACGCACCAGTTGCCGCGAGACCCGCAGCGGAATGATCAACGCCGACAGGCCGAGGGTCACGAGGATATTGAAGATGCTGCTGCCGATCACGCTGCCGACGGCGATGTCCGGATTGTGCGTCAGTGTCGCCTGCAGGCTGACGGCCATTTGCGGGGCGCTGCTGCCGAGGGCGACGATGGTCAGGCCGATGATCAGCGGCCGCACATGCAGGCGCGCCGCCAGACGCACGGCGGCGCGCACCATCAGTTCGGCGCCGACGATCAGCAGGAACAGACCGCTGAGCAGTTCGATCACGTTGATCAGCGGTAAATCGGCGAGAGCAAAAATGGTCAGCGCTCCATCAGTCGTCGAGGGCCTGCAGGCGAACCCGCGCCGTGCCACTGCTGAGCATGCCGAGGCGTTCGGCCGCTTCGCGCGAGACATCGATCAAGCGGCCACGGGTGTGCGGCCCGCGATCGTTGATGCGCACAATGCAGGATTTCTGGTTGTTCAGGTTGGTGACCTTCACCCGCGTGCCGAACGGCAGTTGGCGATGGGCGGCGGTCAGGGAATGCTGGTTGAACGCTTCGCCGCTGGCGGTGCGTTTACCGTGGTGTTGGGCGCCGTAGTAGGAGGCGACACCGGTCTGGTCGTACCCGTGCGGGTCGATGATGTCGTTGCTGGCGCAACCGGCCAGTAGCGAGAGCAGGGCGCAGGCGCCGAGCAGGCGTTTCATTCGAAAGCTCCCAAAATAATTGTGGCAAGGGAGCTTGCTCCCGCTCGGCCGCGAAGCGGTCGCAAAACCTGCAACTGCACTCTTTCTGAAAGAGTGCAGTTGCCGATTTGGGTCTGCTGCGCAGACCAGCGGGAGCAAGCTCCCTCGCCACAGGGGATCAGAGCCAGTAATAAATGCTGGCTCCATTGTGGTCAGCCTTCGAGCTTGCTTTTCAGCAGTTCGTTCACTTGCTGCGGGTTGGCCTTGCCTTTGGAGGCTTTCATGGCCTGGCCCACAAAGAAGCCGAACATCTTGCCGCGCTTGGCTTCGTCTGCCGCACGGTACTGCTCGACCTGCTCGGCGTTGGCCGCGAGCATTTCGTCCAGTACGGCGGAGATCGCGCCGCTGTCGGTCACTTGCTTGAGACCACGCTTGTCGATGATCTCGTCCGCGGTGCCTTCGCCGTTGGCCATCGCTTCGAACACCACTTTGGCGATCTTGCCGGAGATGGTGTTGTCCTTGATGCGCTGCAGCATGCCGCCCAGCAGTTCAGCGGAAACCGGCGACTCGTCGATGTCCAGGCCTTGCTTGTTGAGCAGGCTGCCCAACTCGACCATCACCCAGTTCGCTGCCAGTTTGGCGTCGCCGCCGATGGCTGCGACTTTCTCGAAGTAGTCCGCTTGCTCACGGCTGGTGGCCAGCACGTTGGCGTCGTAGGCCGACAGACCGAACTGGCTCTGGAAGCGCTCACGTTTTTGCGGCGGCAGTTCCGGCAGGGTGGCGCGCACCTCGCCGAGGAACGACTCTTCGATGACCACTGGCAGCAGGTCCGGGTCGGGGAAGTAACGGTAGTCGTTGGCTTCCTCTTTGGAGCGCATCGGACGGGTCTCGTCCTTGTTCGGATCGTACAGACGGGTCTGCTGGATCACTTTGCCGCCGTCTTCGATCAGCTCGATCTGACGCTGGATCTCGGAGTTGATCGCCTTCTCGATGAAGCGGAACGAGTTGACGTTCTTGATCTCGCAGCGAGTGCCGAACTCGACCTGGCCTTTGGGCCGTACCGAGACGTTGCAGTCGCAACGCAGCGAACCTTCGGCCATGTTGCCGTCGCAGATGCCCAGGTAGCGCACCAGCGCGTGGATCGCCTTGACGTAAGCCACGGCTTCCTTGGCGCTGCGCATGTCAGGCTCGGAAACGATTTCCAGCAGCGGCGTGCCGGCACGGTTCAGGTCGATGCCGGTGGCACCGTTGAATTCTTCGTGCAGGCTCTTGCCGGCGTCTTCTTCCAGGTGCGCGCGGGTGATGCCGACGCGTTTGACCGTGCCGTCTTCCAGCGCGATGTCCAGGTGGCCCTTGCCGACGATCGGCAACTCCATCTGGCTGATCTGGTAGCCCTTCGGCAGGTCCGGGTAAAAGTAGTTTTTACGCGCGAACACGTTGTGCTGACCGATCTCGGCGTCAATCGCCAGACCGAACATCACCGCCATGCGTACCGCTTCCTGGTTCAGCACCGGCAGTACGCCGGGCATGCCCAGGTCGATCAGGCTGGCCTGGGTGTTCGGCTCGGAGCCGAACTGGGTGGAACTACCGGAAAAGATTTTCGACCGGGTAGTGAGCTGAGTGTGAATCTCCAGCCCGATCACGACTTCCCATTGCATGTGTGTCTCCTCAGAAGCCGGTTGGGGTGCGGGTGTGCCAGTCAGTGTTCAACTGATACTGGTGCGCAACGTTGAGCAAACGGCCTTCCTGGAAATACGGCGCGAGCAGTTGCACGCCAACCGGCAGACCGTCGACAAAACCGGCCGGCATCGACAGGCCCGGCAGGCCCGCGAGGTTGGCGGTGATGGTGTAGACGTCTTCCAGATAGGCAGCGACCGGGTCGCTGTTCTTGGCGCCGAGCTTCCAGGCCGGGTTCGGCGTGGTCGGGCCAAGGATGATGTCGACTTCATTAAAAGCTGCCATGAAGTCGTTTTTCACCAGGCGACGGATCTTCTGCGCTTTCAGGTAGTAGGCGTCGTAGTAACCGGCGGACAGCGCGTAGGCACCGACCATGATCCGGCGCTGTACTTCAGGCCCGAAGCCTTCGCCACGGGAGCGCTTGTACAGGTCGATCAGGTTTTCCGGGTTCTCGCAGCGATGGCCGAAGCGCACGCCGTCGAAACGCGACAGGTTCGAGGACGCTTCTGCCGGGGCGATCACGTAGTACGCAGGGATGGCGTGCTGCATGTTCGGCAGGCTGATTTCCTTGATCACGGCACCGAGCTTCTGCAGCTCTTTGATGCTGTTCTGGATCAGATCGGCAATACGCGGGTCGAGACCGGCGCTGAAGTATTCCTTCGGCACGCCGATGCGCAGGCCTTGCAGCGAATCGCCGAGGCTGGCGGAGTAATCCGGAACCGGCTCATCGATGCTGGTGGAGTCGTTCTGATCGAACCCGGCCATACCTTGCAACAAAATTGCACAGTCTTCGGCCGTGCGTGCCAGCGGGCCGCCCTGATCGAGGCTGGAGGCGTAAGCGATCATGCCCCAGCGCGAAACACGACCGTAGGTCGGCTTGAGGCCAGTCAGGTTGGTGAACGCGGCTGGCTGACGGATCGAACCGCCGGTGTCAGTGGCCGTGGCCGCTGGCAACAGACGAGCAGCGACTGCCGCCGCCGATCCCCCGGACGAACCGCCCGGCACGTGTTCCAGGTTCCACGGGTTTTTCACCGCGCCATACCAGCTCGACTCGTTGGCCGAACCCATGGCGAATTCGTCCATGTTGGTCTTGCCCAGGGTCACGGCGCCGGCAGCGGCCAGTTTCGCGACCACAGTGGCGTCGTACGGCGCCTTGAAGTTGTCGAGCATCTTCGAGCCGCAGCTGGTGCGGATGCCCTGGGTGCAGAACAGGTCCTTGTGGGCGATCGGCGCGCCGAGCAGGGCGCCGCTCTCACCGTTGGCCCGGCGCGCGTCGGCGGCTTTCGCCTGCTCAAGCGCCAGCTCTTCGGTGAGGCTGATGAAACTGTTGAGCTGTGGATCGAGCTGGGTGATGCGTGCCAGCAGGACTTTGGTCAGCTCTTCGGAGGAAAACTTTTTATCGGCGAGACCGCGGGCGATCTCGGCCAGAGTCATTTGATGCATTGCAGGCTCTTTCCCTTTAGTCGATGACTTTCGGAACCAGATACAGGCCGTTTTCGACCGCTGGTGCGATGGACTGATAGGCCTCGCGATGATTGGTCTCGGTCACGACGTCGGCGCGCAGGCGCTGACTGGCTTCCAGCGGGTGGGCCAAAGGCTCGATACCGTCGGTATCGACGGCCTGCATTTCGTCGACCAGCCCGAGAATGCTGTTGAGGGCGGAAGTAATGTGCGGAAGATCGGCATCATTCAGGCCAAGGCAGGCCAGATGAGCGATTTTTTCCACGTCGGAGCGTTCTAGCGCCATCGGGATTCTCCAGTGGAAAACAGAACGGACGGCGTCCGTGTGTTAGATTGTCGGAACACTACCGCACTTCTACGGTCATAAGGCCGCGATTGTGGGGCTTGGTGCACAGAAAAGCGGCCAATTTAACATATTGGCGCCTTGCCCAAAATCCCTGTCGTTGTTAGAGTTTGCCGCACTTTTTTACCCACGCGTTGCCTAGGGTCCCTTTCCCATGTTCAAGAAACTGCGTGGCATGTTTTCCAGCGATCTTTCCATTGACCTGGGCACTGCCAACACCCTTATTTACGTGCGCGAGCGCGGTATCGTCCTGAATGAGCCATCGGTTGTGGCCATTCGGACACACGGTAACCAGAAAAGTGTCGTTGCTGTCGGCACCGAAGCCAAGCGCATGCTCGGCCGTACGCCGGGCAACATTGCTGCCATTCGTCCGATGAAGGACGGCGTGATTGCCGACTTCAGCGTCTGCGAAAAGATGCTGCAATACTTTATCAACAAGGTTCACGAAAACAGCTTTCTGCAGCCCAGCCCTCGTGTGCTGATCTGCGTTCCATGCAAATCCACCCAGGTTGAGCGTCGTGCCATCCGTGAATCGGCCCTTGGTGCCGGTGCTCGTGAAGTGTTCCTGATCGAAGAGCCGATGGCGGCTGCGATCGGTGCCGGCCTGCCGGTAGAAGAAGCACGCGGTTCGATGGTTGTCGATATCGGTGGTGGTACCACTGAAATTGCGCTGATCTCCCTGAACGGTGTGGTCTATGCCGAATCCGTCCGCGTTGGCGGCGACCGCTTCGACGAAGCGATCATCACCTACGTGCGCCGCAACTACGGCAGCCTGATCGGTGAATCGACGGCCGAGCGCATCAAGCAGGAAATCGGTACGGCCTACCCGGGCGGCGAAGTTCGCGAAGTCGACGTTCGCGGTCGCAACCTGGCCGAAGGCGTTCCACGCGCATTCACCCTGAATTCCAACGAAGTGCTGGAAGCTCTGCAAGAGTCCCTGGCAACCATCGTTCAGGCCGTGAAAAGCGCGCTGGAGCAATCGCCGCCGGAACTGGCTTCCGACATCGCCGAGCGTGGCCTGGTGCTGACCGGTGGTGGCGCACTGCTGCGTGACCTCGACAAGCTGCTGGCCCAGGAAACCGGTCTGCCGGTGATCGTTGCCGAAGACCCGCTGACCTGCGTTGCTCGCGGCGGTGGCCGTGCATTGGAAATGATGGACAAGCACACCATGGACCTGCTCTCCAGCGAATAACTCGCTGGTTTGCAATACGTGGGTGAGCGCGCAGGCAGCACTTTGCAGTGCTGCCTGTTGGCGTTTATCTTCTGTCAGTCTTCATCCAGGCCGGTTTGATGCCGTATGAATAAACAGAACATTTGCCTGGGAGGAGCGGCTTATTAAACCGCTTTTCGCCAAGGGCCCTTCGCTGGGCGTGCGCCTGTTGGTGCTGGCCGTGCTATCGATCGCGCTAATGGTGGTCGATGCCCGCTTTGACCTGCTCAAGCCTGCGCGCAAACAAGCGTCGCTGGTGCTGATGGATGCCTACTGGATCACTGACCTGCCCGGACGGTTGTGGGAAGGTGTTGCCAGTCAGTTCGGCAGTCGCACCGAACTGGTCGCTGAAAACGAAAAACTCAAGACCGAAAACCTGCTGTTGCAGGGTCGCATGCAAAAGCTTGCCGCCCTCACCGAGCAGAACGTTCGGCTGCGCGAGTTGCTCAATTCCTCCGCACTGGTCAACGAAAAGGTCGAAGTGGCCGAGCTGATCGGCATGGACCCCAATCCCTTCACCCATCGCATCATCATCAATAAAGGTGAGCGTGACGGCGTGGTGCTCGGTCAACCGGTGCTCGATGCGCGTGGCCTGATGGGTCAGGTGGTCGAGTTGATGCCGTACACCTCCCGTGTACTGCTGCTGACCGACAGCACTCACAGCATCCCTGTGCAGGTGAATCGTAACGGTCTGCGGGCGATTGCCAGCGGTACCGGCAACCCGGAACGCCTGGAGTTACGCCACGTGGCCGATACCGCCGACATCAAGGAGGGCGATCTGCTGGTCAGTTCCGGCCTCGGTCAGCGCTTCCCGGCAGGCTACCCGGTGGCGACGGTGAAGGAAGTCATTCACGATTCCGGCCAGCCGTTCGCCATCGTCCGCGCCGTGCCGACCGCAGCACTGAACCGCAGCCGTTACATGTTGCTGGTATTCAGCGACAACCGTACCGCCGAAGAGCGCGCCAACGATGCGGCGCAAGCCCAGGAAAATCTCGATGCGCAGGGCGGTGGTCCGGTGATTCCGGCCACGGTGCCGAAAGCCGTGACGCCGCCCGCAGCGGCGGCGGCAGCGGCGGCGCCTGCCGCGGCAACTGCTCCAGCAGCCAGTGCCACGCCGGCCAAACCGGCCGTGAGCAAGCCGCCTGCGACTGCCAAGCCACCTGCAGCCGCACCTGCGAACAGCAGGCCTGCGGCATCCCAGCCAGCGACTCGACCGGCGGCCAAACCGCCTGTCACCACGCCGGCCAACACCGGGAGACAAGAATAATGGTTGGGGCTACCGCTTCCCGTAACGGCTGGATGGTCTGGCTGACGTTTCTCATCGGCCTGCTGCTCAGCGTGTCGCCGATGCCTCAATTCATGGAAATCCTGCGCCCGCTGTGGCTAGCGCTGCTCCTCGCGTTCTGGGCTCTGGCCATGCCGCATACCGTCGGCATGGTCACGGCGTTTTGTCTGGGGTTGGCCGAAGACGTGCTGTACGGCACGTTGCTGGGGCAGAACGCCTTGATCCTGACGCTGATCACCTTCCTGGTGCTGTCTCTGCAGCAACGCCTGCGGATGTTCCCGATGTGGCAGCAATGCCTGGTGATCCTGGTGATCTTCGGCCTCGCGCAACTGGTTCAACTGTGGCTCAGTGCGCTGACCGGCAACCGTCAGCCAACCCTGGCCCTGGTGCTGCCGGCCTTGACCAGCGCCTTGCTCTGGCCGTGGGTCAGCTTCGCTTTGCGTGGACTGCGCCGCCGCTACAAAATCAATTGATCCGGTAAGGCTGGGCACTGAACAGGGAGATGTTTTGATGAAGCCGCTGTACCTTGCCTCTGGATCGCCGCGCCGACGTGAATTGCTCACGCAGATCGGCGTGCCATTCTCCGCCATCAGTGCGGACATCGATGAAACCCCGCTACCCGAAGAATCGCCTTCGGCCTATGTCGAGCGCCTGGCGCGCGGCAAGGCCGAGGCCGGTCGCCGTACGCTCGTGTCCGACGCGGCGTTTTGCGTGCTGGGGGCGGACACCGCCGTGGTGCTCGACGGCAAAATTCTCGGCAAGCCGGTGGACGAAGCCGATGCATGCGCCATGCTGATGATGTTGTCCGGCAAGGAGCATGAAGTGCTGACGGCCATCGCCGTGCTCGAAGGCCCGCGCTGTGAGTCGCGAGTGGTGCGCAGTCTGGTGCGGTTCCGCCCGATCAGCCGCGACGAAGCCGCCGCCTACTGGGCCAGCGGCGAGCCCCGGGACAAGGCCGGCGGTTACGGCATTCAGGGCCTGGGCGCGGTGTTTGTCGCGGGCCTCAACGGCAGCTATTCGGCCGTGGTCGGGCTGCCGGTTTGCGAAACCGCAGAACTGTTGGGCCATTTCGGCATACCCTGTTGGCAACACCTGCACGCGCAATGAGCGTCGTACGAATCAAGATGCGGCCATTATCGTGAACATGCCTGAACGAGATCCTGCCATGAGTGAAGAGATTCTGATCAACATCACGCCGATGGAATCGCGTGTGGCGGTGGTCGAAAACGGTGTGCTGCAAGAAGTCCATGTCGAGCGCACGCAGAAACGCGGGATCGTCGGCAACATCTATAAAGGCAAGATCGTGCGCGTGCTCCCGGGCATGCAGGCGGCGTTCGTCGACATTGGCCTGGATCGCGCCGCGTTCATTCACGCCTCGGAAATTTCCCTGCGCGAAGGGCCGGCGGTGGAGAGCATCAGCTCACTTGTGCACGAAGGCCAGAGCCTGGTGGTGCAAGTCACCAAGGACCCGATCGGCTCCAAGGGCGCGCGCTTGACCACACAGCTGTCGATCCCGTCGCGCTATCTGGTGTATATGCCGCGCACGGCGCACGTCGGCATTTCCCTGAAGATCGAAGACGAAGCCGAACGTGAGCGCCTCAAGCAGGTGGTCAGCGATTGCGTGGCCAAGGAAGGGATCAAGGAGGCCGGTGGTTTCATCCTGCGTACCGCCGCCGAAGGCGCCGGGGCCGATGAAATCCTCATGGACATCCGCTACCTGCGGCGCCTGTGGGATCAGATCAACGCGCAGATCCAGACCATTGGCGCGCCGAGTGTGATTTACGAGGACCTCGGCCTGGCCCTGCGCACCCTGCGCGACCTGGTCAGCCCGAAGATCGAGAAAATCCGTATCGATTCCCGGGAAACCTTTCAGAAAACCACACAGTTCGTCGCCGAACTGATGCCGGAAATCGCCGATCGTCTGGAACACTATCCGGGCGAACGACCGATTTTCGACCTGTATGGCGTCGAAGACGAAATCCAGAAAGCCCTTGAGCGCAAGGTGCCGCTGAAGTCCGGCGGTTACCTGGTGGTCGATCCGGCGGAAGCCATGACCACCATCGACGTCAACACTGGGGCGTTCGTCGGGCATCGCAATCTCGAAGAAACCATCTTCAAGACCAACCTCGAAGCCGCCACCGCCATTGCCCGTCAGCTGCGCCTGCGCAATCTGGGCGGGATCATCATCATCGACTTCATCGACATGGAAGATGAAGAGCACCAGCGTCAGGTGCTGCGCACCCTGGAAAAACAGCTGGAGCGTGATCACGCCAAGACCAACATCATCGGCATCACCGAACTGGGCCTGGTGCAGATGACCCGCAAGCGCACCCGCGAAAGCCTTGAGCAGGTGCTGTGCGAGCCGTGCAGCAGTTGCCAGGGGCGCGGCAAACTGAAGACTCCGGAAACCATCTGTTACGAGATCTTCCGGGAGATTCTGCGCGAAGCCCGTGCCTATCAGGCCGAGGGCTACCGGGTCCTGGCCAACCAGAAAGTGGTGGACCGCTTGCTCGATGAAGAATCCGGTAACGTCGCCGAGCTTGAAGGGTTTATCGGTCGGACCATACGCTTTCAGGTCGAAACCATGTATTCCCAGGAACAATATGACGTGGTGCTGCTCTGAACCCCTGCGGCACATTTAATCCACAACGGCTGGCCTCAGCTTTTCGCAGTTTTTTCGCCATGGGAGCCAACTGACATGGAGCGTCTGACACGCATTTTGGCCGTACTCACCCGCTGGGGGCTGGGCCTGTGCGCGTTGGTTCTGGTGTTGATGGCGTTGTACGTCAGCCTCGGTCGGGAACTGACGCCACTGGTGGCGGAGTACCGCACCGAGATCGAAGACAAGGCCAGTGCGGCCCTTGGCATGCCGCTGCAGATCGGCGAACTGGAAGGCAACTGGAGCGGATTTGCACCGATCCTGCTGGCCCATGACGTGATGGTCGGCGACGGCGCCAATGCCTTGCGTCTGGATCGGGTGCGCGCGGTGCCGGATCTCTGGGCCAGCCTGCTGGCACGTGAAGTGCGTATTGCCCATCTGGAATTGAACGGCCTGAAGATCAGTGTCAAGGAAGCACAGGACGGCACCTGGGCGCTGGAAGGCCTGCCGGTGCAGAACGATCAGCCGCTGGATCCCGAGCAACTGTTCAACCGTTCACAAATGATTCAGCAACTGTCGGTGCTCGACAGTCAAGTGACCGTGCAGCCGCTGGATCACGCGCCGATGACCTTCACGTATGTTGGCATCAACCTGAAAACCGGTGCCAGCCGGCAGCGTCTCGACGCGCGTTTGACCTTGCCCGACGGGCAGCCGGTGGCTATGAGCCTGCGCACGCGGATTCGCCCCACGCAATTGCCGGACAGCGCCGTGGAGGGCTACGTCAGCCTGCCGCAAAGCGACTGGTCGAAGTGGCTGCCCGAGCGCTTGACTCAGCAGTGGAATTTTTCCGAGATCAAGGCCGGTGGCGAACTCTGGGTGAACTGGAACGACGGTGCCCTGCAGAGCGCCGCCCTTCGTTTGAACGCACCACACCTGACCGGCGCCTACGCCGAGCGCAAGCCGATCCAGATCGATAATCTGGCGCTCAACGGCTACTACCAGCGCGACGATGACGGCGCGATTGTCACCCTCGACTCGCTGGCGATGAATTTCGGCGAAACCCGCTGGGAGTCTCACGTACAGATCAAGCAGACAGCGGCGACCGATAAAGTCGAAGAACTCTGGCATTTACAGGCTGACCGCCTCGATCTGACGCCGATCACCCCGTTGCTCAATGCGCTGGGGCCGTTGCCGGAGAGCTTCGCCACCGTCGTTGATCACCTGAAAGTGACGGGTGGGCTGCGCAACGTGCTGCTGGATTTCCGTCCGAACGCCACCGACGGCTCGAAATTCGGTTTCGCGGCCAATCTGGATCAAGTCGGTTTCGATGCCTATCACGGTGCCCCGGCGGCGCGAAACGTCAGTGGCAGCCTCAGCGGCAACCTCGACGGTGGCGAGTTGCGCATGGACAGCAAGGATTTTGTCCTGCACCTCGACCCGATCTTCGCCAAGCCATGGCAATACATCCAGGCCAACGCGCGGTTGACCTGGAAGCTCGACAAGGACGGTTTCACCCTGATTGCGCCTTACCTGAAGGTGCTGGGCGAAGAGGGCAAGATTGCCGGTGACTTCCTGATCCGCCTGCACTTCGACCATACCCAGGAAGACTACATGGACCTGCGCGTCGGTCTGGTCGATGGCGACGGTCGCTACACCGCCAAGTACCTGCCCGAAGTCTTGAGCCCGGCCCTCGACGAGTGGCTGCGCACAGCGATTCTCAAGGGTGCCGTGGACCAGGGCTTCTTCCAGTATCAGGGGTCGCTGAGCAAAAACGCCAAGGATGCTGATCGCAGCATCAGCCTGTTCTTCAAGGTGCATGACGCCGAACTGGCGTTCCAGCCGGGCTGGCCGCACGTGAGCAAGGTCAGTGGTGACGTGTTCATCGAGGACAGTGGCGTGCGTATCGTGGCTGATAAGGGGCAACTGCTCGACACCCAGGTCAGCGACGTTTTCGTCAACATTCCCCATGTGCCGGCCGGGCAGCCTACGCATCTGCTCCTCGACGGCGGGTTTGCTGGCGGGTTGGGCGATGGCCTGAAGATTCTGCAGACCGCGCCGATCGGTACCGGCGAAACCTTCGCTGGTTGGGAAGGCGAGGGTGATCTGCAGGGCAAGGTCAAACTCGACATTCCGCTGGAAAAGGGCGATCTGCCGAAGATTCTCGTCGATTTCAAGACCGCCAATGCGCGGCTGAAACTGGCTGAACCGAAACTGGAACTGAGCCAGCTCAAGGGTGATTTCCGTTTCGACAGCGCCAAGGGCCTGAGTGGACAGAACATCTCCGCCCGGGCTTTCGACAAGCCGGTGACCGCACAGATTTTCGCCGATGGCAGCCCGAACAAGCTCAAGACACGGGTCGCGGCTTCCGGGCAGGTCGAGGTCAAGAAACTCACCGACTGGCTGGGTGTGAGCCAGTCGTTGCCGGTGTCCGGGACCATTCCGTATCAACTGCAGGTCAACCTGGACGGCACCAACAGTCAGCTGACGGTCAGTTCCAGCATGAAAGGCGTGGCGGTGGACCTGCCGGCGCCGTTCGGCATGTCGGCCGAACAGGGCCGTGACACGGTGTTCCGCATGACTCTGCAAGGCCCGGAACGGCGCTTCTGGGTCAGCTACGATCAGTTGGCCAGTTTCACCTTCGCTGCGCCACCGGGCAATATCGCCGAGGGTCGCGGTGAGCTGTTCCTCGGTACCGGCGATGCACTCCTGCCGGACGCCAAGGGCCTGCGCATCCGCGGTGTACTGTCAGAGCTGGACGTCGCACCGTGGCAGGACCTGGTCAACAAATACGCCGGCAACGATCCGGGTGGCAGCGCCAAGCAATTGCTCAACAGTGCTGATTTCAAGGTGGGCAAGCTCACCGCATTCGGCACCACGCTCGATCAGGCCGCCGTGCAGGTCAATCGCAAGCCATGGGCGTGGAATCTGTCGCTCGACAGCCAGCAGGCCAAGGGTTCGGCCAGCCTGCCCGATGCCAAGGGCCAACCGATCGCGGTCAACCTGCTATACGTGCGGCTGCCGGCGCCGGATCCGACGGTGCAGGCCGACGAGAATGCGCCCGATCCGCTGGCGTCCGTCGACCCGACGAAGATTCCTGCGCTGGATATCACCATCAACCAGTTGTTCCTGGGCCAGGATCTGGTTGGCGGCTGGTCGTTGAAGGTGCGTCCGACGGGCAAAGGCATCGCCCTGAACAACCTCGACATGGGCCTCAAGGGCATCCTGTTGCAGGGCAATGGCGGCTGGGAAGGTGCGCCGGGTTCGACCAACAGCTGGTTCAAGGGCCGGATCAGTGGCAAGAACCTCGCCGACGTGCTCAAGGGCTGGGGCTTTGCGCCGAGTGTGACCAGCGAAGAATTCCACATGGACGTCGATGGCCGCTGGCCAGGCTCACCGGCATGGCTGGCGACCAAGCGCTTCTCCGGCACGCTGGATGCCTCGCTCAATAAAGGTCAGTTCGTCGAAGTGGACGGCGGCGCGCAGGCATTGCGGGTGTTCGGTCTGCTCAACTTCAACTCCATCGGGCGCCGTCTGCGTCTGGATTTCTCCGACTTGTTCGGAAAAGGTTTGAGCTATGACCGGGTCAAGGGTCTGCTGGTGGCCAACGCCGGTGTGTACGACACCCGCGAGCCGATCCGCCTGACCGGGCCGTCGAGCAACATTGAACTCAACGGTACGCTGGACCTGGTGCGTGATCAGGTCGACGCGAAATTGCTGGTGACCTTGCCGGTGACCAACAACCTGCCGATTGCTGCGTTGATCGTCGGTGCACCAGCGGTCGGCGGGGCGTTGTTCCTGATCGACAAGCTGATCGGTGACCGCGTGGCCCGCTTCGCCAGCGTCAAGTACACCGTCAAAGGCCCGTGGAAAGAGCCGAAAATCACCTTCGACAAGCCTTTTTAACTAGCAGAAACTACCCCTTGGCAGGAGCTGCCGAAGGCTGCGATCTTTTGATTTGGTTTTTTTAGAGTCAGATCCAAAGATCGCAGCCTTCGGCAGCTCCTGCAAGGTTATGTGCAGATCCAGAGGAGCGGCCATGTCTTTAGCGGTGATTCAAATGGTCAGCCAGAGCGATGTGCTGGCCAATCTGGCCCAGGCCCGACGTCTGCTCGAGCAGGCTGCGGCCGGCGGCGCGAAGCTGGCGGTGATGCCGGAGAACTTCGCCGCCATGGGCCGTCGCGACATTGCCGCCATCGGCCGCGCCGAAGCACTCGGCGAGGGCCCGATCCTGCCGTGGTTGAAACAGACCGCCCGCGACCTCAAGTTATGGATAGTGGCCGGCACGTTGCCGTTGCCACCGCCAGGTCAGCCGGATGCCAAGTCGCATGCCTGTTCGCTGCTGGTCAACGATCAGGGCGAAACCGTGGCGCGGTATGACAAGTTGCACCTGTTCGATGTCGATGTGGCGGACAATCGCGGGCGGTATCGCGAATCCGATGACTATGCTTATGGCAGTGGCGTGGTGGTGGCGGACACGCCGGTGGGCCGAGTGGGTCTGACGGTGTGTTACGACCTGCGCTTTCCGGAGCTGTACAGCGAACTGCGCGCCGCCGGTGCCGAGTTGATTACCGCCCCGTCGGCCTTCACCGCAGTGACGGGTGCGGCACACTGGGACGTGCTGATTCGCGCCCGGGCCATCGAGACGCAGTGTTATGTGTTGGCGGCAGCACAGGGCGGGACCCACCCGGGACCGCGGGAAACCTTTGGTCATGCGGCGATTATTGATCCGTGGGGCCGCGTGCTGGCGCATCAGGATCAAGGCGAAGCGGTGTTGTTGGCCGAACGCGACAGTGATGAACAGGCGTCCATCAGGGCGCGAATGCCGGTGGCGAATCATCGGCGGTTTTTCTCGCAGGGCGCACAGCGGCCTGCTTCAGAACATGAATTTAAGGCGTAAACCTATGAGCGAGTTGTTGTCCTCAGTCAGTGATCACCTGTTGGCGCCCGGCGGCGTGACCCTCGAGAGCCTGCAAGGCGTGCTCGGCGATCTGGCAGGGCCGGGCATCGATGCGGCCGACCTGTATTTCCAGGGTCAGATCTCCGAGTCGTGGTCGCTGGAAGACGGTATCGTCAAGGAAGGCAGCTTCAACCTCGACCAGGGCGTTGGCGTGCGTGCGCAATCCGGTGAAAAAACCGGTTTTGCCTACAGCAATGCGATCACCCTCGAAGCCCTCGGCGCTGCGGCCCGCGCCGCACGCTCGATCTCCCGCGCCGGGCAGAACGGCACGGTGCAAGCGTTCTCCACCCAGGATGTCGCGCAGTTGTATGCGCCGGACAACCCGCTGGAAGTGCTGAGCCGCGCCGAGAAAGTCGAATTGCTCAAGCGCATCGACGTTGCCACCCGCGCTCTTGACCCACGGATTCAGCAGGTCAGCGTGAGCATGGCCGGGGTCTGGGAGCGGATTCTGGTGGCGTCCACCGACGGTGGTCTGGCCGCTGATGTGCGTCCGTTGGTGCGTTTCAACGTCAGCGTGATCGTCGAGCAGAATGGCCGCCGCGAACGCGGCGGGCATGGCGGTGGCGGGCGTACCGACTACCGTTACTTCCTCGCCGAAGACCGCGCCATGGGTTATGCCCGTGAAGCGCTGCGTCAGGCGCTGGTGAACCTGGAAGCGATTCCGGCCCCGGCCGGCACTTTGCCGGTGGTATTGGGTTCGGGCTGGTCCGGCGTGCTGCTGCACGAAGCGGTCGGCCACGGTCTGGAAGGCGACTTCAACCGCAAGGGCAGTTCCGCCTACAGCGGGCGCATGGGCGAGATGGTCGCGTCCAAGCTGTGCACCATCGTCGATGACGGCACCCTGAGCGGTCGTCGCGGTTCGCTGAGTGTCGACGACGAAGGCACCCCGACCGAGTGCACCACGCTGATCGAGAACGGCGTGCTCAAGGGCTACATGCAGGACAAGCTCAACGCGCGCCTGATGGGTGTGGCGCGCACCGGCAATGGTCGGCGCGAGTCCTACGCGCATCTGCCGATGCCGCGCATGACCAACACCTACATGCTCGGTGGCGAAAGCGATCCGGCGGAAATAATCGCGTCGGTGAAGAAAGGCATCTACTGCGCCAACCTCGGCGGCGGTCAGGTCGACATCACCAGCGGCAAGTTCGTGTTCTCCACCAGCGAAGCGTACCTGATCGAAGACGGCAAGATCACCGCACCGGTCAAGGGCGCGACATTGATCGGCAACGGCCCCGAGGCGATGAGCCGGGTGTCGATGGTCGGGAACGATCTGGCGCTGGACAGCGGAGTGGGTACGTGCGGCAAGGACGGGCAGTCGGTGCCGGTGGGTGTCGGTCAGCCGACGCTGAAGATCGATGCGATTACCGTGGGTGGCACGGGCGCATAAATAAACCAGCTGCAGGAACTGCCGCAGGCTGCGATCTTTGCTTTTTCAAGATCAAAAGATCGCAGCCTGCGGCAGCTCCTACAGGGGCGAATATCAACGCAGGCCGCGTTGGGTATCGTCCAGCTCACGGATGTATTTGAAGATCTTGCGGCTGGAAGCAGGAGGTTTGTTTTGCGCAACCTCGTGCTGAGCCTGACGGATCAGGGAACGCAACTGCTGGCGATCGGCGTCCGGGTACTCGACGACGAATTTCTCCAGCACGGCATCGTCACCGGCGATCAGGCGGTCACGCCAGCGTTCGAGGTTGTGGAAACGCTCGTTGTACTGACGGGTGGAGGCATCGAGTTGATCGAGCAATACCAGAATCGCGTCAGTGTCCTGATCGCGCATCAGTTTGCCGATGAACTGCAAGTGCCGTTTACGCGCGATGTTCGCGGTGTGCTTGGGCGCATCGGCCAGGGCCCGGCGCAAAGCGTCGGTCAATGGCAGTTTTGCCTGCAAGTCGGGCTTGAGTGTTGTAAGGCGCTCGCCAAGGTCAACCAGAGCATGCAGCTCGCGTTTGACCTGAGATTTGCTTTTTTCTCCCGTATCGAGGGAGTCGTCGTAAGAATCAACCATGGTGGCAGTCCGCAAAGAAACGCCGCCATGATAACCAGTCGGGGGCCGCTTGTCCGGCCCGGTCGCTCGATGACCCCAGCCGAAAGCAGAATTTGAGTGGAGATGAGCATGAGTGCAGTTCAAAGCGTCGGCCCGCAGGCATTGCCGGCACTGCAGGAACAGGTCGAGCAGATCATCGCCGAAGCCAAGCGTCAGGGCGCCAGTGCCTGCGAAGTCGCGGTGTCGCTGGAGCAGGGTTTGTCGACGTCGGTGCGCCAGCGTGAAGTCGAGACGGTCGAGTTCAACCGCGATCAGGGCTTCGGCATCACCCTGTACGTCGGCCAGCGCAAAGGCTCGGCCAGCACCTCCGCCACCGGGCCTGATGCGATTCGTGAAACCGTCGCCGCCGCACTGGCGATCGCCAAGCACACCTCTGAAGACGAAGCTTCGGGCCTGGCTGATGCGGCGCTGATGGCCAAGGATCAGCAGGATTTCGACCTGTTCCACGAATGGGACATCACCCCGGAGCAGGCCATCGAGAAGGCGTTGCTCTGTGAAGCGGCGGCGTTCGACGCGGATGCGCGGATCAAGAACGCTGACGGCACCACCCTCAGCACTCATCAGGGCTGCCGCGTGTATGGCAACAGCCACGGTTTCGTCGGCGGTTACGCGTCGACCCGACACAGCCTCAGCTGCGTGATGATCGCCGAAGCCGACGGCCAGATGCAGCGTGATTACTGGTATGACGTCAATCGCCAGGGCAGTCTGCTGGCGGATCCGGTGAGTATCGGCCAGCGTGCCGCGCAACGGGCAGCGAGTCGTCTGGGCGCGCGTCCGGTGCCGACCTGCGAAGTGCCGGTACTGTTTTCCGCCGAGCTGGCGGGCGGGTTGTTCGGCAGCTTCCTCTCGGCGATCTCCGGCGGCAGTCTGTACCGCAAGTCCTCGTTCCTTGAAGGCACGCTGGGGCAGAAGCTGTTTCCGGAATGGCTGACCATCGACGAGCGTCCACACCTGATGCGCGCCATGGGCAGTGCGTCCTACGACGGTGATGGTCTGGCTACCTATGCCAAGCCGTTCGTCGAAAAGGGCGAGCTGGTGTCGTACATCCTTGGCACGTACTCCGGGCGCAAACTCGGCATGCCGAGCACCGCCAACGCTGGCGGCGTGCACAACCTGTTCGTGACCCACGGTGATGAAGATCAGGCGGCATTGCTGCGCCGTATGGGCCGTGGCCTGTTGGTGACCGAGCTGATGGGCCATGGCTTGAACATGGTCACTGGCGACTATTCGCGCGGGGCGGCGGGTTTCTGGGTCGAGAACGGCGAAATCCAGTTCGCGGTGCAGGAAGTGACCATCGCCGGCAACATGCGCGACATGTTCAAGCAGATCGTTGCGGTCGGTAATGATCTGGAACTGCGCAGCAACATTCGTACGGGCTCGGTGCTGATCGAGCGGATGACTGTCGCGGGCAGCTAACCTCAAATTCCGCTACGCAAAAAGGCGCGCCACCCAATTCGGATGGCGCGCCTTTTTTATGCCCAGCTTCGGCAGCTCTTGCCAAGGCACTCTTGTTTTGGTTCTCATTATCATCTAATAATGAATCTCATCTCCGAACGAGTCCCGGATCATGAGTTCTGCCTTGCACGAGCAGCCGTACCTCGAAAGCTGGCGCTGGATGAGTCGCCAGATCCGCTGCGCGATGGATCCTGACGAACCGCGCCTGATCGAACATTACCTGGCCGAAGGCCGTTATCTGGCCTGCTGCACGGCTACCTCTCCCTGGACCATCGCTGAAACCGCCTTCCATCTGCTGCTCGACACGGCCACCGACATCGCGTTGCCGTGGCACTGGCGCAGCCTGTGTCTTGATCAAGCCTGGCGTCCGTTGCGTGAAATGGAGCGCCTGTCGCTGTGCAACTGCCGGCTCCAGCGTTGGCAGCGCTACACCTGGCAGCTCGCCACCTGCGAACTGTTCCCCTCGATTCCTCTTATTGAACTGGTGCAAGGATTTTCAGATGACCAAGACACGTATTGAGCGCGACAGCATGGGCGAACTGCAGGTGCCGGTGGACGCTCTCTACGGCGCGCAGACCCAGCGTGCGGTGGATAACTTCCCGATCAGCGGCAAACCGATGCCGACCCAATTCATTCGCGCGCTGATCCTCGCCAAAGCCGCCGCGGCGCGGGCCAACGTCGAACTCAACCAGCTCAGCGCGGCGCAAGGCAAGGCCATCAGTGACGCGGCGCAAGGCCTGCTCGAAGGCGACTTCATGCAGCATTTTCCGGTGGATATCTTCCAGACCGGTTCCGGCACCAGCTCCAACATGAACGCCAACGAAGTGATCGCGACCCTCGCCAGCCGTCTGCTGGGCGAACCGGTCAATCCGAACGATCACGTCAACTGCGGCCAGAGCAGCAACGACATCATTCCGACCACCATTCATGTGAGTGCCACCCTGGCGTTGCACGAGCAATTGCTGCCGGCGCTGCTGCACCTGGTACAGGTCATCGAAAACAAAGCCGGGCAGGTGCACCAGCACGTCAAAACCGGTCGCACGCACTTGATGGACGCGATGCCGGTGCGCATGAGTCAGGTGCTCAATGGCTGGGCGCAGCAGCTCAAGGCCAATATCGCTCACCTGCAGGATTTGCTCCCAAGTCTGCAATCGCTGGCGCAGGGCGGCACGGCGGTGGGAACCGGGATCAATGCCCACCCGGAATTCGCCGCGCGCTTCAGTCGCCACCTGAGTCAGCTGACCCATGTGCAGTTCACCCCGGGCAAGGATCTGTTCGCCCTGATCGGTTCGCAGGACACCGCCGTTGCGGTCTCCGGCCAGCTCAAGGCCACCGCCGTGTCGCTGATGAAAATCGCCAATGACCTGCGCTGGATGAACTCCGGTCCGCTCGCCGGTCTCGGTGAAATCGAACTCGAGGGCCTGCAACCGGGCTCGTCGATCATGCCGGGCAAAGTCAATCCGGTGATCCCGGAAGCCACCGCGATGGTTGCCGCCCAAGTGATCGGCAACGACTCGGTGATCACCATTGCCGGGCAGTCGGGCAACTTCGAGCTGAACGTAATGCTGCCGGTCATTGCCCAGAACCTGCTGAGCAGCATCGAGTTGTTGGCCAATGCCAGCCGTCTGCTTGGTGACAAGGCCATCGCCAGCTTCAAGGTCAATGAGGCACGACTCAAGGAAGCGTTGGCGCGCAACCCGATTCTGGTCACCGCGCTCAACCCGATCATTGGCTACCAGAAAGCTGCCGAAATCGCCAAGCAGGCCTACAAGCAGGGCCGCCCGGTGATCGACGTCGCGCTGGAGCACACCGACCTGTCGCGCAGCCAACTGGAAGAGTTGCTCAACCCCGAGAAACTCACCGCTGGCGGCGTGTAAATCCCGCAACCGCTTTGGAGGTTCACCATGGAGCACTGGAAACGCACGATCGAACGGGCCAATCGCTGCTTCATGCTCGGCGAGCTGATCGATGCCCGCGAGGCTTACCTGCAAGCCCTGGCCCTGGCGCAAGTGCTGTTCGAACGCTGGGCCGATGCCGACGAAGCGGTGGCGGCCTGCGTCGTCTCCCACCACAACCTTGCGGATCTGCACCTGCGCCTGAATCAACCGGAGGAGAGCGCCGAATACCTGTGCGCGATTCATCAACGGCTGTTACAGACCATGCAGGACGAGCGCCTGCGTCCGGCCCTGCGGGAAGCGGCGTTGCGCCAGAGCAGCAAGACCTACGTCGAACTGCTGAATTTCATCAGCGAGCACGGCGAATATCCGCGCACCCAGCGCCTGCTGCATCCGGATACCGGCAATGCGCGTCGCGCGCCAGCCACACATCACCATGGAGTTCACTGAAAATGGCTTTTACGTTGCCTGCCTTGCCGTACGCCTACGACGCCCTGGAACCGCATATCGATGCGCAGACCATGGAAATCCACTACACCAAGCATCACCAGACCTACATCAACAACCTCAACGCGGCGGTTGAAGGCACCGAGTTTGCCGAGTGGCCGGTTGAAAAACTGGTCGCCAGCGTCCAGCAATTGCCGGAAAAACTTCGCGCGGCCGTGATCAATCAGGGCGGCGGACACGCCAACCACTCGCTGTTCTGGGAAGTCATGGTGCCCAACGGTGGTGGCAAGCCTGATGGCGCGCTGGCCCAGGCAATCGATGAGCAACTGGGCGGGCTCGAGCGTTTCAAGGAAGCGTTCACCAAAGCCGCGTTGACCCGGTTCGGCAGTGGCTGGGCCTGGCTCAGCGTCACACCCGACAAGAAACTGATCGTGGAAAGCAGCGGCAATCAGGACAGCCCGCTGATGAACGGCAATACGCCGATTCTCGGTCTGGACGTCTGGGAGCACGCCTACTACCTGCGTTATCAAAACCGTCGCCCGGAATACATCAACGCGTTCTACAACGTGATCAACTGGCCGGAAGTCGCCGCGCGCTTTCAGGCCGCACTGGTTTAAGTCTTCTATAAAAACAATCCAAGGCTGACTATGGGCACTGAGACACTGGCGATCGGCGGTGGGCGTATGTTTCGTTACGCCGTGGGATCGTTGTTGCTGTTGGCGGGCATGACCTTGCTGGTCGCCCATGGACTGGAGTGGCTGAGTCTGGAGCCGCGACTGTCGCGGGCGTTGCAGGGTGGTGCGATCTGCGCACTCGGCACAGCGCTTGGCGCTGTGCCGGTGCTGGTTATTCGCAACATGCCACAGGCACTTGGCGATACGTTGCTGGGGTTTGGAGCCGGGGTGATGCTGGCCGCGACGGCGTTTTCGCTGATCGTGCCCGGCATCGCAGCCGCTGAAAGCCTGGGTCTGACACCGTGGGCCGCCAGTGGCCTGATCTGCTTTGGCATCCTGCTCGGTGCGTGCGCCCTGTATCTGGTGGATCTGCGCTTGTCCGGCGCCTCTGCGCAAATGCTGGTCGGCACCCTTGAACACCCGGTGATTCCACCGCGAATCTGGCTGTTCGTCTTCGCGATCATTGCCCACAACATTCCTGAAGGCATGGCGGTCGGCGTATCGGCGGGCGGCGGCGTGCCCGACGCGGACAGCCTGGCGATGGGCATTGCCTTGCAGGATGTGCCGGAAGGGCTGGTGATTGCGCTGGTGTTGGCTGGGGCGGGGATGTCGCGGGTCAAGGCGTTCGTGATCGGCGCAGCGTCAGGTCTGGTCGAGCCGGTGTTTGCCCTGTTGTGTGCGTGGCTGGTCGGCCTGGCGGAGCTGTTGTTGCCATTGGGGCTGGCACTGGCGGCGGGAGCGATGTTGCTGGTGGTGACCCATGAGGTGATCCCCGAGTCGCGACGCAATGGTCATGACAAGCTCGCCAGTCTTGGCTTGCTGATCGGGTTCTGTCTGATGATGGTGATGGATACAGCATTGGGTTGAGTTGAATTGTGGCGAGGGAGCTTGCTCCCGCTGGGCTGCAAAGCGGCCCCATTCGCTATCTGCCAGTTGCACCGTATTGACGACTGCTACGCAGCCGAGCGGGAGCAAGCTCCCTCGCCACTACAGGCGATCAACCGCCTTCGTCGAAGTAGTTGTTGATCAGCGTCACCAGCGCATCCAGCGCTTCCTCTTCCTGATGGCCTTCGGTGCTCAGATAGATTTTGGTGCCCTTGCCGGCGGCGAGCATCATCATCGCCATGATGCTTTTGCCGTCAACGGTGGTCTCCGGCGTGCGCCCCACTCTGATCGTGCAATCCGGGTACTGGCCTGCCACGCCAACGAACTTCGCGGAAGCTCGGGCATGCAAACCCAGTTTATTGATGATTTCGATTTCCAGAGCAGGCATCGCGGTGTGAATCCTTTAAGTGAGGTCGCGGTGGCGAACCTGGACGTTCTTCAGGGTTTTCTGCAGGGCCTGACCCAGGCGTTCGGTCAGGTAAACGGAGCGGTGATGCCCGCCGGTGCAGCCAATGGCAATGGTGACATAGGCGCGGTTGCTCGCGGCGAAGCGCGGCAGCCATTTATTCAGATAGCCGAAGATGTCCTGATACATCTCCTCGACTTCCGGCTGCGCCGCAAGGTATTCGGCGACCGGTGCATCGAGACCCGATTGCGCGCGAAGTTCCGGCTTCCAGTACGGGTTCGGCAGGCAGCGTACGTCGAATACCAGGTCCGCATCCACCGGCATGCCACGCTTGAAGCCGAACGACTCGACCAGAAAGGCCGTGCCCGGCTCTGGCTGGTTCAGCAGGCGCAGCTTGATGGTGTCGCGCAACTGATACAGGTTCAGATTGGTGGTGTTGACCTTGAGGTCGGCCAGGTCGGCGATCGGGCCGAGCAGGGCGGTCTCGTCATGAATGGCTTCGGCCAGCGAGCGATTGGCGGTGCTCAACGGGTGGCGCCGACGGGTTTCCGAGAAGCGCTTGAGCAGGGTTTCCTCGTCGGCATCCAGATAGAGCACGTCGCACTGGATGTGCCGGCTGCGGACTTCTTCCAGAAGCTCGGGGAAGCGCGACAGATGGCTCGGCAGGTTGCGGGCATCAATCGACACAGCCACCAGCGGCTGGGCCAGTTCGGTGTGAACCAGAGCGCGTTCGGCGAGTTCGGGCAAAAGGCCGGCCGGCAGGTTATCGATGCAGTAGTAGCCGTTGTCCTCAAGGACATCCAGTGCGGTGCTTTTACCCGAGCCGGAGCGGCCGCTGACAATGATCAAGCGCATGATTAGTGACCGTTCTGCTCGCTCAGGACGACCTGATACAAGGCTTCGTTACTCGGTGCGCTGCGCAGTTTTTCGCGCACTTCCTTGCGATCGAGCATGCTGGCGATCTGGCGCAGTAATTCCAGGTGGGCATCGGTGGCCGCTTCCGGGACCAGCAGGACAAACAGCAGGTCAACCGGTGCGCCGTCGATGGCATCGAAATCGATGGGGGCATCAAGGTGCATCAATGCGCTGATAGGCGCTTCGCAGCCTTTGAGGCGGCAGTGGGGAATGGCGATGCCGTTGCCGAAACCGGTGGAACCGAGTTTCTCACGGGCGATCAGCGCCTCGAAGACATCCTGCATCTCCAGATCCGGCACTTCGCGGGCGATCAGGTTGGCAATCTGTTCGAGGGCTTTCTTTTTACTGCCGCCCGGCACGTTCACGAGGGAACGGCCGGGGGTCAGGATACTTTCAAGTCGGATCATGGGGTGGGGGGTTATCGACCGGTCGCGCCCTGGAGCAGGCTCTGGGTCTTTTCCTTATGCTTTTTGAGTTGTTTATCCAGCTTGTCGGTCAAGGCGTCGATCGCCGCGTACATATCGGTATGTTCCGCGTTGGCGACCACTTCGCTGCCGGGTATATGCAAGGTGGCTTCGATTTTCTGCTTCAGCTTTTCGACGCACATCGTGACCTGCACGTTGGTGATCTTGTCGAAATGGCGCTCTAATCGTTCGAGTTTCTCATTGATGTAAGCGCGCAGAGGTTCGGTCACTTCCAGTTGGTGTCCACTGATGTTGACTTGCATACAGCTTCTCCTTCGTTGCCAGTGCATAAAGCGGCAGGCCGGATAGCCTGCCACTGGAACGCTGTAACGTGGCTTACATCAACCGCTTGCGTTCGCTCGAAGGCGCGATCCCGAGGGATTCGCGGTACTTGGCGACGGTGCGGCGAGCCACCTGAATGCCTTGTGCCTCCAGTAAACCAGCGATCTTGCTGTCACTCAACGGCTTTTTCTGATTTTCCGCCGCAACCAGTTTTTTGATGATTGCGCGGATCGCTGTGGACGAGCATTCGCCGCCTTCGGAGGTGCTGACGTGGCTGGAGAAAAAGTATTTCAGTTCATAAATACCGCGCGGGGTATGCATGAATTTCTGCGTGGTGACCCGGGAAATCGTCGATTCGTGCATGCCGACCGCCTCGGCGATGTCGTGCAGGACCAACGGTTTCATGGCTTCGTCACCGTATTCCAGGAAGCCGCGCTGATGCTCGACGATCTGGGTGGCGACTTTCATCAGGGTTTCGTTGCGGCTTTGCAGGCTCTTGATGAACCAGCGCGCTTCCTGAAGCTGATTGCGCATGAAAGTGTTGTCGGCGCTGGTGTCGGCACGGCGGACGAAGCCTGCATATTGCGCATTGACCCGCAGGCGCGGTACCGACTCCTGGTTCAGCTCGACCAGCCAGCGTTCGTTGTCCTTGCGCACAATGACGTCGGGCACCACGTATTCGGCTTCGGTCGATTCGATCTGCGAACCCGGGCGCGGGTTGAGGCTCTGCACCAGTTCGATGACCTGGCGCAGCTCATCTTCCTTGAGCTTCATGCGTCGCATCAGCTGGCTGTAGTCGCGGCTGCCCAGCAGATCGATGTAGTCGCTGACCAGACGCTTGGCTTCGTTCAGCCAAGGGGTCTTGGCGGGCAGCTGACGCAGTTGCAGCAGCAGGCATTCGCTGAGATTGCGCGCACCGATGCCGGCTGGTTCGAATTGCTGGATGCGATGCAGGACGGCTTCGATCTCGTCCAGCTCGATGTCGAGCTCCGGGTCAAAGGCGTCGAGAATTTCTTCGAGGGTTTCGTCGAGGTAGCCCTGATTGTTGATGCAGTCGATCAGGGTCACGGCGATCAGGCGATCCGTGTCGGACATCGGCGCCAGGTTCAGCTGCCACAGTAGATGGCTGTGCAGGCTTTCCCCGGCGGAGGTGCGGGTGGTGAAGTCCCACTCGTCGTCATCGCTGGTGGGCAGGCTGCTGGCGCTGGTCTGGTAGACGTCTTCCCAGGCGGTGTCGACGGGCAGCTCGTTAGGGATGCGCTCGTTCCATTCGCCATCCTCCAGGTTGTCCACCGTCGGGGCGGTTTCCTGATAGGACGGTTCCTGAATCTCGGTATTGGGCTTTTGTTCGGCGTTGTCCGCCAAAGGATCGGAGTTGTCGAAGTCGTCGCCGTCTTCCTGGCGTTCGAGCATCGGATTGGATTCCAGGGCCTCCTGGATTTCCTGTTGCAGGTCCAGGGTGGACAATTGGAGCAGGCGGATGGCCTGTTGCAGCTGCGGTGTCATCGTCAGCTGCTGGCCCATTCTCAAGACTAGCGATGGTTTCATGGCAGGGGCTTAACACCTTATTCGCCGGCGCGCATGCGCCATCCACTACAGGGCGCCGAAGCGCCAAACTTAAGCAAATTATATGCCTGAAACTGTCGTGTTTGCCTAGAGCGCTGTAACAATAAAAGCGTATAAAAATCAGCTTCAACGTTACAGCACCCCAACGGCTGGCCGGGTGTGCTCGCGCTTTAGAGGCGGAACTCGTGGCCCAGGTACACTTCCTTCACCAGATCGTTGGCGAGGATGGTTGCAGCGTCACCTTCGGCGATCAATTGACCGTCGTTGACGATGTAAGCGGTTTCGCAGATATCCAGGGTCTCGCGGACGTTGTGGTCGGTGATCAGTACGCCGATGCCCTTGGCCTTGAGGTGATGGATGATCTGCTTGATGTCGCCGACCGAGATCGGGTCGACACCGGCGAACGGTTCGTCGAGCAGGATGAATTTCGGTGCGGTGGCCAAGGCGCGAGCGATTTCCACCCGGCGGCGTTCACCACCGGACAGGCTCATGCCGAGGTTGTCGCGGATGTGGCTGATGTGGAATTCCTGCAGCAGGCTTTCCAGTTCCTTGCGACGCCCGGCCTTGTCGAGTTCGGCGCGGGTCTCGAGGATGGCCATGATGTTGTCGGCTACCGACAGTTTGCGGAAGATCGACGCTTCTTGCGGCAGATAGCCGATACCGGCCTTGGCGCGACCGTGCATGGGCTGGTGGCTGACGTCCAGATCGTCGATCAGCACGCGACCCTGATCGGCCTGCACCAGGCCAACGATCATGTAGAAACAGGTGGTCTTGCCAGCGCCGTTCGGGCCGAGCAGGCCAACGATCTGGCCGCTGTCGATCGACAGGCTGACGTCGCGCACAACCTGGCGGCTTTTATAGGCCTTGGCCAGGTGCTGAGCTTTCAGAGTTGCCATTACTGGGTTTTCTCGTCGGTTTTCTTCTTCGGCTGGATCACCATGTCGATGCGCGGACGCGCTTCAGTGACCTTGCTGCCGGTAGCGCGACCGGCGCTGGCCAGTTTCTTCACGGTGTCGTAGACGATTTTCTCGCCCTGAGTGGTGTTGTTGTCCTTGTCGACAACCTTGGCCTTGTCGATCAGCACGACGCGGTTTTGCGCAGCGTGGTACTGGATCGTCACGCCCCAGCCCTGAACAGGCTTGGTGTCGCCAGCGGTTTGCAATTGCTCGAAGTAGGCAAGGTTGCCGACCGAAGTCACGACGTCGATGTCACCTGTCTTGGTGCGGGTGATGGTCACCGTGTTGCCTTTAACGGTCATCGAGCCCTGGGTGATGATCACATCACCTTTATAGGTGGCGATGCCGTTCTTGTCGTCCAGTTGGGCGTCGTCGGCCTGAATGCGGATAGGTTGCTGCTGATCGTTCGGCAGAGCCCAGGCGCTCACGCTTCCCAGTGCTGCGCCCAGACTGAGCAAAATAGGGAGGGTTTTAACGAGCCTCATACTGTCCTCTTACGTTCGATTGCAGGTGTATCCTGCTTTCCTTCAAATACGCCTTCATTCCCACGCCAGTCGATACACCGCCAGCGCCGTCGATTCTAACGGGTTGCTCGGTCTGCGCATATTGCTGCTGAGGGAACACCGTCATTCGTGTACTGGTGATCAGGGTGTCGCGGTTCTTTTCATCGGTGCGCTTGATGCGTACCGAGTCGATCAGTTCTACCTGCGTTCCGTCAGGATTCACCTCGCCACGCTCGCTGGTCACGTGCCATGGGAATTCGGTGCCGCGGAACATGTTCAGGTCGGGTTTGGTGACCAGGGTCACGTCCGTCGCTTTCAGGTGCTCGGCCTTGTCGGAGGTCATTTCGTACTGCAGCTTGCCGTCCGGAAGGTATTGCAGGGTATGTGTGTTGGTGGCGTACCAGTCGATGGCCGTGTCTTCGACCTTGACCACAGGTTTGTCGAGGAAACGCTCAGGGCTGATGTTCCAGTAGCCGACCGCCGCAAACATGGCAGCGATACAGCCGAACAGCAGGAAGTTGCGAAATTTTTTGCTAAACATGATTTGGCTCACAGGTACGCGGCGTTGGCCGCATCGAGGCGGCCCTGGGCGCGCAGGATCAATTCGCAGAATTCGCGGGCAGCGCCTTCGCCACCGCGAGCCCGAGTGACGCCATGGGCGTGTTCGCGCACGAAGTCGGCAGCGTTGGCAACGGCCATGCCCAGGCCTACGCGGCGGATCACCGGCAGGTCAGGCAAGTCGTCACCGAGGTAGGCGACCTGTTCATAGCTTAGGCCCAGTTGCGCCAGTAGACCGTCCAGAACCACCAATTTGTCCTCGCGACCCTGAAACAGGTGCGGGATACCGAGGTTCTTCGCCCGGCGCTCGACCACAGGAGTCTTGCGACCGCTGATGATCGCGGTTTCGACGCCGGCGTTCATCAGCATCTTGATGCCTTGGCCGTCGAGGGTGTTGAACGTCTTGAATTCGCTGCCGTCTTCAAGGAAGTACAGGCGACCGTCGGTGAGGACGCCGTCGACGTCGAATACCGCCAGTTTGATCGCTTTGCCGCGCTGCAGCAGGTCGGTTGTCATTACATCACTCCTGCACGCAGCAGATCGGAGAGGTTGAAGGCGCCGATCGGGCGATCTTCTTCATCCACGACAACCAGTGCGTTGATTCGGTGGTCTTCCATGATTTTCAGCGCTTCGGCGGCGAGCATTTCGGGCCGTGCGGTCTTGCCGTGCGCGGTCATGACCTGGTCGATGGTGGCGCTACGGATGTCGATGCTGCGATCCAGCGTGCGACGCAGGTCGCCGTCGGTGAAGATCCCGGCCAGTTTGCCGTCGGCTTCAACAATCGCGGTCATGCCCAGGCCCTTGCGGGTCATTTCCATGAGCGCATCCTTGAGCAGGGTGCCGCGTTGCACCAGTGGCAGTTCCTGGCCGGCGTGCATGACGTTTTCGACTTTCAGCAGCAGGCGTCGGCCCAGCGCGCCGCCCGGGTGGGAAAAAGCGAAATCTTCAGCGGTAAAACCACGGGCTTCGAGCAGCGCCACGGCCAGCGCGTCGCCCATGACCAGCGCAGCGGTGGTCGAGGATGTCGGCGCCAGGTTCAAAGGGCAGGCTTCATGCTCGACATGCACGTTGAGATTGACCTCGGCGGCCTTGGCCAGCGGCGACTGCGGATTGCCGGTCACGCTGATCAACTGGATGCCCAGGCGTTTGATCAAAGGCAGCAGGGTGACGATTTCGTTGGTCGAGCCGGAGTTGGACAGGGCGAGGATCACGTCGTCGCGGGTGATCATGCCCATGTCGCCGTGGCTGGCTTCGGCTGGATGCACGAAAAAGGCCGGGGTGCCGGTGCTGGCCAGGGTTGCAGCAATCTTGTTGCCGACGTGCCCGGATTTGCCCATGCCGACGACGACCACACGGCCTTTGCTGGCCAGAATCATCTCGCAAGCGCGTACGAAATCGGCGTCGATATGGGGCAACAAGCCTTGTACGGCTTCCACTTCGAGGCGGATGGTGCGTTGTGCCGATTGAATCAGGTCGCTGGATTGGCTCATGTCAGAAATCGTATAGCCCGATGAAAAGGCGGCGATTATAGCGGTTATGTTGAAAAGCCTCACGCAAGTTCGTCGTGCTTTGTCATTCCTCGTAACCAAAACCCTTAAAAAGTGCCGTCAGGCCTGTCATATCGCTGAACACGGACGGGCTTGGGCCTTGGGCGCTTGGCGATTGCAGTGATATAGTTCGCCGCCAGTTCGGCCCGCCCGGGAGGTATGTGCTTTCCAAGGAAAGCCAGGCGTCCGAGTGAGAGGCTGCATCGCAAGGAGTTTAGATGAGTGCCGATAACGCCTACGCGGTCGAGCTGAAGGGAGTCTCCTTCAAGCGCGGTGCGCGCAGCATTTTCAATAACGTCGATATTCGCATCCCGCGCGGCAAGGTCACCGGCATCATGGGACCTTCCGGGTGTGGCAAGACCACGCTGCTGCGTTTGATGGGGGCGCAATTGCGTCCTTCCAGCGGGGAAGTGTGGGTCAACGGTCAGAACCTGCCGACGCTGTCGCGCAGTGATCTGTTCGATGCGCGAAAGCACATGGGCGTGCTGTTTCAGAGCGGCGCACTGTTTACCGATCTCGATGTGTTCGAGAACGTCGCTTTCCCCCTGCGTGTCCATACCCAATTGCCGGATGAGATGATCCGCGACATCGTCCTGCTCAAATTGCAGGCGGTCGGTCTGCGGGGCGCGATCGAGTTGATGCCCGACGAGCTTTCGGGAGGCATGAAACGTCGTGTTGCCCTGGCCCGTGCGATTGCCCTCGATCCGCAGATTCTCATGTATGACGAGCCGTTCGTCGGTCAGGATCCGATCGCCATGGGCGTGCTGGTCCGTCTGATCCGTCTGCTCAACGATGCGCTGGGCATCACCAGCATCGTGGTGTCCCACGATCTGGCCGAGACCGCGAGCATCGCTGACTACATCTATGTAGTAGGTGATGGTCAGGTGTTGGGGCAGGGTACGCCGGACGAGTTGATGAATTCGGATGAACCCCGTATTCGCCAGTTCATGACCGGTAACCCCGACGGCCCGGTGCCGTACCATTTTCCAGCGACGGATTACCGCGCAGATCTTCTGGGGAAGCGCTGATGCGCAGAATTTCATTGATAGAACGTGTGCGCCGCTTCGGCGAAGCCGCGATCGACGCTGTCGCGGTGTTTGGCCGGGCGACCCTGTTCCTGTTTCACGCGTTGCTCGGTCGCGGTGGCATCAGCGGCGGTTTCGGTCTGCTGGTCAAGCAACTGCATTCGGTTGGCGTGATGTCGCTGGTGATCATCGTTGTGTCCGGGATCTTCATCGGCATGGTGCTGGCGCTGCAGGGCTTCAGTATTCTGTCGAGCTACGGTTCGGAGCAGGCGGTGGGGCAGATGGTCGCTCTGACGTTGCTGCGTGAGCTGGGGCCGGTGGTCACGGCGCTGCTGTTTGCCGGGCGTGCCGGTTCGGCACTGACCGCCGAAATCGGCAACATGAAGTCCACCGAACAGCTTTCCAGCCTGGAAATGATCGGTGTCGATCCGCTCAAGTACATTATTGCCCCGCGTCTGTGGGCCGGTTTCATTTCCCTGCCGGTGCTGGCGATGATTTTCAGCGTGGTGGGTATCTGGGGCGGTTCGTGGGTGGCTGTCGACTGGCTTGGGGTGTATGAAGGCTCCTACTGGGCAAACATGCAAAACAGCGTGAACTTCACCAGCGATGTGCTCAACGGCGTCATCAAAAGTGTCGTTTTCGCCTTCGTCGTGACCTGGATCGCCGTATTCCAAGGCTATGACTGCGAGCCCACTTCCGAGGGCATCAGTCGCGCCACCACCAAGACCGTGGTATTCGCCTCGCTGGCGGTACTGGGCCTGGACTTTATTCTGACCGCTTTGATGTTTGGAGATTTCTGATGCAAAACCGCACCCTGGAAATCGGTGTCGGCCTGTTCCTGCTGGCAGGGATCCTGGCCTTGTTACTGCTTGCTCTGCGGGTCAGTGGCCTGTCTCCGACTTCGACCACCGACACCTATAAGCTTTACGCCTACTTCGACAATATCGCCGGTTTGACGGTCAGAGCCAAAGTGACCATGGCCGGTGTGACCATCGGCAAGGTCACGGCCATCGATCTGGATCGCGACAGCTTCACCGGTCGGGTAACGCTGCAAGTGGATAAAAAGGTCGACAACCTGCCGACCGACTCCACAGCGTCTATCCTGACCGCTGGCCTGTTGGGCGAGAAGTACATCGGTATCAGTGTGGGCGGGGAAGATACTCGCCTGAAGGATGGTGGAACCATCCATGACACGCAGTCGTCTCTGGTACTGGAAGACCTGATCGGTAAATTCCTGCTCAATACCGTTAGCAAAGACGCCAAATGAGGAGCTTTTGAATGATCTCTACCTTGCGACGTGGCCTGTTGGTGTTGCTCGCGGCACTGCCGCTGCTGGCCAACGCTGCACCCGGACAGTCGGCGCACGACCTGGTTCAGGACACCACGAACCGGATGCTGGCCGATCTTTCGGCCAATAAAGCGAAGTACAAGCAGGATCCGGCTGACTTCTATGCCGCACTGAACAGCATTGTCGGTCCGGTGGTGGATGCCGAAGGCATTTCCAAAAGCATCATGACGGTCAAGTATTCGCGCAAGGCTACGCCTGCGCAGATGCAGACCTTCCAGGAAAACTTCAAGAAAGGCCTGTTCCAGTTCTACGGCAACGCCTTGCTCGAATACAACAACCAGGGCATCACGGTTGATCCTGCCAAGGACGAGTCGGGCGATCGCACCAGCGTCGGCATGACCGTCAAGGGCAGCAACGGCGCGATCTACCCTGTGCAGTACACGCTGGAGAAGATCAACGGCGAGTGGAAACTGCGCAACGTGATCATCAACGGCATCAACATCGGCAAGCTGTTCCGTGATCAGTTCGCCGATGCGATGCAGCGCAATGGTAACGATCTGGACAAGACCATCAACAATTGGGCTGGCGAAGTGGCCAAGGCCAAGGAAACCACCGAGAAAGCTGCCGAGAAGCCAGCGCAATGAATGAGGCGGCAGTTCGTATGAGTGATGTCGACGAGCTACTGCTCAGCGGAGTGCTGGACTACCGCACAGGTCCCGACCTGCGCAAGGAAGGCCAGGCGCTGATCAAGTCCAGCAAGGCGGCATCGCTGGTGATCGATTGCTCGGCAGTCAAGAAGTCCAGCAGCGTCGGCTTGTCCTTGCTGCTGTGCTTCATGCGCGATGCCCAGGCGGCCGGCAAGGCCGTCAGCATCCGCGCGATGCCGGAAGACATGCGCGAGATCGCTCAGGTCAGTGAACTGACCGAGTTGCTGGCGCACCCCTGAACCCGCATCGATAAAGAAGCCCCCCGTCAGAGTCCTGCCAATGCGGGGTTCGCAGGCGCGGGGCTTTTTTGTATGATGTCCGACCCGTGCGCACAGGGCGCCGATTGAGGTTGAGCATGCAGGCCGTAGAAGTGAAGAGCTTCCTTGAAGGAAAGCTGCCCGGAACGTTGGTAGAAGTTGAGGGCGAAGGCTGCAATTTCCAGCTGAACGTGATTAGCGATGAACTGGCGGCGTTGAGCCCGGTGAAGCGTCAGCAGCAGATCTATGCCCATTTGAACCCATGGATCACCGATGGCAGCATCCATGCGGTCACTATGAAATTTTTCAGCAGCGCGGCCTGGGCCGAGCGCACCTGAGCCTAAGGGCGTCGAGATTCTTATGGATAAATTGATTATTACCGGCGGCGTTCGTCTTGATGGCGAAATCCGCATCTCCGGGGCAAAGAACTCCGCCCTGCCGATTCTGGCTGCCACCCTGCTGTGCGATGGCCCGGTGACCGTTGGCAACCTGCCACACCTGCACGACATCACCACCATGATCGAGCTGTTCGGTCGCATGGGTATCGAGCCGGTGATCGACGAGAAGCTCAGCGTCGAAATCGATCCGCGCACCATCAAGACCCTGATCGCCCCGTACGAACTGGTGAAAACCATGCGTGCGTCGATCCTGGTATTGGGCCCGATGGTTGCCCGCTTCGGTGAAGCCGAAGTCGCACTGCCTGGCGGTTGCGCCATCGGTTCGCGTCCGGTCGACCTGCACATCCGTGGCCTCGAAGCCATGGGCGCGGTGATCGACGTCGAAGGCGGCTACATCAAGGCCAAGGCGCCTGAAGGCGGCCTGCGCGGCGCAAGTTTCTTCTTCGATACCGTCAGTGTGACCGGTACCGAAAACATCATGATGGCGGCTGCCCTGGCCAAGGGTCGCAGCGTGCTGCAGAACGCCGCGCGCGAGCCGGAAGTCGTCGACCTGGCGAACTTCCTCAACGCCATGGGCGCCAAGGTTTCCGGCGCCGGTACCGACACCATCACCATCGATGGCGTCGAGCGCCTGGGTTCGTGCTTCTATAAAGTCATGCCTGACCGTATCGAAACCGGCACCTACCTGGTGGCCGCAGCGGTTACCGGTGGCCGTGTGAAGGTCAAGGACACCGATCCGACCATCCTCGAAGCCGTTCTGGAAAAGCTCCGCGAAGCCGGTGCTGAAGTCACCAGCGGTGAAGACTGGATCGAGCTGAACATGCACGGCAAGCGTCCAAAAGCGGTCAACGTGCGCACTGCGCCGTACCCGGCGTTCCCGACCGACATGCAGGCCCAGTTCATCTCGCTCAACGCCATTGCCGAAGGCACCGGTGCGGTGATCGAGACCATCTTCGAAAACCGTTTCATGCACGTGTACGAGCTGCACCGCATGGGCGCCAAGATCCAGGTCGAAGGCAACACCGCCATCGTTACCGGTACTGAAGTGCTGAAGGGCGCGCCTGTGATGGCGACCGACCTGCGTGCGTCGGCCAGCCTGGTGATCTCGGCCCTGGTCGCCGAAGGCGATACCCTGATCGACCGCATCTACCACATAGATCGTGGTTATGAGTGCATCGAAGAAAAACTGCAGATGCTGGGCGCCAAGATCCGTCGCGTTCCGGGCTGATCGCTGCATGCGGACACAGGGACGTGTCCACTGAATTTGTTTCGAGTCGAGCCGGTATCCGGCTCGATGTGTGTCCGGCGCCGATTGCGACCGGACATGAGTACCTTGATAAGGACTGACGTTTCCCATGTTGACCATCGCACTGTCCAAGGGCCGCATCCTTGACGACACCCTGCCGCTTCTCGCTGAAGCGGGCATCGTGCCGACCGAGAATCCGGACAAGAGCCGCAAGCTGATCATCCCTACCACTCAGGATGACGTACGTCTGTTGATCGTGCGTGCCACCGACGTGCCGACCTATGTCGAGCATGGCGCGGCCGACCTCGGTGTCGCTGGTAAAGACGTGTTGATGGAATACACCGGCCAGGGCCTGTACGAGCCGCTGGATCTGCAGATTGCCCAGTGCAAACTGATGACCGCCGGCAAGATCGGTGCGCCGGAGCCCAAGGGCCGTCTGCGCGTGGCGACCAAATTCGTCAACGTCGCCAAGCGTTACTACGCCGAGCAGGGCCGTCAGGTCGATATCATCAAGCTCTACGGCTCGATGGAACTGGCGCCGCTGATCGGTCTGGCGGACAAGATCATCGACGTGGTCGACACCGGTAACACCCTGCGCGCCAACGGCCTGGAACCTCAGGAACTGATCGCCACGATCAGCTCGCGCCTGGTGGTCAACAAGGCTTCGATGAAGATGCAACACGCCCGTATTCAGGCGTTGATCGATACCCTGCGCAACGCAGTGGAATCGCGACACCGCGGCTGATTCACCTGCGCGACGCTGAGTCGCGCCCGTCTATCCGCCTCATAGCCAGAATCTCAGGTGCCCAAGCGGAAACGACTGCTAAGTTAGGGCGCCTGAGTTTTTGCCATTCCTATGAGGCTCTCGCTATGACCGCACCGACTGCAATTCGCCGACTCAACGCTGCTGACCCGGATTTCGCGCATCATCTGGATCATCTGCTGAGCTGGGAAAGTGTGTCTGACGACTCGGTCAATCAGCGCGTGCTGGACATCATCAAAGCGGTGCGCGAGCGCGGTGACGCGGCGCTGGTCGAGTTCACCCAGAAGTTCGACGGTCTGCAAGTCGCTTCGATGGCTGACCTGATTCTGCCGCGCGAGCGTCTGGAACTGGCCCTGACCCGCATCACCGTGGCGCAGCGCGAAGCGCTGGAAAAAGCCGCCGCGCGGGTGCGTAGCTACCACGAAAAACAGAAGCAGGATTCCTGGAGCTACACCGAAGCTGACGGCACCGTGCTCGGCCAGAAAGTCACGCCACTGGATCGCGCCGGTCTGTACGTGCCGGGCGGCAAGGCCTCGTACCCGTCGTCGGTATTGATGAACGCGATTCCGGCCAAGGTCGCTGGCGTGACCGAAGTGGTCATGGTCGTGCCGACCCCGCGTGGCGAAATCAATGAGCTGGTGCTGGCGGCGGCGTGTATCGCCGGCGTTGACCGGGTGTTCACCATCGGCGGCGCCCAGGCGGTTGCCGCGCTGGCTTACGGCACCGAAAGCGTGCCGCAAGTGGACAAGGTGGTCGGCCCGGGCAATATCTATGTCGCCACCGCCAAGCGCCACGTGTTCGGCCAGGTTGGCATCGACATGATCGCCGGCCCGTCGGAAATTCTCGTGGTGTGCGACGGCCAGACCGATCCGGACTGGATCGCCATGGATCTGTTCTCCCAGGCCGAGCACGACGAAGACGCTCAGGCGATTCTGGTCAGCCCCGACGCCGAGTTCCTCGACAAGGTGGCGGCCAGCATCGACAAGTTGCTACCGACCATGGACCGCGCGACCATCATCGAAACCTCGATCAACGGTCGCGGCGCGCTGATTCACGTGCGCGACATGGCGCAAGCCATCGAAGTCGCCAACCGCATTGCCCCGGAACACCTGGAGCTGTCGGTGGCCGACCCGCAGGCCTGGCTGCCGCAGATCCGTCACGCTGGCGCAATCTTCATGGGCCGGCACACCTCCGAGGCGCTGGGCGATTACTGCGCCGGCCCGAACCACGTGCTGCCGACCTCCGGCACCGCGCGTTTCTCCTCGCCGCTGGGCGTGTACGACTTCCAGAAACGTTCGTCGATCATCTTCTGCTCCGAAGCCGGTGCGTCCGAGCTGGGCAAGACCGCTTCGGTCCTGGCCCGTGGCGAATCCCTGAGCGCGCACGCACGCAGCGCCGAATACCGCATCAAAGACGCAGACTTTCTTCAAGGGCAGGGGGAGTGAACATGAGTAAATTCTGGAGCCCGTTCGTCAAGGATCTGGTGCCTTATGTGCCGGGCGAACAGCCGAAGCTGACCAAACTGGTCAAGCTCAACACCAACGAAAACCCGTACGGCCCGTCGCCCAAAGCCTTGGCGGCGATGCAGACCGAGCTCAACGACAACCTGCGTCTGTACCCCGACCCGAACAGCGATCTGTTGAAGTCTGCCGTCGCGAAATACTACGGTGTACAAAGCAATCAAGTGTTCCTCGGCAACGGTTCGGACGAAGTGCTGGCGCACATCTTCCACGGCCTGCTGCAGCACGAGCAGCCGCTGCTGTTCCCGGACATCAGCTACAGCTTCTACCCGGTGTATTGCGGTTTGTACGGCATCCAGTTTGATGCGGTGCCGCTGGACGCGCAGTTCCAGATCAACCCGGCCGACTACGCCAAGCCCAACGGCGGGATCATTTTCCCCAATCCGAACGCACCGACCGGTTGCCTGTTGGCGCTGGAGGCGGTTGAACAAATCCTCAAGGCCAGCCCGGATTCGGTGGTGGTCGTGGATGAGGCGTATATCGACTTCGGCGGTGAAACCGCGATCAGCCTGGTGGACCGTTATCCAAACCTGCTGGTGACGCAGACCCTGTCCAAGTCCCGTTCACTGGCGGGGCTGCGGGTCGGTCTGGCAGTGGGGCATCCGGATCTGATCGAGGCGCTGGAGCGGATCAAGAACAGCTTCAACTCCTATCCGCTGGATCGTCTGGCAAATGTCGGCGCGGCGGCGGCATTCGAAGATCGCGAGTATTTCGACAAGACCTGCCGTCTGGTCATCGAAAGTCGTGAATGGGTCATCGCGCAGTTGCAGGCCAAGGGTTTTGAAGTGCTGCCGTCGGCGGCGAACTTCATCTTCGCCCGCCACCCGCAACATGACGCGGCAGGTCTGGCGGCGAAGCTGCGCGAGCAAGGCGTGATCGTGCGCCACTTCAAACAGGAGCGGATTGCCCAGTTCCTGCGGATCTCGATCGGTACGCCGGAGCAGAATCAGGCACTGATCGACGGCCTCGGCGAGCTCTGAAAGCACTGCTGAACCTGTGGGAGCGAGCCTGCTCGCGAAAGCGGTTTGTCATTCAACATCATTGTTGACTGTGACGGCCTCTTCGCGAGCAGGCTCGCTCCCACATTGATTTACTGGTGGCTTACTCTTCTTCTTTGACCGGCGCCGGTGGCGGACGCAGGCCGATTTCAGCGGTCAGCTTCAGCTCCTTGCCATTGCGCATCACCTGAATCGTCACTTTGTCGGTCGGCTTGATCCGCGCCACCTGGTTCATCGACTTGCGACCATCACCGGCCGGTTCGCCATCGATGCTCAGAATCACGTCGCCCAGTTGCAGGCCGGCTTTCTGCGCCGGACCGTCGCGGAAGATCCCCGCAACGACAATCCCCGGACGCCCGGACAAGCCAAACGATTCGGCCAGTTCCTGGGTCAGCGGCTGCACTTCAATACCGAGCCAGCCACGAATCACCTGACCGTGCTCGATGATCGACTTCATCACTTCCATTGCCAGTTTCACCGGAATCGCGAAACCGATGCCCTGCGAGCCGCCGGACTTGGAGAAGATCGCCGTGTTGATCCCGGTGAGGTTGCCGTTGGCGTCGACCAGCGCGCCGCCGGAGTTGCCCGGGTTGATCGCTGCGTCGGTCTGGATGAAGTCTTCGTAATTGTTCAGGCCCAACTGGTTGCGCCCGGTGGCGCTGATGATGCCCATGGTCACGGTCTGGCCGACACCGAACGGGTTGCCGATGGCCAGAGCGACGTCGCCGATGCGGATGCTGTCGGAACGGCCGACGGTGATCGCCGGGAGGTTCTTCAGGTCGATCTTCAGCACCGCGAGGTCGGTTTCCGGGTCGCTGCCGATCACTCGCGCCAGGGTTTCGCGACCGTCCTTGAGGGCGACCACGATCTGATCGGCGCCGGTGGTCACGTGGTTGTTGGTCAGGATGTAGCCTTCCGGGCTCATGATCACGCCGGAACCGAGGCTCGATTCCATGCGTTTCTGTTTCGGCGAGTTGTCACCGAAAAAGCGTCGGAATTGCGGATCTTCAAACAGCGGGTGCGCCGGTTTGGCGATGACTTTGGTGGTGTAGAGGTTGACCACCGACGGCGCGGCGATGGTGACCGCGTCCGCATAGGACACCGGCCCCTGCTGCACGCTGGTGGTCTGCGGCGCCTGTTGCAGGTTGACGTCGAGGCTCGGTAGCCCGACCCACTGCGGGTAACGCTGAATAATCAACAGAGCGATAAGCACACCGGCCAACAGCGGCCAGCCGAAAAAACGCAGCGCCTTGAGCATTAAGCACGTCCTGGAAAAGTTGCAGGCGGGGTCAGACCGCCCATAATGTCGCGCATTATACGAGGCCGCGCGCGCCTCTGAACGGGATATTTAGGAGTCTTTCATGGCCGTCGCCCTCAGCACCCTCGTCGAAGAAGCCGACCGTTACCTGGGCAGTGCAAAAATCGCCGATTATTGCCCCAACGGCCTGCAGGTCGAAGGCCGTCCGCAAGTGATGCGCATTGTCAGTGGCGTCACCGCCAGTCAGGCCTTGCTTGATGCGGCAGTCGAGGCGCAGGCCGATCTGATCCTGGTGCATCACGGCTATTTCTGGAAGGGCGAGAACCCGTGCATCACCGGCATGAAGCAGCGTCGCCTCAAGACCTTGCTCAAGCACGACATCAGTCTGCTCGCCTACCACTTGCCGCTGGACCTGCATCCGGAGGTCGGCAACAACGTGCAACTGGCGCGGCAGCTCGACATCACCGTCGAAGGGCCGCTGGATCCGGACAACCTGAAGATTGTCGGCTTGGTCGGCTCGTTGAACGAGCCCATGACGCCGCGTGATTTCGCCCGCAAGGTGCAAGACGTCATGGGTCGCGAACCGCTGCTGGTCGAGGGCAGCGCGATGATCCGCCGCGTGGGCTGGTGCACCGGCGGCGGCCAGGGCTATATCGATCAGGGCGTGGCGGCGGGGGTCGATCTGTTCCTCAGCGGTGAAGCTTCCGAGCAGACCTTCCACAGCGCCCGGGAAAACGACATCAGCTTCATCGCCGCCGGCCACCACGCCACCGAGCGCTACGGCGTGCAGGCACTGGGCGATTATCTGGCGAAGCGCTTCGCCCTCGAGCACATCTTTATCGATTGCCCGAATCCGATCTGAATCCACCGCATTTCACCTGTAGGAGTGAGCCTGCTCGCGATAGCTTTGTCACATTCAACATAGCGGTGACTGATACACCGCTATCGCGAGCAGGCTCACTCCTACACGGGGTGGGCGCCCAAACGGGTGGGCATATTCATATGCCCTTTCGATCTAGTAGGCGTCCTGATTAGAAGAGAGCGCTGTGCTAGGATTCCCCGCTCGAACACGGCCCGCTGGCCGTTCATAAGAAAGCTTTCGTGAGTAGCCATGGTCGACAAACTGACGCATCTGAAACAGCTGGAGGCGGAAAGCATCCACATCATCCGCGAGGTGGCCGCCGAGTTCGACAACCCGGTGATGCTGTACTCCATCGGTAAAGACTCCGCCGTGATGCTGCACCTGGCACGCAAGGCGTTCTTCCCGGGCAAACTGCCGTTTCCGGTGATGCACGTCGACACCCGCTGGAAATTCCAGGAGATGTACAAGTTCCGCGATAAGATGGTCGAGGAACTGGGGCTGGACCTGATCACCCACATCAATCCCGATGGCGTGGCGCAGAACATCAACCCGTTCACCCACGGCAGCGCCAAGCACACCGACATCATGAAGACCGAGGGCCTGAAGCAGGCACTCGACAAGCATGGTTTCGACGCAGCATTCGGCGGCGCCCGTCGCGATGAAGAAAAGTCCCGTGCCAAAGAGCGCGTGTACTCGTTCCGCGACAGCAAACACCGCTGGGACCCGAAAAACCAGCGTCCGGAGCTGTGGAACGTCTACAACGGCAAGGTCAACAAGGGCGAATCCATTCGTGTGTTCCCGTTGTCGAACTGGACCGAGCTGGACATCTGGCAGTACATCTACCTCGAAGGCATCCCGATTGTGCCGCTGTACTTCGCCGCCGAGCGTGAAGTGATCGAGAAGAACGGCACGCTGATCATGATCGACGACGAGCGCATCCTCGAACACCTGTCCGACGAGGACAAGGCACGCATCGTCAAAAAGAAAGTGCGTTTCCGTACCCTTGGCTGCTACCCGTTGACGGGCGCGGTGGAGTCCGAGGCCGAAAGCCTCACGGACATCATTCAGGAAATGCTCCTGACGCGAACTTCCGAGCGCCAGGGCCGAGTCATCGACCACGATGGCGCAGGCTCGATGGAAGACAAAAAACGTCAAGGCTATTTCTAAGGGGTTGTCATGTCGCACGCATCTGATTTGATCAGCGAGGACATCCTCGCCTACCTGGGCCAGCACGAACGTAAAGAGCTGCTGCGCTTTTTGACCTGCGGTAACGTCGATGACGGCAAGAGCACCCTGATCGGGCGCCTGCTGCACGACTCCAAGATGATCTACGAAGATCACCTGGAAGCCATCACCCGCGATTCGAAGAAAGTCGGCACCACCGGTGACGACATCGACCTGGCGTTGCTGGTCGACGGCCTGCAGGCCGAGCGTGAGCAGGGCATCACCATCGATGTCGCTTACCGCTATTTCTCCACCGCCAAACGCAAATTCATCATCGCCGACACCCCCGGCCATGAGCAGTACACCCGCAACATGGCCACCGGTGCGTCTACCTGTGACCTGGCGATCATTTTGGTCGATGCCCGTTACGGCGTGCAGACCCAGACCCGTCGCCACAGCTTCATCGCCTCGCTGCTGGGCATCAAGCACATCGTCGTCGCCATCAACAAGATGGACTTGAAGGACTTCGATCAGGGTGTGTTCGAGTCGATCAAGGCCGACTACCTGAAGTTCGCTGAAGGCTTGAAGATGAAGCCGACCAGCATGCACTTCGTGCCGATGTCCGCCCTCAAGGGCGACAACGTGGTGAACAAGTCCGAGCGCTCGCCGTGGTACACCGGCCAGTCGCTGATGGAAATTCTCGAGACCGTGGAAGTGGCGGGCGACCGCAACTTCACCGATCTGCGTTTCCCGGTGCAGTACGTCAACCGTCCGAACCTGAACTTCCGCGGTTTCGCCGGCACCCTCGCCAGCGGCATCGTCAAGAAGGGCGACGAAGTCGTGGTGCTGCCGTCGGGCAAGAGCAGCCGCGTGAAGTCCATCGTCACTTTCGAAGGTGAGCTGGAGCACGCAGGTCCCGGTCAAGCGGTGACGCTGACCATGGAAGACGAGATCGATATCTCCCGTGGCGACCTGCTGGTGCATGCCGACAACGTGCCGCCGGTCACCGACACCTTCGAAGCGATGCTGGTGTGGATGGCTGAAGAGCCGATGCTCCCGGGCAAGAAATACGACATCAAGCGCGCCACCAGTTACGTGCCGGGCTCGATCGCCAGCATCGTCAACAAGGTCGATGTGAACACCCTCGAAGAAGGCCCGGCGAGCGCGTTGCAGCTCAACGAAATCGGCAAGGTGAAGATCGCGCTCGACGCGCCGATCGCCCTCGACGGTTACGACAGCAACCGCACCACCGGCGCGTTCATCATCATCGATCGTTTGACCAACGGCACTGTCGGCGCCGGCATGATCGTCGCTCAGCCGCTGGCTCACGGCACGGCTTCGCACCACGGCAAACTGGCTCATGTCGCCACTGAAGAACGTGCCCAGCGCTTCGGCCAGCAACCGGCCACCGTGCTGTTCAGCGGTCTGTCGGGCGCGGGCAAGAGCACGCTGGCCTACGCGGTTGAACGCAAGCTGTTCGACATGGGCCGTGCGGTGTTTGTGCTCGATGGTCAGAACCTGCGTCATGACTTGAACAAAGGTCTGCCACAGGATCGCGCCGGCCGCACCGAGAACTGGCGTCGTGCCGCGCACGTGGCGCGTCAGTTCAACGAAGCGGGCCTGCTGACCCTGGCAGCGTTCGTTGCACCAAGCGCTGAAGGTCGCGAGCAGGCCAAGGACCTGATCGGCAAGGATCGTCTGCTGACCGTTTATGTGCAGGCCTCGCCGGCCGTGTGCGCCGAACGTGATCCGCAAGGTCTGTATGCCGCCGGTGGCGACAACATCCCGGGCGAATCCTTCCCGTACGACGTGCCGCTGAACGCCGATCTGGTGATCGACACCCAGTCGCTGTCGCTGGAAGAAAGCGTCAAGCAAGTGCTGGATCTGCTGCGCAAGCGTGGCGCGATCTAAGCGTTAGCTGCAAACCAAAAAGCCCGCCGATGAGTGATCATCGGCGGGCTTTTTATTTCGGGCCAACTCGGTCAACTGTAGGAGTGAGCCTGCTCGCGATAGCGGTGTGCCATTCAACATTGAGAGTGGCTGATCCACCGCAATCGCGAGCAGGCTCACTCCTACAGGGGATTAGCGCTTGGCTGGATAATCGCGGTGCATCTGTTCCAGCAACGCATCCTTGTCCTGCCACAGCTGATTGATCCAGCCCTGAAACTGCAGGCGATACTCGCCGTCCTGGTCGTAGTTCTTGCCGATGAATGCCGGCGGAATCTGCAGCTCTTCAAAGTGCACCACCACGTCCCGCACATTGCCGCACAACAGGTCCCAGAAGCCCGGACGCCCACCCGGATAGTGGATGGTCACGTTGACGATCGACTCCAGCTGTTCACCCATCGCATCCAGCACAAACGCGATGCCACCGGCCTTGGGTTTGAGCAGGTATTTGAATGGAGATTGCTGCTGCGCATGCTTGCCTTCGGTGAAACGCGTGCCTTCGACGAAGTTGAAGATCCCCACCGGGTTGTTGCGGAATTTCGCGCAGGTCTTGCGTGTGGTTTCCAGGTCTTTGCCTTTCTTTTCCGGGTGCTTTTCCAGGTAGGCCTTGGAATAACGCTTCATGAACGGGAAGCCCAGCGCCCACCACGCCAGTCCGATCACCGGGACCCAGATCAGCTCCTGCTTGAGGAAGAATTTCAGCGGTTGAATACGCCGGTTGAGCACGTATTGCAGCACCAGGATATCGACCCAGCTCTGGTGGTTGCTGGTGATCAGGTACGAGTGTTGGTAGTCCAGGCCTTGCAGGCCGCTGATGTGCCAGCGCGTGCGGCGCACCAGGTTCATCCAGGCCTTGTTGTTGCTGATCCACGCTTCGTGGGTGTGGCTCATCAGCCACAGCGAGGCGCGGCGGGCGAGGTCGAACGGCAGCACTTTGATCAGCGCCACGCAGAACAGGAACGAGCACAGCAGAATCGTATTGAGCGCCAACAACAGCGAGGCAATCACGCCGCGCAGCGGTGCAGGGAGAAAATCCAGCATTTACACATCCATAGGTCGGTTGGCGGCTTGAATCGCGGTCAAGGCAATGGTGTAGACGATGTCGTCGACCTGCGCGCCGCGCGGCAGATCATTCACCGGTTTGCGCAGGCCTTGCAGCATCGGGCCGAGGCTGACGCAGTCGGCGCTGCGCTGCACGGCTTTGTGGGTGGTGTTGCCGGTGTTCAGGTCGGGGAACACGAACACCGTGGCGCGACCGGCCACCTGGCTGTTCGGCGCCAGTTGCCGGGCGACTTCCGCGTTGGCGGCGGCATCGTATTGCAGCGGACCGTCGATCAGCAGCGAATGCTGTTGCTCGTGGGCGAGCAGGGTGGCCTCGCGCACCTTCTCGACTTCCTCGCCGCTGGCGGATTCGCCGCTGGAGTAGCTGATCATCGCCACCCGTGGGGTGATGCCGAATGCGGCTGCCGAGTCAGCGCTTTGCAGGGCGATCTCGGCCAGTTCCGCAGCACTCGGGTGCGGGTTCATCACGCAGTCGCCGTAGACCAGCACTTCCTCGGGAAACAGCATGAAAAACACCGACGACACCAGCGTGCAGCCCGGTGCCGTTTTAATCAGTTGCAGGGCCGGGCGGATCGTATTGGCAGTGGTGTTGATCACGCCGGAGACCAGTCCGTCGACTTCATCGAGGGCGAGCATCATGGTGCCGATTACCACGGTGTCTTCCAGTTGCTGTTCGGCCATCGGCGCGTTGAGGCTTTTGCTCTTGCGCAGGGCGACCATCGGCTCGATATAGCGCTCGCGGATCAGGTCCGGATCGAGAATCTCCAGCCCCGGCGGCAACTCGATGCCCTGAGCGCGGGCCACGGCTTCGACGTCCTCGGGTTTGGCCAGCAACACGCAACGGGCGATCCCGCGTTCCTGGCAGATCGCCGCCGCTTGCACGGTGAGCGGTTCGCTGCCTTCGGGCAGGACGATGCGTTTGTTCGCCGACTGCGCGCGTTGAATCAGTTGATAACGGAACACCGCTGGCGAGAGGCGCATTTCCCGTGGTGTACCGCAGCGCTGGTGCAGCCATTTGGCGTCGAGATGGCTGGCGACGAAATCGGTGATGATCTCCGCGCGTTCGCGGTCATCGATGGGGATTTCCTTGTTCAGGCCATTGAGCAGGTTGGCGGTGTCGTAGGAGCCGGTGCTCACCGACAACACCGGCAAACCGGCCTGCAACGCGCCACGGCACAAGTCCATGATGCGCGGATCGGGCAGGGTGTCGCTGGTCAACAGCAGGCCGGCCAGCGGTACGCCATTGAGTGCCGCGAGGCTGACCGCGAGGATGATGTCGTCACGGTCGCCCGGGGTCACCACCAGCACACCGGGCTTGAGCAACTCCACGGTGTTGCGCATGGTGCGCGCGCAAATGATGATTTTGGTCATGCGCCGGGTTTCGTAGTCGCCGGCGTTGAGCACCTGCGCGCCCATCAGGTCAGCGACGTCGCGGGTTCGCGGCGCGTTGAGTTCCGGCTGGAACGGAATGCAGCCGAGCAGGCGGAAATCCCCGCTGCGCAACAACGGCGAATGTTCCTTCAGTCGCGTGGCGAAGGCGTCCATGCTCTCGTCGGTCTTGACCTTGTTGAGGATCACGCCCAGGACCTTCGGATCTTTCGGGCCGCCAAACAACTGCGCCTGCAGTTCCACGCGACCGGAGAGTTCGGCGAGCACTTCGTTTTCCGGGGCCGAGACCAGAATCACTTCGGCATCCAGGCTCTTCGCCAGGTGCAGGTTGACCCGCGCGGCGTAGCTGGCGCTGCGGGTCGGCACCATGCCTTCGACCACCAGCACGTCTTTGCCAATGGCGGCTTGCTGATAAAGGGCGATGATTTCTTCGAGCAGTTCGTCGAGCTGACCGTCGCCAAGCATCCGCTCGACGTGGGCCAGGCCCAAGGGTTGCGGTGGTTTCAGACCATGGGTGCGCGCCACCAGTTCGGTGGAGCGCTCAGGGCCGGTGTCGCCCGGATGCGGTTGGGCGATCGGCTTGAAGAAGCCGACTTTCAGTCCGGCCCGCTCCAGGGTACGCACCAGCCCGAGGCTGATGGAGGTCAGACCCACGCCAAAATCGGTGGGCGCGATAAAAAAAGTTTGCATGCGAATTCTCTAAGGGTGCATGGCAATGGTGGCGATCTATACGTGACCGCCTACCGAAATTCAGTCGCCAAGGTTATCGCTAACCGAGCCTTGTGCGCACCAACCGCAGGCAAAGGGTTGGCCTATTTTTTCAATACGTTGCGCCGGGTCAAGGACCCAGGCGCGCGATTGCCATGGTGGCTGATGACGCAAGTGTTGAGTATGGCCACAGGAAAGCTCGGCCACCCAGTGACCGTCCTCGTCCTGATGGAAACCGGTGATCGTCGAATCCCGTTTGTCCGGGTTGTGTTCGCTTTCGCGCGATTGCTTCGCTAAACTTGGTCTTTCTATATTCTTCTGCAAAAGGTCTCGCCCCATGCTGATCGCCGCCAATAAGGCTGTCTCCATCGACTATACCCTGACCAACGACGCTGGTGAGGTCATCGACAGCTCCGCCGGCGGCGCTCCGCTGGTCTACCTGCAAGGCGCAGGCAACATCATCCCGGGCCTGGAAAAAGCTCTGGAAGGCAAGGCTGTTGGTGACGAGCTGGAAGTTTCCGTTGAGCCGGAAGACGCTTACGGCGAATACGCTGCCGAACTGGTCAGCACCCTGAGCCGCAGCATGTTCGAAGGCGTTGACGAGCTGGAAGTCGGCATGCAGTTCCACGCTTCGGCGCCGGACGGCCAGATGCAGATCGTGACCATCCGTGACCTGGACGGCGACGACGTCACCGTTGACGGTAACCACCCACTGGCCGGTCAGCGCCTGAACTTCAAAGTGAAGGTCGTTGATATCCGTGACGCCAGCCAGGAAGAAGTCGCTCATGGCCACGTCCATGGCGAAGGTGGCCATCACCACTGATTTTCTGCGCTAAGCTTCGAGTACTGGAGAGGCGCCTGCGGGCGCCTTTTTAGTCCGCGGCTGTCCTTGGTGCTCTCGCCAAGTGGCTGTTTCGAGTAGAACACGGGAATCCTGGAGTACGTCATGAGTGCTTTTCACGACCTTAAGTTGACAGCCCTGGATGGTCAGGAGCTACCGCTGGCGCCTTTCAAGGGCCAAGTCGTGCTGGTGGTCAACGTCGCCTCCAAATGCGGCTTGACCCCACAGTACGCAGCGCTGGAAAACCTCTATCAGCAATTCAAGGACAAAGGTTTCAGTGTGCTGGGCCTGCCGTGCAACCAGTTTGCCGGGCAGGAGCCAGGCAGCGAACAGGAAATCCAGGAATTCTGCAGCCTCAACTATGGCGTGACATTTCCGTTGTCGAGCAAGCTCGAAGTCAACGGGCATGATCGTCATCAGCTCTACCGCTTGTTGGCGGGCGAGGGCGCGGAGTTTCCCGGGGATATCACCTGGAACTTCGAGAAGTTTCTGCTCGGCAAGGACGGCCGGGTGCTGGCGCGGTTCTCGCCGCGCACCGCGCCGGATGATCCGACCATCGTTCATGCGATTGAAAAAGCGCTGAGCTGAAACAAAAAAATCGCAGCCATCGAGCTGCGATTTTTTTCGCCTGCCTTTTGAGCCTTAATCATTCTTATCAATAGTGCTATCGCGTGAGAACGGAGCTGCATATTATCGCCGTCATATAGATTGATGCCTGTCGATAACTTTTCGTGGAGCCTCCCGATGCCCGTTCAAGCCTTGTTCAAACCCTTCCACCTCGGTGCCCTCGAACTGCCGACCCGTGTGGTCATGGCGCCGATGACCCGCTCGTTTTCCCCGGGTGGCGTACCCAACTCCAAAGTCATCGAGTACTACCGTCGTCGTGCTGCCGCCGGCGTCGGCCTGATCATCACCGAAGGCACCACCGTTGGCCACGTAGCCTCCAATGGCTACCCTAATGTGCCCCAGTTCTTCGGCGAAGCCCCGTTGGCTGGCTGGAAAAAAGTCGTCGACGCGGTGCATGCCGAGGGCGGCAAAATCGTTCCGCAACTGTGGCACGTGGGCAGCGTACGCCGCATCGGCACCGAGCCGGACGCCAGCGTGCCGGGTTACGGCCCGTCGGAAAAACTCAAGGACGGTCAGGTCGTGGTGCACGGCATGGCCCGGCAGGACATCCAGGATGTGATCGCTGCGTTCGCCCAGGCCGCCAAGGATGCGCAAAGTATCGGCATGGACGGCGTGGAAATCCACGGTGCTCACGGCTACCTGATCGACCAGTTCTTCTGGGAAGGCAGCAACCAACGCACCGACGAATACGGCGGCAGCCTTGCCAACCGTTCGCGTTTCGCCATCGAATTGATCCAGGCGGTGCGTGCCGCGGTCGGCGAAGGGTTCCCGATCATCTTCCGTTTCTCCCAGTGGAAGCAGCAGGACTACACCGCGCGTCTGGTGCAAACCCCGGAAGCGCTGGGTGAATTCCTCAAGCCGCTGTCTGACGCGGGTGTGGACATTTTCCACTGCTCGACGCGGCGTTTCTGGGAGCCTGAGTTCGACGGTTCCGAGCTGAACCTGGCCGGCTGGACACGCAAGCTGACCGGCAAGCCGACCATCACCGTGGGCAGCGTCGGCCTGGACGGCGAGTTCCTGCAATTCATGGTCAACACCGACAAGGTCGCGCAACCGGCGAGCCTGGAGAAACTGCTGGAGCGTCTGAACAACGACGAGTTCGATCTGGTGGCGGTGGGCCGTGCGCTGCTGGTGGACCCGGACTGGGCGCTGAAAGTGCGTGAAGGGCGTGAACAGGACATTCTGCCGTTCAGCCGCGAGGCGTTGATGACGCTGGTTTAAGCGCTGTCAGTACCGACGCCATCGCGAGCAGGCTCACTCCTACACTGGAATGCGTTCCAAATTGTAGGAGTGAGCCTGCTCGCGATGGCTGTTTCAAAATCTGCAGAAACCTAAGGCAATGTCTGCGCATCCGGCAACACCTGCTCCCGTACACACGCCCCCCGCAAATGCTTTTCAAACTGCTCGATGATCGCCGCCCAGCCCTGACGACTGGCATGCTGGCGCGCATTCAGGCGCACGCAACGCAACGTCTCGTCCTCTTCCAACAACCACGCCGCCGCATCGCAGAACGCCTGTTCATCACCGGGCATCGCCAACACGCCGTTGTAGCCATGGCGGATGTGCTGCGCCGCTGCAGCCTGATCGTACGCCACCACCCCCAGACCGGAGGCCAAGGCTTCGAGCACCACATTGCCGAAGGTTTCCGTCATGCTCGGAAACAGAAAAAGGTCCCCGGAGGCATAGTGCGCCGCCAGCGCTTCGCCGCGTTGTGAACCGCAGAAGATCGCCTGCGGCAGCTCCTTTTCCAGCGCGAGCCGTTGCGGTCCGTCACCGACCACGATCAGCTTCAGGTTGCGCTGTGGGTACGTGCTGCACAGTTTGTCGAAGCAGCGCCTGAGCAGGCCCAGATTCTTCTCCGGGGCCAGGCGTCCTACGTGAATCACCGCAATGTCCTGCTCGCTCAGTCCCCATTGTTCACGCAATCCGTTCAGCCGCTTGGCCGGGTGAAACAACTGGCTGTCCACGCCTCGAGAGAGCAGGGCGAGGCGGTCGAAGTGCCGGCGCTCCAGTTCCAGACGTTGACTGACACTCGGCACCAGGGTCATCGCCGAACGGTTGTGGAACCAGCGCAGATAGTGGGTCAGCAAGCGCGTGAGCAAGCCCAGCCCGTATTGGTTGGTGTACTGCTGGAAATTGGTGTGAAAGCCGCTGACCACCGAGATCCCCAGCCGTCGTGCTGCGCGCAGGGCCGACAAGCCGAGCGGGCCTTCGGTGGCGATGTACAGCACGTCCGGCCGCTGGCGTTTCCAGCGCCGCAGCAGCTTGTGCATCGACGACTGTCCCCATTGCAGCCCCGGATACCCAGGCAGCGGCCAGCCCCGACACAGCAACAGCGCGTCATCCTCGGCGCGCTGCGGATCGCCGGCCTGGCGTGGCCGTACCAGTTCCACCTGATGCCCACGCGCGCGCAAGCCATCGCACAAGCGGCCAAGGGTATTGGCCACCCCGTTGATTTCCGGTGGGAAGGTTTCGCTGATCAGGGTGATATGCAGAGCTGTCGTCATGACCTCAGTGTCGGCTGAGGCCATGTCGTGCTTGTGACGTTCAGATGATGGATTTGTGACGCGATCTCAGCGTTGTGTCACCAGATTCTCGGCACCGCGCTCACGCACCCAGAACAAGGTCGCCCCGGCCACCGCCGCCGGCATCATCAGAATGTTAACCACCGGAATCAGCAGCACCAGATAGACGATGCCGCCGAAACTCATGCTCTGCCAGCGCTTCTGCCGCAGCCAGGCGAGCATTTCGTTCCAGCCCAGTTTGTGGTTGTCCGCCGGGTAGTCGATGTACTGGATCGCCATCATCCATACGCCGAACAGCAGCCACAGCGGCGCGGCGACGATGTTCACCACCGGGATGAACGAGAGGATGAACAGGCCGATCGCTCGCGGCAGGAAGTAGCCGAGCTTGCGCATTTCCCGGGCGAGGGTGCGCGGGATCATCGCGATCAGTTCGCCCCAGCTGAACGCCGGGAAATCATCCGTGCCGCGTACCACCACTTCGACTTTTTCCGCGAGAAAGCCGTTGAACGGCGCGGCGATCACGTTGGCGAGCATGGTGAAGGTGAAGAACACCATCAGCGCCACCAGCAGCACGAACAGTGGCCAGAGGATGTAGCTGAGGAAACTCAGCCAGTCGGGCAGTGACGGCATCAGGCTGTCGACCCACAGGCTGAACTGATGGCCGGCCAGATAGATCAATCCGACGAACAGCACCAGGTTGATTGCCAGCGGCAACAACACGAACAGGCGCAGGCTGGGGCTGAGGACCAGTTTGAGGCCTTCGCGCAGGTATTGCGGGCCGGACAGAACAGGGGCGGGCATAAGGTGCTCCGAGCAAGGGAAAACGCGCCGACCTTACCGACTTTGCACTACGCGGGAAAGCGCGGCAGAGCGATCGACATTCACTGTAACAAAGACGTTCATCTCGTCAGTGTCTGCGCATAGAGACCACCTATGAGCTGGATTGTTAAACCGTATTTCCTTAATCTTGCCCCCCTCGATACGCTGCACCCAACTTTTTACAGGACTGTCGAGTTCATGCCTTCCCCAAGGTTATCCACAGTCCTTTTTTATTCCCGCCGGCAGTCCGGCGTTCCGCGCCAGTCTTTCGGCGCGGTCAACAGGAGCAGGTCATGTCTGAAGTCCGTCATTCGCGAGTGATTATTCTCGGTTCCGGCCCTGCCGGTTACAGCGCTGCGGTCTACGCCGCCCGCGCCAACCTCAAGCCGCTGCTGATCACCGGCATGCAGGCCGGCGGTCAACTGACCACCACCACCGAAGTCGACAACTGGCCGGGCGACGTGCACGGTCTGACCGGTCCGGCACTGATGGAGCGGATGCGCGAGCACGCCGAGCGTTTTGAAACCGAGATCGTTTTCGATCACATCAACGCTGTGGACTTCGCCGCCAAGCCGTACACCCTGACCGGCGACAGCGCGACCTACACCTGCGACGCCCTGATCATCGCTACCGGTGCCAGCGCTCGCTACCTGGGCCTGCCGTCGGAAGAAGCGTTCATGGGCAAAGGCGTTTCCGCCTGCGCGACCTGCGACGGTTTCTTCTACCGCAACAAGCCAGTGGCTGTGGTCGGCGGCGGCAACACCGCGGTTGAAGAAGCGCTGTACCTGGCCAACATCGCCAGCACCGTGACCCTGATCCACCGTCGCGAAACCTTCCGCGCCGAGAAAATCCTGATCGACAAGCTCAACGCCCGTGTGGCCGAAGGCAAGATCATCCTCAAGTTGAACGCCAACCTCGACGAAGTGCTGGGCGACAACATGGGCGTGACCGGTGCGCGCCTGAAGAACAACGACGGCAGCTTCGACGAAATCAAAGTCGACGGCGTGTTCATCGCCATCGGCCACACCCCGAACACTTCGCTGTTCGAAGGCCAGTTGACCCTGAAAGACGGTTATCTGGTGGTGCAGGGCGGCCGTGACGGCAACGCGACGGCGACCAGCGTCGAAGGCATCTTCGCCGCCGGTGACGTGGCTGACCACGTTTACCGTCAGGCCATCACCTCGGCCGGCGCCGGCTGCATGGCGGCACTGGACACCGAGCGTTACCTGGACGGTCTGCAGAACGCTTCGTTCTAAATCGCAGACACAAAAAAAAACCGGCCAATCAGGCCGGTTTTTTTATGAGAATCAAAAGATCGCAGCCTCCGGCAGCTCCTACGGAGATCGGTGTAGGAGCTGCCGGAGGCTGCGATCTTTTGATCTTGAATCAGCGGCGGGTCAGCGGCTGTGATTCGAACTTCACACCGTCCAGACCATGCTTGATCAGCGCACGAATATTACCGTGGTCGCTGCCCTCAGGCGTCGCCACCACCGAGCGGTAATGCTCGCCGAACGCCAGCAGCGCCTCTTCATCGCTCAAGCCTTCCAGCAGTGCCAGACCCAATGTCTTGCACGAACCTTCGTTTTGCCCGGCAGCGTTTTCCACGCCACCGTTGTTGAACGCCTGAGGCTGGTAGTCGTAACCGGCGGCGATGAAGGCCAGGGTGTCGGCGAAAAGATGTTCGCCGCTCTTGAGGCTGGCGCGCAGGGTGTTCAGATCACTCATTGGATTTTCCTTTGGCGAACGCCGCCTGTTGTTCGGCGCTGGCTTCTTGCTGGTATTGGGCTTTCCACTCGGCGTAAGGCATGCCGTACACCACTTCACGGGCGTCGTCGAGGCTGACCTCGATCTGACGGTCGTCGGCGGCGGCCTTGTACCACTTGGACAGGCAGTTGCGGCAGAACCCGGCAAGGTTCATCAGGTCGATGTTCTGCACGTCCTTGCGGCTGTCCAGATGGGCGACCAGCCGGCGGAAGGCGGCGGCTTCGAGTTCGAGGCGTTGTTGCTCGGTCATGATGGGCTCTGTGCAGTCTATTCGTGGCGCGGATGATAAAAGTCTGGCGAGCAATGCGCCAGACACGCTCAGCGGCTGGCGGCGAGGGTGATCGACACCGATTCGGCAAACCGCAGCGCATGCGGCTTGTCGACTTCGACTTCGGCATACAGCACGGCGCTATTGCTCATCACCAGATCCAGCAATTCCTGGGTCAGGCGTTCGAGCAGCGCAAAACGGTTGCCCTCGACGTGGGCGATGATCGCCTTGGTGATGGTGCGGTAGTTCAGCGCGTGATCGATGTCGTTGTCGCGCACCGCTTCCTGCGCGGCATACAGGATGGTCAGGTTGATCAGCACATCCTGCTTGTTGAGGATCTCGTCCTCGTTGATTCCGATAAAGGTGCGCAAGCGCAGATCCTTGACCCGGATGCGCGCCATTCCCGGTTGAAGTTGTGACATTTACTTGCTCCGTCCAATCAATTGCAGGAACTCCTGACGGGTGTTGCTCGAGTCGCGAAAGGCGCCGAGCATGACCGAGGTGTTCATGGTCGAATTCTGTTTTTCGACACCGCGCATCATCATGCACATGTGCCGGGCCTCGATGACCACCGCGACGCCGGCGGCATCGGTGACTTGCTGCACCGCATCGGCAATCTGCCGGGTGAGGTTTTCCTGAATCTGCAGGCGCCGGGCGAACATGTCCACCAGCCGCGCAATCTTCGACAGCCCCAGCACCTTCCCCGTCGGAATATAAGCCACATGGGCCTTGCCGATGAAGGGCAGCAGGTGATGTTCGCACAACGAGTACAGCTCGATGTCGGCGACGATGATCATCTCGTCGCTGTCGGAGGCGAACAGTGCGCCGTTGACGATCTCATCCACACGCTGTTCGTAGCCGTGACACAGGTATTGCATGGCTTTGGCTGCGCGCACCGGGGTGTCGAGCAGGCCTTCGCGGTCAGGGTCTTCACCCAGGCCGATGAGGATCTCGCGGTAATTCTCGGGCAGGGTACGGCTCATGGGCGATCCTCGCGCAGCAGCTTATTTGACGTGCCGTCCGCCGTTGACGGTCAGGGTCGTGCCGGTGACATAGGGGTTGTCGAGCAGATAGCGCAGGCTCTGGTAGATCACTTCGCTGCCGGGCTCGATGCCCAGCGCAGATTTGGCCAAAGCCTTGGCGCGGTACGCCGCGTCGTCGTCGGGATTGAACAATAGCAGGGCTGGCGCGATGCCGTTGACCTTGATCGCCGGCGCGTAACGCGCAGCGAACGACAGGGTCAGGCTGTCGAGCCCGGCCTTGCTGGCGCAATAGCCGATGTGCTTGCTGCTGCCCTTGCGGGTGACGTCGTCACTGATGTGAATGATGTCCGCCGGGGTCGAGCGCTTGAGCAGCTCGGCGCAGTGCAGGTTGATCAGGTACGGCGCGAGCATGTGCACGTTGATCATGCGCACGAACGCGTCGGCGTCGTTGTCCGGGGTTTCCGCCAGCCATTCGGAGGCGTTGTGGACGATGGCGCGCAGGCGGTCGGTGTGGCTTTTCAATGCTTCGATGAAGGCGAGAATCGTGCTTTCGCTGGAAAAGTCCGCATACACCCCGACCGCGCCCAGATCACGCAGGGCTTGTACGCCCGGACGTTCGCTGCGGTAGCTGAAGATGACGCGATGGCCGTCTTCGAGCAGGCGTCGCGCGCAGTGCAGGCCGACCCGCTGGCCGGCGCCGGTGATGAGGATCGGGGCGGAGGAAGTGCTCATGAAGGGCTCGCGTCGCGGTTAGAGTAAAAACTATAACAGCGGCGCTGCCGAAAAGATCGCAGCCTTCGGCAGCTCCTACAGGGACGCATCGATCCTGTCGGAGCTGTGGCGCAATGAGGCTGCGATCTTTCAGCGATTTTGTGCGGAAGGTGTCACAGGCAAAGGACGTGTCGGCGTGCTGTTCAACCAGTTGGCCAGCAACCGCGTCGACAGCGGAATAAAGAAGTAGACCATCAGCGGCGTCAGGCACGCCGTGCTGATCAAAACCCGCGGCAGCAGGCTCATTTCGGCGAGCAAAGGCCCGAGGACAAAATTGAACAGCAATGACACCGGGAAGAACGCCAGCCAGATCGCTACGGCCTGTTTCCAGCGCGGTGGTCGTTGTCCTGCGGCACCGAACCAGCCTTCGATGCCACTGACCCGATGTTCCTTGGGATGTTCGAACAGGTCGCTGCCACGCGCCAGCCAGGCCGTGCGCGAGGCCGAGTATTCCCAGGCATGCAGGGTCTGCTCGTCGCCGAAGCGGAAAATGATCTGGAATTCGTTATCACCGGGCGGCGGAGCGAGCACGCCAGAGCCGAGATAACCGGGAAAGTCGGTGGCCAGCTGTTCGCCTTCGCGCAACCAGGCAATCATGTCCTGAAAGCGACCTGCAGCAACACGACGTGCGACCATCAATGTGACGGGGGAAGTAGACATTATGTATCTCCGTATTCCGAGAGCGGCACTCCGGGTAGGAGATTCGCCAGACGCAGAGCCGTGGGTAGAGGCCTGCGTTTTTCAACAAGCAAGGATTATTCCTGAATTTGATTACCGTTTCAGCGACTTTCGTCGTAGTTCATGCTTGAGCCGATAGAGGGCATCGGATGTAGAATGGGATCCAATTATTTCCAGCGGACTCACTACACCATGCCTGTCATCACGGACATCAAACCTGCTTCGCAGGCATCTGTCGCACTGGAGCGTGAAGAACTCTTTCCCATTCGTGAGGTGTCTCGGCTCACCGGCGTCAATCCGGTCACGCTGCGCGCATGGGAGCGCCGCTACGGATTGATCGAACCGGTACGCACCGAAAGTGGGCATCGCCTGTACTCGATGACCGATATTGAGCGTGTGCGCAGCATTGTCGAATGGATCGACCGCGGCGTGGCGGTCAGCAAGATCAGTAAGATCCTCGCTCGAACCGAGCCGTTGAAATCGCTGGCGCACATCATTTCCGATGACCTGGTAGCGGCCGATTATCAGCAGTGGCAGGACCAGGTGCAGCGTGCGGTCAGCGCTTTCGACGATGTAGAACTGGACCGCGTCTACTCGCAGATCTTTGCTTCGTACCCGTTGCCGGTGGTGTTTCAGGACATTCTGTTGCCGCTGTGGCGGCGTCAGCTGCAGCATCGCGACGCCTTCGGGCAAACCAGCGAATGGCTGTTTCTCGATGGCTTCCTGCGCACCCGGGTGCTGGGGCGGATCATGGTGTTGCGCAAGCCGCAGCCGCGCAAAATCATCGTCAGCGCCTTGGCCGGCCAGTGCCGTGAGCTGGAGTTGCTGGTGGCTGCGCTATTTCTCAGTGGCAGTGACATCGGTGTGCGCGTGCTGACCACGGGCCAGCCATTCGATGAACTCACCCTGGTCTGCGAAAAGATCAAACCTCAGGCACTGGTGCTGTTTTCCAATCATGCACCGACGCCGGAACTGCCGCGTCGTCTGAATCGACTGGCGCTGAGCCTGGATTGTCAGGTGTTGCTGGCCGGGGATGCAGCGGATCTGGCGCAAGACACGCTGGCCGGTTCGTCAATCGGCTGCCTGGGCAACGAAGGGGCGACGATGCAGCAGCGGCTGACGCAATTTCTCGCGGGCAAACTCGGTACCTGATACTCAGGTGTGCAGGGCAGGGTGGGTCAGGCGGTGCTGTTGCAGGATGAACTGGCGCAGGCGTTCGGTTTCATCGGGATCGGTCTGGCTCAGTTCGTAGGCGTAGAAACCGTGTTCGGTTTCACGCTCGAAATTGCCGCGCAGGGAAATCCGCTCATAACCTGAAGGGCTGAACCACAAGGCGAAATGCTTGGGTGGCTTGGTCTTGTTGCGCATTTCCAGCAGCACGCCTTTGTGCGACACCTCGTGCACCCACATCGTGCCAGGCTGACCCTTGGCATTTTCCAGCGCCACCGGCTCTTCCAGCGTCAGTCGCCAGGGACGAATCATCGGCCCGTCTTCGTAAATGCTCGGCACGCCCAGTCGCAGGTGCAACGCGTGGAATTCGTCTTCCACCAGATGCAACGGAAAGGTCATTTGCTGATTTTCGAAGTTGGCCTGGATCGTCACTTGTTCGTGAGCGGCCAAGCGCGTGAGCAAATCACGGATCTGCGAACCACCATTGACCAACAGGCTCGACGTCGCATCCCGCACATTGAGTTGCGGGTTGTGCTGCATGGTCTGGATGAAATCCAGCTCGTCCTGGGTCAGGAGGGCGTCGCGTTGCATGGTCTGGCTCGAAAAATATAGTTACAAAGTCATTGGTGATTGTAGTTACTGACACTTAGTTCGCATTTTTGTTTTCGCCGTTCGTCGCTTTCAGGGCCGCGAGTTCGGCTTGCAGGGCGGCGACCTCGCTTTCCAGTTGCACCACGCGCTGCTGCGCCTTGACCTGAGCGGTCACGTCCTTTTGCACACCGATGAAGTACGTCAGGCCGTCTTCGGTGTTTGTCACCGTCGACACCGACAGCTCATTCCAGAACGGCGTGCCGTCCTTGCGGTAGTTGCGCATGATTTCCCTGCACGAAGCATTGTTGCGCAGGGCCTCGCGAATTCGCGCCAGACTCGGCTGGTCACGGTCTCCCGCCTGCAGGAAACGGCAGTCCTGATAGAGCACTTCTTCACTGGAGTAGCCGGTCATGCGCTCGAAGGCCGCGTTGACATAAATCAGAATATTGTCCTGTTCGCCTTCTCTCTCGGCTATCACGATGCCATCGTTCGAGGCGTTGATCATCATCTTCAGGAGGCTGGCGTTGATCACGTATGAAACCTTTCAGCACTGTCGGTGGTGGCATTCTAGAAGATCATTGGACGCTGTCTATAGGCCTGCACTGTGCATTGAGAGCCAATCGCAACTTCGCCGTTCGGACTGGTACTATCGCCGCTCTTTTTTCGTTGCAGGATCCGTTTGATGAAAGTCGCCATTCTCTCCGGTTCGGTGTACGGCACCGCCGAAGAAGTCGCTCGCCGTGCTCAGAACCTGTTGAAATCCGCCGGTTTTGAAACCTTCTACAGTCCGCGCGCCAGCTTGGCGGAGCTGCTGTCTTTTGGCCCTGAAGCGCTGCTTGCGGTGACCTCGACCACCGGCATGGGCGAGTTGCCGGATAACCTCACGCCGCTGTATTCGACGATCCGCGATCAATTGCCAGCGGCTTGGCGCGGCTTGCCGGGCGCGGTGATCGGTCTGGGCGATGCCAGTTATGGCGATACGTTCTGCGGTGGCGGCGAGCTGATGCGTGAGTTGTTCGCCGAGCTCGGCGTGCATGAGGTGCAGGAGATGCTGCGTCTGGACGCCAGCGAAAGCGTGACACCGGAAACCGACGCCGAGCCTTGGCTGGCGCAATTGATCGCCACCCTCAAGGGCTGACCGCGCGCTCGCGCAGCAATGCCAGCCAGGCCTGGGCGGCTTTCGACAGGTAGGCGCCCTGCCGCCAGATGAACGCGATGTCCCAGCGCAGATAATCCGGTGCGCGCAAGGTCAGGCGCACCACGCCCGGACGCTCCAGTGCCCGGGCGACCACGCTGGGCAGCAGCACCACGCCTTGCCCAGCGGCCACCAGTGCCACGAGAAAATCCGCCTGGCCGCTGCGCCCGCCTTCCTTGGGGGTGAAGCCCAGTTGCTGGCAGGCTTGCAACAACCGATCGTTGAGCACGAAGCTGCGCTGATAGAGCAGGAACGGTGTCTCGGCCAATTCTTCCAGACCAATCTCGCCGCGTGCCGCCAACGGATGATCCACCGGCAGCAACGCATCGAGTTTCTCATCGCAGAACGGCTGAAAGTCGAACTGCGGGTCTTTCGGCAGCAGGCTGCCGCCCAACTCCAGTTCGCCACTGAGCACCGCTTGCTCGACGTTGCGACTGCCGCCCTCGAGCAACTGAATGCTGATGTTCGGATAGCGCCGCCGGTACTCGGCGAACAATCCGGCGAACAACGCATCACTCCCCAGCAGCGGCAGACCGAGGCGTAATTCGCCGCGCGCCAGTTGGCTCAGATCATCCAGCTCCATGAGCAATTCATTGCGCAGGCGCAACATGCCTTCGGCCCGCTGCAGCACGACGCTGCCCGCGGCAGTCAGGCGCAGTTGCGAACCCAGCCGCTCTAGCAGCGGCGTGCCCAGGCTTTGCTCGAGTTGCGCGACCTGTTTGCTCACCGCCGACTGGCTGATGTGCAGGGTTTTCGCCGCTTGGGTAAAGCCGCCCTGATGCATCACTTCGACAAAACTGCGCAGTTGTTTGAATTCCATGGCCTGATTCCGTTTTGGAATAGCTTTGAGTCTAACAATTCGCTTCGGGGATGGCAGTCGGCTTCGTAAAATAAGCGCCTGTCAGGAGCCAAAACCATGAAACCCACCCTCTTCAAGCATCTTGCCCGTCTGTTGGCCGAATTGGCCGTACTGCTCGGCCTCTACCTGCTCGGCTGCCAACTCGGCGCATGGCTGGCCTGGCCGATTCCCGGTGGAGTGATCGGCATGGCTTTGTTGCTGCTGGCATTCGCCTTCGGCTGGGTCAAACCGGCGGCACTGCAATTGGGCGCGGGACTGTTGATGGCCGAGATGCTGCTGTTCTTCATTCCGGCGTTGATGAGCCTGCTCGATTACGGCGCGCTATTGCGCCATGACGGCTGGCGGATCCTGCTGGTGATCGGCGCCAGCACCCTGATGGTGATGCTGGTGACCGCGTTCACCGTGGAACTGGCCGTGCGGATGAGGCGTTCCCATGAAGCTTGAACTGATGCCGATGTTCTGGCTGGCCTTCACCCTGGTGGCATACCTGTTCAGTCGCTGGATCTATCGACGCACTGGACGTTACTTGTTGTCGCCGCTGATTCTGGTGCCGGCGCTGCTGCTGGCGCTCGCGGTGCCGCTGCACACGGCGTATGCCGAATATGCCAGCAACACCCACTGGCTGATGCTGGTGCTCGGCCCGGTCACGGTCGCCTTCGCCGTGCCGATCTGGCAGCAGCGGCGTCTGCTGATGCAGCATTGGTCGGCGCTGCTGCTTGGGATGCTGGCCGGCAGCAGCGCTTCCATCGCAACCTCGTTCGGATTGGCAAAGGCCTTGGCGCTGGACAGCTCGGTGACGATGTCGCTGGTGCCGCGTTCGATCACCACACCGTTCGCCATGCCGCTGGCGCAGGACCTCGGCGGCGTGCCGGAACTGACCGCGGTGTTCGTGATGTTCACCGGGGTCTTTGGCGCGATGCTTGGCGGGGTATTGCTCAAGTGGTTGCCGCTGCGCAGTGCCTTGGCGCGCGGTGCGTTGTTCGGTGTCGGCGCGCACGGTGCCGGTGTCAGTCGGGCCCATGAAGTGGGCGGTGAAGAGGGTTCGGTGGCGGGGCTGGTGATGGTCCTGACCGGGTTGCTCAATCTGTTCGCTGCGCCTTTATTGGCGTCGCTGCTTTGACATGGATCCAAGCTGTCTGCATTGCTGACCCGCTCAGTCATCAAGCTGGCTGGCAATGCAACTACGTGAGCCCCGGGAGCTGACTAGACTGCTGACACGTGCCAGACAACAAGAACAGAGGTGCATACAGTGAGCGTAGCCCCCGTCCAATCGTCCCTTAATGTCAAAGACCAGGTCAGTGCCGCGGAGTGGCAGACCCGGGTCGATCTCGCCGCCTGTTATCGGCTGGTCGCGCTGCATGGCTGGGACGACCTGATCTTCACCCACATTTCCGCCAAGGTGCCGGGCACCGAAGATTTCCTGATCAATCCGTTCGGCTTGATGTTCCATGAGATCACTGCGTCGAGCCTGGTCAAAGTCGATCAGGCCGGCAACAAGCTCATGGACAGCCCTTACGACATCAATCCCGCCGGTTACACCATCCACAGCGCCGTGCACGAAGTGCGGCACGATGTGGTTTGTGTGCTGCACACTCACACCGCGTCCGGCGTGGCGGTGTCGGCGCAAAAGCAGGGGATTTTGCCGATCAGTCAGCAGTCGTTATTTGTGCTGTCGAGCCTGGCTTATCACGGCTATGAAGGCGTGGCGCTCAATCACGAAGAAAAGGCGCGCTTGCAGGCTGATCTGGGCGAGAACAATTTCCTGATGCTGCACAACCACGGGTTGCTGACCTGCGGCGGCACCATCGCCGACACCTTTCTGATGATGTTCACCTTCCAGCGCGCCTGCGACATTCAGGTCATGGCGCAGACCGGCGGTGCTGAACTGATTGCCATCGAACCGCAGATTCTGGCGGGCGCCAAAGCGATGATCGCCGGCGTCACCAAGAGTGCTCAAGGCATGGGTGGCGCGTTGGCCTGGCCGGCGTTGCTGCGCAAACTCGATAAACAAGACCCCGGATATAAACTCTAATGCCTCTTGCCGAGATTCCACTGTGTGTCTGGCGCAAGCACAGCCGGACGTTTGTCTTTCGCGGCCACTCGATCCGCTACTGGACGGCAGGGCAGGGCGAGCCGCTGCTGCTGATCCACGGCTTCCCGACCGCCAGTTGGGACTGGCATTACCTGTGGCAACCCTTGGCTCAGCGTTATCGGGTGATCGCCTGCGACATGCTCGGTTTCGGTGATTCGGCCAAACCGTTGAATCACAGCTACAGCCTGTTGGAACAGGCTGATTTGCAGCAAGCGCTGTTGGCAGATCTTCAGGTCGAGCAGCCGATCCATGTACTGGCCCACGATTACGGCGACAGCGTTGCCCAGGAACTGCTCGCCCGGCATTACGAACAGCGCATTGAAGTCGCCAGTTGCGTGTTCCTCAACGGCGGGCTGTTCCCGGAAACCCATCGCCCGGTGCTGATGCAGAAACTGCTGCTCAGCCCCTTGGGCTGGATGATTGGCCGAGCATTCAACCGCGACGGTCTGGTGAAAAGTTTTCGGCACATTTTCGGCCCGCAGACTGGCCCCTCTGAAAGCGAGCTGGATGATTTCTGGAGCCTGATCGAGACCCATCGCGGTCCGCGCATCATGCACAAACTGATCGGTTACATCCCCGAACGCCGGGTGCAGCGCGATCGCTGGGTGGCGGCCATGCAGCGCGATGAAGTGCCGCTGCGGGTGATCGACGGCGAAGTCGATCCGATCTCCGGCGCGCACATGGTCGAGCGTTACCGGCAGTTGATTGCTGGCGCGGACACCGTGCTGTTGCCGGGCATCGGCCACTATCCGCAGATCGAAGCACCGGTGCAGGTGCTCAAGCATTACCTGGCATTTCGGGATCGCCTGGCGCTGCCGCCGCGCAAAGTGGCGTGCTCCTGAGGGTTTGAGTTTTATCGAATCATTTGTGGCGAGGGAGCAAGCTCCCTCGCCACGCTAAAAAGTGGCTTTCATCATCCCCCAGCCTTATCGCCCACCATTCAGCCCCAACCGTGTTCGTTGTGACCGAAAGCCCCGTGCCTGACACTCGGGTCACTGTCCCTCGGCCTGCTGGAGTTGTCCCGATGAATGAGTCCGTACGTTTCGAAGATAAAGTCGTGATCATCACCGGAGCCGGTGGTGGCCTGGGCCGGGCGCACGCGTTGCTGTTCGCCCGGCACGGCGCCAGAGTGCTGGTCAACGACCTCGGCGGTTCGACCCAGGGCGAGGGCGCCAATGCCTCCGCCGCTGATCGCGTGGTGGCAGAAATTCGCGAGGCCGGCGGGATCGCCGAGGCCAACCACGACTCGGTCACCGACGGCGACAAACTGGTGCAGAACGCACTGGATGCGTTCGGCCGGGTCGACGTGGTGGTGAACAACGCCGGGATTCTGCGCGACAAGACCTTCCACAAGATGGATGACGCCGACTGGGATCTGGTCTATCGCGTCCACGTCGAAGGCGCCTACAAAGTCACCCGCGCCGCGTGGCCGCACCTGCGCGAGCAAAACTACGGCCGGGTGATCTTCACCGCCTCGACCTCGGGCATCTACGGCAACTTCGGCCAGTCCAACTACGGCATGGCCAAACTCGGCCTCTACGGTTTGACCCGCACCCTCGCCATTGAGGGGCGCAAGAACAACATTCTGGTCAACGCCATCGCCCCCACTGGCGGTACGCGCATGACCGAAGGACTGATCCCGCCGCAGGTGTTCGAACAGCTCAAGCCAGAACTGGTCAGCCCGTTGGTGGTGTACCTGGCCAGCGCACAGTGCGAGGAAACCTCTGGTTTGTTCGAGGTCGGCGGCGGCTGGATGGGCAAGGTGCGTTGGGAACGCAGCCTCGGCGCCGGCTTCGATCCGCGCAGCGGCTTTTCTCCGGAAGATGTCGCCGCACACTGGCAGCAAATCTGCGACTTCGAGGGCGCGGCGCATCCGAAGGACAATCTTGAGGCGTTGAAGGAGATGATGGGGAATTTGCAGAAGTATTCGTTATAAGACCTGATGGCCACCCGACGCCCAGATAACAGTCGGGTGGCTTTTTGATGATTACTCGTAGCGTTTTTCTTTCATGAATGGCGGTGACGTCCAATTTGGGCCTTTAACGGTTTTCCCGTTTTCGTCGCTGGACAATATCCCGTCTTTGAATAATGAAGTGTAAGTGTCTATCAGAACACCCTCCGATATTACTTCGTGGCGATATTGTCCATACATACTGTCAATGCGCATGGCTGGCCATATCAGAGCGAAGAGGGATAAAACATCGGCAACAGGTTCATTTTTGATGATCTTTTCGACAGTATTCATTGGCCGAAGCTCCTCATGTCTTGTTCGTACTCTCTCTGGTCTTGCGCATTCATTGCATTAATCGCTTCCTCGGTATAGAGAAGTGTCAGTTCATTACCGAGTTTGTAGTCTTCAAGTGTTGCCGTGTGAGCGTTGTTCCAAATGGGGATATCTTCGGGAGGTGATATGTTATCGCTGTAGCCGAATGCCCGATAACGTTCCAGCTCTCGTATTTCATGAGTGTAGTAGCGCAAATCGGTATCGGTAACTTCCGTGTACCCACCCAGTATTTGTTCCAAACGTTGAATCATGATGTCGTTTGCGTCCGATTGGTTTAAACGGACGGTATGCATCTTTACCGCATCGATACCCGCGCGGTTGATGACGGCCTTACGCCAGTCCAGATCAAGTATCGGTCCACCCGCCTGTTCCGGATTGAACAGGCGACCACTGTATTTGCCTCGGACAGTGGCCCCCTCATATGGACTGCTGAACACCACATACAGTGGTGCAATCCCCGAATCATCCGGGAAGACGATGATGAAACGTTCCCAGCCGTCCACCACGTTGGGGTGCAGGTCCAGGCGCCCCTCGATCGGTATGATCGATGCCCCGGTTAGAGGTGCGGTTCGGGTTTCGGTGGTCGGCAGGACAGTGGAGCTGTCACCCGGTGTGACTATCGGGGTCCAGGTCAGGAAGTCACCCGGCGATCCCGGCATGGCGATTTGGTAAAGGCCGGTTTGCTCGTTGTAGTCGGCGTTCACCACAGGAACGTCCGTTCGAAGATCGAAGCCATCTGTGGTGATGGCGAAGGCTTCTATGCCGCTGCTGATGGATCTGAAGCCCAGGCCCAACGGGAGATCCCCGGAGCCCTGACGGTCGGCGATTTCATTCAGGGAGGAGTGGTGTGCCGTTGTCAGTTCCGCCAGCGGCACGCTCATCACCCAGCGTTCGCCATTGCCCAGTCGTGACGGCATCAGCAGTGCGGCGAAACCGACCAGCGCTGACCCTAGCGCCGCAGTGCCGGCTGCCGTGACGACTTGCACCGCTGAGCGCAGCGCGCTGTGTATCGCCAGGACTTTGTCAGGTGAGAGCGCAATGACTGTGGAGGCCGCAGCGAAGGTCGGGACCGATGCTGCTGTGCCTGACGCGGGGAAAACACTATGGATCTCGGGCGTTGCCGGTCGCTCGTATTCCTGTCCTTCGGCTTGCGCTCGGAGAAGTTCGGCCTGACGCTCGGCTTCGGCCAGGCTTGCAAGGCGTTTCTGCTCTTCAGCCACTTGCCGGGCGGCTATCTCGGCAGCGATTCGTGCCTGTTCGGCGGCTTGTCGCTGCGCTTGCGCCAGTGCTGCCAGTCGCGCGTTTTCACGCGCCTGCAGCTGGGCGAGCGCTTCTGCCTGCGCTTTGGCTTGTGCCTGAATTTGCGCGTGTTCGGCGGCGATACGTTCGGCCGCCAAACGCGACTGTTCGGCAGCTTGCAGCACCGCCAGGATATTTTGCAGATCGGCCGTGCGCTGTTGGAGCGACTGCAGAAACCGGGCAGCCAACCGGGCATCGTTGGCGGCATGCAGCGATCTTTGCAGTGCTTGCATGGCGATGCCATTGGGACCCGGCCATTTTTCCATGGTCGTGGCCTTGGTCATGAACGCGTTGACATGCCGATTGAATGGATCGCCGCCATAAAACTCATTGGCTGCCAGCGTCTTGCTGTGAAACTCGTTCGCCTTGCGTTGGCTCAGTGTGTGCAGCACGCCAAGTTCCCGGACAACGGACTGCAGGGGTGGAAGTGGATGAGTGGCGCCTTCGGATCGGACGGTTGCAAGGTCGGCTTCGATGGCCTGGGGTAGTTGGCCGAGTCTGTTTTGAAAGTCCTGATCCAGCGCTTGAGTCGTTGTGCGGATTGTTTGCAGATTCTGGTTGTAGGCACTTACGCCGTGACCAAATGGACCCGCGCGATTGTCATTCGAAGTACGCGGGCCTGGCCGCATATGGTCAGGAGCAACGCCTTTTATTTCGAGCGGCGTGTCGATCTGCAGAAAACCTGGCCTGTTGGGTGGCCTCGGTGGGTTTTGCATATTCATATCCTTTTGAATGTGCGTGATGGCGTTATCGGCTTATGGAAAAAGTCATTGCTGTCGGCAATACGATCCTTCACCAGGCAATGCATGAGTCGTTTCAGGCTACAACAAAGCCTGAGTTCACAAGTCTGAGAACCCCGTAAGGCAATGCTTCTTGTGTTGAATGAACTTTCGAACGGTTTTTGATGCGCAGGGTTGCGTACTGCTATGCAACGAGAAATTTCCGATGGTTTTATCGGAGCTTTCCTGTGGGAAGGGACGTCTGCTTTTTCATCAGGCAAAAAAAGGCCGCTGCAAACGCTGCGGCCAAGGTAAGACGTTGGATCAAGGAGCTACAAATCAACGTCAGTGAACACCGGGGCGATCAATCGACAATTCGACTCATCTGAAATCGGTCAGCCATGGCGCGAATTGCTCAGTGGCCAAGGCTTCGTGCTGTGCGGCGTGTGCCGCGAAAGCCCGTGCAGAATAAGCACTTGAGCCCAAAGGAAAAATAGCGATTTCGGACATGCACTGTTACGGGGCATGCAACAGTCCGACGTCTCGATTACGTCAGCCTGCTCTGCGCGGGCGAATGTCTATGCTGCCGGTACCTTGTGCAGCAGGGCTGCGATTGACTGCGCCCACCGGTCAAGCGTGAACAGCAGTCGGGGGCTCACGATCTTCTAATCAATATATTGCCGACTTCCTACTGATAACTTTGCATGATGTGAAACTGTCGATCCGGTGCGGATGTGAAGTTATAGTTACGAATAAGCCAGGCAGGGCATTGGCAAGAAAAGTTAGTTAAATGGCTGTTGAGGTGGGCGATTTTTTGTTTCAGTGTGATTGCAGCGTCATATGCCGTTAAGTTTGTGGTTTTTTAGTATTGGTTATGATGTTTGATGCTTGTTTGTTCCGAATTAGATTGGTTGTCCAGTTCTTGAATTGGCTAATCAACTTTAATAGGGGTAATTAATGAACGTCATGAATGTAAACATTCCTGCTCAATGCACTTCGCCGACATGGCTGAACGATATCGGTGCCGGCGAAAAGCTTCAGTATTGCGAGCTGGAGCGGGAGTGGCTCGACAGTCAAGCGGAGTTGGACCGGCAACTGCAAGGCGCCAGCAGTTCGCGTGCTTACGCGCACTCACTGATGAGCCGTGCGCTGCAATTCGAGTTCGGCTATGCGCTGGATCCCGATTTGATCACCACTCACGAGCGCTATGTTTTCCAGGCGGCGGACCGCACGTACATTCAGGAGGACCGGCGTTCACTGGTGGATCTTTTACTGCATGGCCTGCATGAGTCGGGCAGGCGTGGGACCCTGACTTTTTCCGGGGACGGGCTGCCAACCGGTCTGAACCAGCAATGGCTGGAAGAGCACTTTACCTTCAGTTTTCGAGCGGCGTTCGCGACGGACTTGCGTAAAGCCTATGAACGCAAGGGCGTATTGGCGGCCATGAATGACCTCATACGTCGTCAACTGTTACTGAGCGGTTTTGCCGCCAAGTGTCAGGGGCATCTGGACGACCACAACTGGCAGCGGATTCAACGTGCCGTTGCCGGCGACCCGGCGCTGATCATTGCGCCGTTACTGCTGCAGGCTGACGCTCGCGCGCTCAAGGATCTGGTTGCCGTCGGCAATAGTGGTGAAAGCCAAGAGAGCTGGTTGCTGTATGCCCCGGGTTCGCCCGACGGTCGGGACTGGTACGAGAAGCCCTCCTTCAGGGTTCTGAGTCTTGAGATCGGGGCATGGACGGCCACGGCACGTGGGCGTGACTATCTGGCCTGGCAAAGCCATGCGCTGGATCGCGAGCGTATCACTGCTTACCTCAAGCAAGCGTCTCAGCGTGCCAACGCCTGGGTCGGCGTGGCATTGGCGCCGACACCCTATCAGGGTGACGAAGTCCTCCTCCCCTTGGTCAACAACGAGCGGGCGTGGCGCGTGTCGGAGGAAGAAAGTCAGACGCCTTACGGCTACCGCACCGCTGATGAAGAGCTGCGTCAGCAGTTCACCCGGATCAATGACGAGCTCAAGGCGCTGCAGACCGTGCAGGTGCGGCAAGGCGGATTCGCGTCCTATGAAAAATTCTGCCGTGACCTGATCAAGTCGCGCGTCGAAGAAGTCTTGCAGCAACGAGGCCATAAGGTTGACATCAACCCTGAGCTGATCGAAGTGCAGATCGACGAACGACAGAGGATGACCCTGCATGAGTTGATCGTTGGTGAAGTTGCTTTTTACGCCGATCAAACGGGGCAACCGCTGTACCCGCGCTTCGTGCTGCTCGAAGGGCACCCGCCGGTTACCGGCCTGGACATTCGTGATATCGCCAGTTGGTCCAGAACATTGCGGCCGGGAGAACAGTACATCGATCGGTTACGTTCGGTTGACCTCAACGCCTCCCATCCCGAAGGCCTGTTCAAGCGAGGTCTGGCTTTGGCCATTCTGCAACGGCGGATGCGGGTGGCAATCATGCAGGCGAAGTTCAATGGCCAACTTCCCCAGGCGGACTTTGCTGCGCTGTTGGGTGTAGTCGACCTTTACGCGGAAAATGATCGAAACCAAATCAACAAGAATGCCGATGCCTTCGGCAACGTGACGCACAGTGTTCTGCACCAGTTGTTTCTACTGTTACGGCCGGTGGAGGGTGTCTATGTGTTCCGGCTGAGGCTGGAAGGGCGCGTCGCTGAATACCTGTTCACGCCAGACGCTCCGGATGGACGCGAGCTGCGCCCGTTCAGCGAGTTCGTCAGTGCGGTCAAGACGCGAGGTCTGGGCGACTATCTTTATGATCGGCTCCATGTAAAACACCAGCCGCAGGTGGGCACCTATCTGCGTGATCTTGAAGAGTTGTCGCGCGTCACGAACCCTCCAACGCTGAACGGCAGGATTCACGTCACCGATTTCAATGACTGTTACAAAAACCTTTTGAACAAGGTGATTTCCGATGTGGATGAAAAGACCCGAAGCTTGCGGGAAATCGTCAATGGCCTGTTCTTCGACGCGGCCGTGGCGGCGGCGGGCGCCATCAGTATCGTATTCGCGCCTGTCGGAATTGCGCTGAGCGCCGTGTTGTTCACCAAAGCGATGGTGCAAGGTTTTGAAGCGCATGGACTCGGTGATCGGGCCAAGGCTTTGAGTCATCTCAAGGACGCGCTGATCGAGCTGGCATCGCTGGGCAAGGCCGGGTTTGCCAAGTCATCGGTCACTAAGACACAGAAAACCCTGATCGATCTGCTGGGTGATACGTACACCATCGAAAAGCTGGTCGCCGAGGCGTCTGGTCAGCCTCGACTGCATAAGCGGGTGCTGGAAGTGATTCAGGAGATCCTTGACGATCCGCAAGGCACCTCCAGTAAAACCACCCTGGTCTGATTGCGACCCATGGTCGGCGGCCCTTCAGGGAAGGCGGTCGTCGGCCTGATAACCCATGCGCCAACTTACGGCCTGCGCGGCTGCCAGCAATCGCTGCGCCGCCGGGCCGTTCTCGTCGGCGTGGAACAGCGAGGTCGGTCCGACAATGGTCAACACGGCGGCGATCTGCCCGACCGCGTTGAACACCGGCGCCGACAACGCGTCCACGCCCGGCATCAACAACCCGTGCACATGATGCAGGCCGCGCTCGCGGATCTGTTCGCACAAACCTGTGTAGGCCTTTTGCTCGGCCAGTGGATGTCCGGCGACGGCGATTTCCTGCTCACGCAATTCATCGGTTTCGCGATGCGGCAAGTAGGCGCTGAACACCAGGCCTGTCGAGGAGCTGAGCAGCGGCAATACCGACCCCAACTGAGTCACCACGGTCACAGCGCGCACCGCCGGCTCGATGTGCACCACCGTCGCGCCCTGATTGCCCCACACCGCCAGGAAGCAGGTTTCGTTCAACTCGTCGCGCAACTCGGACAGGGGCAGGGCGGCGACTTTCAGCACGTCCATACTGTTGAGGGCGGCCAGGCCCACGCGCAACGCTTCGCGACCGAGGCCGTAGTGGTTGGTGGCGGCATTCTGTTCGGCAAAGCCGCTGGCAATCAGTGCCTGAAGATAACGGTGCACCTTGCTCGCTGGCATCTGCACATGCTCTGACAGACGCGACAGCGAGGTGGAGGGCGACAACTCGGCCAACGCCTTGAGGATGTCGGTGCCGACTTCGGCGGAGCGGACTTTCTGTTTGCCGTTGCTGTCGCTGGTTTTTTCCATGGTGCGGCCGGGATCCGAAAACGAATGGGCGTCTTTATAGCTTGACGCTGGATAGCGAGCAAATTACGTTATGCGTAATCGAATTACGATAATAACAACCCCGGCGTGCCGAAACCTCTGAGCCAGAGCGATGGGCCACTGCCGACTCCCTGTTCAGGAGGCTCCATGAACCTCGATTCAAACGCGTCGGAGCTGGCGTACCAGTCCGGTTTCGGCAACGAATTCAGCAGTGAAGCGTTGCCCGGCGCCCTGCCCATCGGCCAGAACTCCCCGCAAAAAGCCCCGTACGGTCTCTACACCGAATTGCTCTCCGGCACAGCGTTCACCATGACCCGCAGTGAAGCGCGGCGCACCTGGCTGTACCGGATTCAGCCGTCGGCCAATCACCCGGCCTTCGTCAAACTGGAGCGGCAACTGGCCGGCGGCCCATTGGGTGAAGTGACCCCCAATCGCCTGCGCTGGAACCCGCTGCAGATCCCCGCCGAACCGACCGACTTCATCGACGGCCTGGTCGGCATGGTCGCCAACTCGGCGGCGGAAAAACCGGCCGGCATCAGCATCTACAACTATTGCGCCAACCGCTCGATGGAGCGGGTGTTCTACAACGCCGACGGCGAACTGCTGCTGGTGCCGCAACTGGGGCGGCTGCGCATTGCCACTGAACTCGGTGTGCTCGACGTCGCGCCGCTGGAAATCGCCGTGCTGCCGCGCGGTCTGAAATTCCGCGTTGAACTGCTCGATCCGCAGGCGCGCGGTTACGTTGCCGAGAACCACGGTGCGCCACTGCGCCTGCCGGATCTGGGGCCGATCGGCAGTAACGGTCTGGCCAATCCGCGGGACTTCCTCGCCCCGGTCGCCGCCTACGAAAACCTGCGGCAGCCGACCACGCTGGTGCAGAAATTCCTCGGCCAGTTGTGGGGCACCGAGCTCGATCATTCGCCGCTGAACGTGGTCGCCTGGCACGGCAACAACGTGCCGTACAAATACGATCTGCGCCGCTTCAACACCATCGGCACGGTGAGTTTCGATCATCCCGATCCGTCGATCTTCACCGTGCTGACTTCGCCGACCAGCGTGCACGGTCTGGCCAACCTCGACTTCGTGATCTTCCCGCCACGCTGGATGGTCGCCGAGAACACCTTCCGTCCGCCATGGTTCCACCGCAACCTGATGAACGAGTTCATGGGCCTGATCCAGGGCGAATACGACGCCAAGGCTGAAGGTTTCGTGCCCGGCGGCGCCTCGCTGCACAGCTGCATGAGCGCCCACGGCCCCGACGGCGAAACCTGCACCAAAGCGATCAACGCCGAGCTCAAGCCGGCGAAGATCGACAACACCATGGCCTTCATGTTCGAGACCAGTCAGGTGCTGCGCCCAAGTCGCTTCGCCCTCGACTGCCCGCAACTGCAATCCACTTACGACGCCTGCTGGGCTACGCTGCCCGCCACGTTCGACCCGACCCGGAGATAACCCATGACTCAGACTTCCATTACCCGCAGCTGGGTTGCTTCGGCCAACGGCCACGCGGATTTCCCGTTGCAGAACCTGCCGCTGGGCGTGTTCAGCCTCAACGGCTCGGCGCCGCGTGCCGGCGTGGCGATCGGTGAACACATCTTCGATCTGCAGGTGGCGCTCGAAGCCGGGCTGTTCGATGGCGAGGCGCGTCGTGCAGTCGAAGCCATGCAAGGCGGCCTGTTGAACGCCTTCTTCGACCTCGGTCGCGAGGCTCGCGTAGCCTTGCGCACCCGCTTGCTGGAATTGTTCAGCGAAGGCAGCACCCATCGCGGCGCCATCGAAGCCCAGGGCGCAACACTGCTGCCACTGGCGGCCGATTGCCAACTGCACCTGCCGGCGCGCATCAGCGATTACACCGACTTTTATGTGGGGATCGAGCACGCACAGAATGTCGGCAAACTGTTCCGTCCGGACAATCCACTGCTGCCGAACTACAAGCACGTGCCGATCGGCTACCACGGTCGCGCCTCCACCGTGCGCGCCTCCGGCACCGACGTGCGCCGCCCGAAAGGCCAGACCCTGCCGGCCGGCGCGAGCGAGCCAACCTTCGGCCCTTGTGCACGTCTGGACTACGAACTGGAACTGGGTATCTGGATCGGTCAGGGCAACGAAATGGGCGAGCCGATTGCCATCGGTGACGCCGCCGAACACATCGCCGGTTTCTGCCTGCTCAACGACTGGTCGGCCCGTGACATCCAGGCCTGGGAATACCAGCCGCTGGGGCCGTTCCTGTCCAAGAGTTTTATTACCAGTGTTTCGCCGTGGGTGGTGACCGCCGAGGCGCTGGAACCTTTCCGCACCGCGCAACCTGCGCGTCCGGAAGGTGACCCGCAGCCGCTGCCGTACCTGTTCGACAAACGCGATCAGGACGGTGGCGCTTTCGATATCGAGCTGGAAGTGCTGCTGCTCACTGAAGCCATGCGCGAGCAGAATCTGCCGGCCCATCGCCTGACCCTGAGCAACACCCGCTACATGTACTGGACGGTCGCGCAAATGGTCGCGCATCACAGCGTCAACGGTTGCCAATTGCAGGCCGGTGACCTGTTCGGTTCGGGCACCTTGTCCGGCCCGCAAAGCGGTCAGTTCGGCAGCCTGCTGGAAATCACCGAGGGCGGTAAAAAACCGATCGAACTGGCCTCCGGCGAAGTGCGCAAATTCCTTGAGGACGGCGACGAAATCATCCTGCGCGCGCGCTGCGCCCGTGACGGTTTTGCCTCCATCGGCTTCGGCGAGTGCCGTGGCAAAGTGCTGGCGGCGCGCTGACAGGAGCGGCTCATGGATCTCTACACCTACTACCGCTCCACGTCGTCGTACCGCGTGCGCATTGCCCTGGCGCTGAAGGGCCTCGACTATCAGGCGCTGCCGGTCAACCTGATCGCGGCGGCCGGTGGCGAACATCGGCAAGCGGCGTTTCTGGCAATCAATCCACAGGGCCGGGTGCCGGCCTTGCGCACCGATGACGGCGAGTTGCTGATTCAGTCGCCAGCGATCATCGAGTACCTGGAGGAACGTTATCCACAGCAGCCGCTGCTACCCGAAGACCTCACTGCCCGCGCCCATGTACGGGGTGTGGCGGCGGTGATCGGCTGCGACGTGCATCCGCTGCACAACGTCAGCGTGCTCAATCGCCTGCGTCAGTTGGGCCACGAAGAGCCGCAGGTGGTGGAGTGGATCGCGCACTGGATCGGTCAAGGCCTGGCGACCGTCGAGCAGTTGATCGGTGACAGCGGTTTCTGTTTCGGTGAGTGGCCGTGCGTGGCCGATGTCTACCTGATCCCGCAGTTGTACGCGGCCGAGCGCTTCAATGTGTCGCTGGAGGCTTACCCACGAATTCGTCGGGTGGCGGCACTGGCGGCTGAGCATCCGGCGTTCATCAAGGCGCATCCGGCCAATCAACCAGACACACCGTAATCCCCCTTGTTGGAGCGAGCAGGCTCGCTCCAACAAGGTTCGGCGTTGATCCACGCGAAAAAATCATAAAAACAAAACAGGTACCTTGCGATGCATAACCAGATTGCCAGCTTCCGCGCGGCACTCGACGCCCGTCCTGTGTCCCGCTATCAGTGGTTGCTCTTGATCCTGCTCGCCTTGTTGCTGGTCACCGACGGTTATGACGCCCAGGTGCTGGGTTACGTGGTACCGGCGCTGGCGCAGGATTGGGGGCTGGAGAAAGCCGCGTTCGGGCCTGTTTTCAGTGCCAACCTGTTGGGCCTCACCCTCGGTTCCCTCGCGGTCACGCCACTGGCCGATCGCTTCGGCGTGCGGCGGATACTGCTGGCGTGCGTGCTGATCTACGCCAGCCTGACGGTGCTGATGGTCTTCGCCGATTCCCTCAACACCCTGATGATCGCGCGCTTCATCTGCGGCATCGGCATGGGCGGGGCGATGCCCAGCGCCATGGCCTTGATGTCGGAATACTCACCGCCGCGTCTGCGCACGTTGATGGTGACCCTGGCCGCCTGTGGTTTTTCCTTTGGTGGTGCGGCGGGCGGTTTTGTCGCGGCGGGCTTCATCGACCGCTTTGGCTGGCAAGCGGTGTTCCTCGCCGGTGGCGTCACGCCGCTGCTGCTGTTTCCGTTTTTGTGGTGGATGCTGCCCGAATCGCTGCCACGGTTACTGCGTGACGCACCGCCCTATGCGCGCCTGCGCAAAGTCACCGCGCGGATGTTGCCAGACTGGCAACCGCCGGCCGCCTCGCTCGAACAGAATGAGCGCGAACAGGGCAGCACACTGACGGTGGTCGAGTTGTTCCGCAATGGTTATGCACGTCCGACACTGCTGATCTGGGCGACGTTTTTTGTCAGCCTGATTCTGTTGTATTTCATGATCAGCTGGCTGCCGACCCTGCTGCTGGAAAGCGGCCTGAAACTCAATGAAGCCAACCTGGTGACCTCGATGTTTCTGTTCGCCGGCACCTTGGGCGCCGTGTGCATGGCGTGGTTCGCCGACCGCTTGAAACGCAAGGTACGCCTGCTCTGCGCGGTGTTGGCCGGGGCGGCGGTGTGCACGATACTGTTGGGACTGAATCACGACAATCCGCGTTATCTGGTGGCCTGCGTGTTTGCGGCCGGCTTCTGCATCATTGGTGGGCAACTGACGCTGAACGCCTTCGCCAGTAACTTCTACCCGGCCCATGTGCGCGCCACAGGCACTGGGTGGGCGCTGGGGGTAGGGCGATTCGGTTCGATTCTCGGGCCGCTGTTCGGCAGCATGTTGCTGGCGATGCACATTCCGGTGGCGCAGATTTTCTTCTTCTGCGCGATCCCGGCGGTGATTGCGGCGTTGCTGATCATTCAGGTGCGTGCACCCTCCGAGTCCATCCCGTCGAATGCGGGAGCCAGCCTGCTGGCGAAGAACGATAACGCGGTCTGACAGGAAGATCGGCGTCGCCTGCATCGCGAGCAGGCTCACTCCGGCAAAAAGGCGTTTAGTGGACCACGGAATTTGGCGGTAAGTGACCAAGCCGTTCAGTCAGGCGCAAGCGCTGGATCGGATCGTCGCTGAGCAGCAAGGCGTGTTCCAGATCAAAGCGCTCGGCGTTGGGGCAGTCGAGGCGTTGGTAGAGGCTGGCGCGGGCCAGATAATCGGCGGCGCTGGCGCTGCCCAGTTCCAGCACCCGTTCGGCATCGATCAACGCGGCGATGTAGTCCTCGTGGCTCAGGTGCAACTGCCGCAGATTACGAGACAAGCGTTGCAGCATCTGCATCGGTGTGGCCGCTGCCAGGTGTTCGGCGTTGAGTTTCAGGTGCGCGCCGTATTGGCGCTGTAACAACTCGCGGCAATCGTTGGGATACAGCCGCCGGCCGCCGCAGGGATCAAGCAAGTGATCCGCACCGGGCACCCGCAGCAGGAAATGTCCGGGGAAGTTCACGCCCACCAGCGGAATTTCCAGCCCGCGCGCCAGTTCCAGGGCAATCAAGGACAGCGTCAGCGGCTGCCCTCGACGGGTTTGCAGCACCTTGTGCAGCAGCGCGACCTGCGGGCGTAGCGGCAGAAAATCATCCTGAGCAAACCCCAGATCATTCATGCGCCGCAACAACGGCTGCGCCAGTTCGCTGACCGGCAGCATCGGCAGACCGTAGCTGACGCGCTGTTGCAGTTCCTTGAAATCCTGTTGCAGTGCTTCGACATCCAGGCCTTTTTCGTGCTCGGCGGCCATCCACAGCGCGGCTTCGAACAGCGCGGGTGGTGATCGGTGCAGACACTCGAAAAAACGTTGGCGCGGGCTCATCTGAATCTCCGGGGAATGCCTCGTTTTAGCCCCGTCCGTGCCATTCGTCCAGTGCTGAGCCGTGACGGCCTCAGGTTATGCCGCAAAGTCGCCGTCAACGCGGGCGCTTATTCCGGCGCGCTTCAGCAATTTTTGGGCGCAAGCCTATACTGGCGTCTACCAGAAGTGATTCGGGAGCCTGCCGATGTTCGCTCTCATGCAAAGCACTCGCCTGGAATCGCTGCACCTCAGCGTTGACCCGATCACCGGGTTGAAGGCGGTCATTGCCATTCATAACAGTCGCCTCGGCCCAGCCCTGGGCGGTTGCCGTTATCTCGCCTATCCCAACGACGAATCCGCAGTCGAGGACGCCATTCGCCTGGCGCAAGGCATGAGCTACAAGGCTGCACTGGCCGGTCTCGACCAGGGCGGCGGCGTTGCGGTGATCGTGCGCCCGGCGCATGTGGAAAATCGCGCGGCGTTGTTCGAAGCCTTTGGTCGCTGCATCAATCAGCTCGACGGTCGCTACATCACCGCCATCGACAGCGGCACCTCGGTGGCGGACATGGATTGCATCGCCCAGCAGACCCAGCATGTCACCAGCACAACATCAGCGGGCGACCCGGCGCCGCATGCGGCAATGGGCGTGTTCACCGGGATCCGCGCCACGGCGATGGCGCGGTTGGGCAGTGACAACCTCGAAGGCCTGCGCGTGGCGATTCAGGGCTTGGGCAACGTCGGTTACGCACTGGCCGAGCAACTGCATGCGGCAGGCGCTGAATTGCTGGTCAGCGACATCGATCACGGCAAGGTGCAACTGGCCATGGAGCAGCTCAATGCGCACCCGATCGCCAACGATGCGTTGCTCAGCACGCCTTGCGACATTCTCGCGCCGTGCGGCCTGGGCGGGGTGCTCAACAGTCACACGGTGACGCAACTGCGCTGCTCGGCGGTGGCGGGCTCGGCGAACAATCAGTTGACGCATCTGGACGTGGCCGACCAGCTCGAGCGACGCGGGATCCTCTATGCGCCGGACTATGTGATCAACGCCGGTGGCCTGATCTACGTCTCGCTCAAGCATCGCGGCGAAGCGTTGGGGACGATTACCGCGCACCTGTCGAAGATTTCCTCGCGACTGACCGAAGTGTTCGCCCATGCACAGGCCGAGAAGCGCTCGCCGGCGCGGGTGGCCGATGAGTTGGCGGAGAAGGTTTTGTATCGCTGAAATGCAAAAGATCGCAGCCTTCGGCAGCTCCTACAGGGAATACACATTCCAAATGTAGGAGCTGCCGCAGGCTGCGATCTTTTGATCAGGCGACGATTACTTGGCAGCTTTCGCCGCTTTTGCCGGTTTGGCCGGCGCTTCATCGGATTCTGCCGACTCACCCACTTCAGCCACGGGTTCGGCCGGTGCGTTGATCAGCTCCGACAGCGCATCAGGCTGGCTCTTGAAGGCTTTGGCGAACACATCGCGGTTTTTCGCCATGTAGATCCCGACTTCTTCAACCTGTTGCTCGTTCAGCGACGGCACGGCTTTTTGCAACACTTCGGACAGCATCTCGGCCAGTTCGAGCATTTTGTCATGACGGTCAGCTTCGGCTTTATCCATGAACAAGCGCTCCAGATCTCGGCTGCTGCGGTATACCACTTCGACGGCCATTCACCACCTCACATGCCTTCACATTTAGTTGTCTTAGCGACTACTGTATTTATATACAGCGAAAGGATAAGCGAATCCCTGCGCTTTGGGTAGTGGCTTTTCAATGTAGACCGGATTCGGGGTTTGTTAGGGGATGATCGTTTGACGGCCATTCACGAACCGGCGCGCTCCCACCGGGTTGGGTGGCATGTGCGACCAAACGCCACGGCGCGGGTTTTGTGCCGGCTCGCCATGATGGCGTGGCCTCTTTTCTGCATGAAACTCAAAACGTGCAGAAAACCGTCACGTCCAACACGCATCATCCGCCCGAGTCGGGCTAAGGAACATCATCGTGAAAATAAACTGGGCCGAGAAACTGCGGCAAAACGTGCATCAACTGGCCGAGTCCTTGGGCAACCTGTTCGTCGAGACCTTCCACTACCTGGCGCTGTTCGCCATTGGTGCGGTCACCGCGTGGGCCGCGGTGATGGAATTTCTCGGCATGCTCGAAGAGGGCCATATCAAGATCGATGACATCCTGCTGCTGTTCATCTATCTCGAATTGGGGGCAATGGTCGGGATCTACTTCAAGACCAACCCACCTGAATCTAACATTTTTTCTTATGGGCAAAAAAAGGGCGAAACCCCTATGATTGCTGGTCTTTGGCGCGCTTAAGGCCAGCTAGGCAGTATTTTCCTTGATGGTAGGGGTGTGAGTGATGAGCGAAATACGTGGAGTAGAGAAGCTGCGCAAAAGCCTTCATGGTGGTGCAGATTCGCTTGGGAATTTAGTGGTCGAGGCTTTCCACTACCTCGCTCTGTTTGGCATAGCTCTGATTACGATTTGGGCAGCGATTAGCGCATTCATCGGAATGCTTGGCCAAGAGAAAATAAGCGTTGATGACATTCTGTTGCTATTCATTTATTTAGAGTTGTTAGCAATGAGCGGGATTTATTTTAAAACAAATCATATGCCTCTGCGTTTTTTGCTCTATATAGGCGTTACGGCACTGATTAGGCTTTTGATTAGCGATGTTTCTCACCACAACGCTCCAGACCTTGGCATTATCTATGTGTGCGGCGGTGTGCTTCTATTGGCATTTGCAATTCTGGTGGTTAGATTTTCGTCTTCTAGATTTCCATCTGTAAAAGACAAATCTGAGAATTGAGTCGATGAATCTATGGCTATGAGAAAGACTTTGCCGGAATAGCTTTAATTAAAAAAGTATCCTGGCGGATACTTGAGCGAAAAACGTATGATCTAACTGTTTGGGGCTTGCAGTGCTGAACAATTTCGCGCAGCGAGTGCCCAAACCTCTAAAAAGGAATGAGCTTCAAGGATCAATAAAAGTCATTGACCTGTCGAATGCATTTTCGATTCCAATGCATGATCCAATTTCCAACAATTGATTGCTAGATTTGCTGACGCCTTTAAGTTTTTAAAGAGTTCTAGATATTATAGGCGCGCTATACATTTTCAGTCCTTGATTTCCGTGGCCTGTAGAGTAGCTACAGTACAAAAAACTACACTGTAGGCATAACTTACAGTACAAAATACTGAGCTGTAAGTGGCATATTTTCCACCAAAACGTGTTTTTTACTAGCTACAGTACAAAATATTGCACTGTAGTTTTAGGTTGGTTTTCTGATATTAAAATATTTATTACACTTTTTGGTGTTTAAAACACGTTTTGGTGTTTTTAAATGGTATTGTATTAAAACAAACCATTAATAACTAAAATGAACTACTCTCAAAATAAGACTTACATTAGATTTCCTACCTCAAAAGCAGCTCTAAATGCTTTATCCAAGGTTGCCCTTGCGAGACATGCCGCACATTCTCTTTTAATCAAGCTCTGCACACTCGCGGAAAAAACAGAGAATGGGTATTTTGTCGTCTATACAAACAAGCCAGTATTAATGGAAATCATGGATTGTTCAGGTGAAAATATTCGCAGATGTATGAATATTTTAAGTGAGCAGAGAATGATTGCCGTTGAGCAAGACAAGGTTCACGTTGGAATGATATGGATAGAAGTTAAGTTCCTTAACCTTTAATAGATTTGCAGAAGAATAAAAAAGACTGCGCTAACAGTCTAATTAATGAGTTGAGGTTAAAATGAAAGAGAACCCTTTTAAAAGTATAGCATTTAATAAGCTTGAAAAAAACGTTTACGCGCCGATTTTTGTAAAAGCTATGCCATTCTTTATTGCAATAATAGCATTCGATAATGTAGCTGCACGAATAATGATGGCCGCGATTGAGAGCATGGATAGATTTAATGAATGTGAAGTAATTATTACAGAACTCGACTCCTATTTGGGTGTGAGCGAAAACACAAGAAAGCGAGCGTTGAATGTATTGAGGTATATGAATTTTATAGAAACCAAAAGAAATACAGTTAAAGGCGGAAAAACTAAATTTAAAATAAGTGTACAAGTTGCTTGCAAAGGTAACGTTGAAGCTAAAGTGAACATGGAAGGTGCTTTTGATGAGTATTTATGTCCTTCACTGCTGGTAGACGGGCAAATCTGTAAAGAGAGTTTTGAGAAATATAAGCAGTTCAAAGGTAAGACCAAACACAAAGACGGACTTCCGTTTTGATTTGACGATTTGTATTCCGAAAGGAGAGAAAATAACAAAAATACGAGAACAACATGACAACAACAAAAATAGCTAGAATCGACCATTTTAAAAATCAGTTAGCATCATTTGAAGCTGACAAGTTCCAAGTCATATTCAACCCAGCTACAGAAGCCTTGATTACGAAAGAGAAGGCGGCTTTCTGCCTGAAAGCCTACAACGCGCAAGGTGTGAAGGATCAGTTCTTCACTGCTGCTGACCTGCTGACCGACAAGCTTTTCAAGCTGATGAGCGCAAAAAACATCGAAGGGTATGACGTAACGATTGTCCCGAAGTCAAAGACCTTCCACTACCTCACAATCAGCTCTGTCACGTCCTTAAAGCTGAACGACCTGGCTAGCCTTGGCTTTGCCCCCACTCTGGTAACAACCATCAAGGGAAGCCTTCACAGCAAGCTCTATGACGTTGTGTGCAGGATCGGCAAGCATAAGGACGATGACCAGTACGCATTCAACGCACAGATGTTTGTGTGGGCTCTGAACAAGAGTGTCAGCACCTTGCGCGTACCTCGTCCAAAGAGCCTTGAAGCACCGATCCACGCTGCTGGATTCAAGTACCATGGCACAGGGTCATTCGTGACCTGTAATCGCTCGCTAAAGCGCTCCTGCACTGAATGTGTGGATCAGATACAGAAGGTGAGGGGGATGAAGCTCACAGCGCCTGCTGTTGGAGTTGGTAGCCCTGATGACGCCGCTTTCTACCTAAAGGCGTTACGTGAAACGCTCGTGTACAAATCAAGACTTCTTGGTGATTCCGTGATCGATGATGTGATCGACAGAAGGGTGGCTAGACAAGCATTTGCAGAGCATTACAGCGGTGATGACGTGTTGGCCTTCCTCATGAGCCAGGGCCACGTCAAAGCGAGGGAAAATGCATTGGAGCATGCTGTGAAGCTCATGACCTTCTGATGAATGACCACCAAAGAAAAAAGGCGGTGATTTTAAGGCACAAAAAAAGCCCCGTAGGGCTTCTATTGTTGCTTATCTTATTCAAATACCTTCACGGTGAAGCTGTAATGCGCAGGCGTAGGTTTTGAAAGAGAAACGTACTTAACAGTGACTGTGCCTTTATCAATGCTCGTTCCAGAAAGCGCTAATTTCTCTTTTGCAATTCTTGATTGTGTCAAACCATCTTGACCAATGTATTTATCTAGAGTGACCGGCGCGGACGCTAATTTCACGCTTGTAGATTGTGTGCCTAATTTCGCCTTGAAGGTTTTAACAAGGTTTGAAATTTTTGTGCTATCAAAAGCCCCAGCACTTAAGTCATCGGCACTGATATTCATGATGTAGGCTTTGCCTTCAATCTTTGATGTGTCAATTTTGTTGAGTTCATTGATTATTAAATCGCTTTTTGAAATTGATGTTGTAGTGAAACTCAAGTTTGAAAGAACTGAATCTTGCAAATGTTCAGCGCTTGGTGCGTTTATTTCATCGATTACCGAAATAGCAATGCAGGTATTTGAATCAAGAATTGGTGTGGTTCCGTATGGGTAAACCGTACCAGTGGAGCTTTCGGCCTTGATTAAATACTTTGTGATTTTTCCAAGGAAACCAGCAGGGCATTCTTCTTCTATGAGTTCTTTTGTAGTCGTAGTGATTTCTTTTACACACGATGTAGTGTCTTGGCTTTTCGCTTGAAACGTTGTGTTCGTCGCTCCTGAAACCGGGTCAAAAATTGTGATGTTGTCGCCGGTTTTTGAAACGTTACCTGTGTACGTTCCTTGCTCTGTGCCGTAGTAAGAATCACAGCTTACGGTTTCTGAACCCGGGTTGATTTCAACAGTAACAGGACCTGCTGCTTTACAAGTATTTTCTTTTTCAACGATGATAGACGACGAAACGTTTTGCCAATTGTCATAAAAAAATCTTTTAGTTTTTGTGTGTGTTTCTCTAATAATTTTTCCAGTTTGACCCGCAGGGCAAGAAGCTACATCAGTGCTCGCCACCTTATCTTCTAAATAATAGCAGTTGTCTTTTTTTACGGGATAAAAGGGATTCAAATACCATTCTGTTGGAATGCCGTTTTTTATTGTTCTAGTCCACGTTTCTAATGTAAATCCAAGGGGATGTGTTGGGGCTTTCGTTGCGCAATTGTATTTTTCAACGGTTTTTGTACTCATTAATTGGCAGCTATCTTGTGTTTTAACCCACGCCGAATAGTTGTTTTTTGTGCCGTCTAAATATAAATCATATGTTCTTTCGTTAACGATTTGACCCACGTAATCTGCTTGTGGGCATGCTTTCCACTCTGATTCTGTTTGCCTTGAAACGCAGGCATCCTGTGTTTTTGCCCAATCTGTATAGTTGTCTTTTGTTCCGTCTGAATATAAATTGTACGTTCTAGAATTTACGATTTGTCCAGTATAACCCGAAGGGCAATTCTGTTTTTGAGTTTCAAATTGCTGTGTAAATTCTGGTGCTTTGCAATTGTCGATTATTGAATATACGTCAAAGCCAGTTTTTAAATTGCTTGTTAATTTTTCACTTTTCCATTTTATGAACTTTCTGTACTTGGTTACGTTTCCAACCGCTTTTGGGTTATCGCATTTTGTAACTTGTGAATCGTACCCAACATCCCAGTCGCCTATATGTCCGGCTGTTAGGTCATAACAATCTACTGTCAGTTCATATCCATCATCATTTTTTGAAAAGCTTTGTGTGTATACTCCATTTCCTTTGTTGATATAATTTTTAGTGCCATCTGGGTTGTTTGTATATAAACGTCTGTATTGTTGTTGTCCATGCGGTTTGTTGAAGCATGTCACTGCGACAGATTCAGCATGCAATGATTCTTCGTAAAGCTGGCCTGCAGGCCATGTGTAAGCATTTGCTGTGTTTGTAAGTCCAATTATGGAAAGCGTGAGTAACGCAATAATTCGTTTTTGCATGATTCAAAAGGTTTGTTTATTAGCTTAATTATACCATTTTGCCGATTGCATATTTTTCTGTGGGCAAAATTAAAGCCTCTGATGAGGCACTAATTGATAAGTGGTTAATCAAGAAGCGTCTATATGAGCGTCGTAATCGTTTGTGTCTTCATAATCTTCAATAGGAATTCCTTTGAAGTCTGTGCTTAAAAAAGAACGTGACTGTGCATCCATATCAACGAAACCCTCTGAGTCAACAATTTGTCTTGTGGTCTCAATCAGATTTCGTTCAGCTATATTCTGTTTTCCTGATTGATGCTGCAAATCTTTAACGTCCTTTGCAAAGGATGGCATGGAAAATAAGGTTAGTGTTGTGAAGGTTATTATTGATAATTTCATTGTGGTAAAGGTTTGTTGTTCTTAAATCATAGCATTTGCATAACTAAAATCTAATTTTCTGAAAAAGAATCTTCGTTAAGGCTTCGTTTTAGGTTTTAAATGGTAAACTGTAAAAGCAAGCAGCATGTTGTTCTTCTTGTAGTAAAGTCCGCTGCTTGTAGTTAGGTTTGTTTTTAGAGAAGCCCGCAATCATGCGGGCTTTATGCTTTCTGTGATTACTAAGTGGCTTCGCTGCGAGATCTGGAGTTAGGATCAGATCGACTTCCTCCAGGGCGCCTTCACATGTCTCGACCGATACGCAACAGGTACAACCCTAGGGAGCGCATTCAGCTAGATTTTGACGTTGCTGCGTGTGTCCTGAACCTGAATCAGCACCTACAAGCTTTCCGTGAGTTCTCGGTCTCTGATGACCGCGAAGCCTTTCTACGGACACAAGGTGACACGGCGAGGAACGCTATGCACGTACACCAGATAATCGCTTGTTGGCTCGGGCTTTATGGTTTGGGAGAGGATGCGGAATGGCAGGAGTACTGCATGGCGTTTGTGGAGAAATTCGTAGAGGTTGATACTGGCTTTGCAGAGCTGGCTCTAGCTGATGCCGTCAGCTATTCACAGAGCCTTTTGGAATCACTCGATGCTGCTCGTAGTCAGCTTGCCGGTGGAGCAGAGAAGGGTCGTTAGGCTTCAACCAGCTCTAGGATTTCGCAACGGCTATCAATGATGAGCCTTCGGCCCTCAAGGTGGCCTATGGGCTCTCCGTACTGGAACAGAACCTTATCAACAAGGATTCCTACCTCTGCATGCTGGTTCTGCGCAGTAAGGCTGGAATCGAACCTGTAGAGCTTGCCATCCACCATTGCCCCAACGTCTTGGCCGTTGTGCAGCACAATGCAGGGAATTTGAGGGTTGTAGCTGAATTCCTTGTCCATCTGGTCAACTCCCTGAACCTGCGGTATGGGTGAGTATAACCGGCCCTGCGCTCCCTGGACTTGGACAGATTCTATCGAGTTGATAGAGGCATTCGGATTCTGTTCGGAATGGCCTAGGAACGGCCTAGGGAAGGTTGAGTACCTGGTGGAGCATTCGCTGACGCGAGAAGTGTCTGGTACGGATTTACGAACGAATTGGGGGTACTGCCCGTTGCTTGAATCGACCGTGAAAAATCCAAAGCTTTTATGAATTTCTGTAAGAGATATTCACAAAAGGGATAGCTATGGAAAATGGCCCGACATTTCTGGATCTACATTCGCCGCAGGCATTGAGCTTTATTTAATCCTACCTGCAAATTTATTGAATAGACCTTTCATTCCTGACGTGGTGAAGCGGCTAGCTACGATTCGTTTATAGTGATTGTACCGATTGACTTGTTTGTAATAGATGAGTTCTCTGATTAGCCACGCTACTTTTGAAATCTTCTGTGCGAACAATCCGATTGTCCATAAACAAATCGAACAGATGATTACTAAGTGGAAGGGGAATATGTCAGAGATAGGTGTGTTACGAACAGAAAAATAAGCATACCAAAAATAGATGTTTGCTGAAATGAACGTGATAACCAACAAAGTTGGCAGAATCATCCAATACCTAAAAAGGCTGTGATCTGCTTGCATTAGCCTTCGTATTGGAAAGAAAGTCGCTAATAATCCATATGGGAAAAATAGCGCTGTCAATTTAGCTATTTTGTAGAGGTTGTCTACTTCACAATATTGGCTCATTGCATAATCGAATTGTTGCTGAATAGCGCTTTTCTCTTCATCTGAATACTGAGATTCATTTTTTGATAATTTGATTGACATTATAGTGTTAGGTTGTTTTCCTAATTATAGCATCTGCACAATCTCAAATTGGCCATAAGGCCAACTTATATATTGTTTTTTCCGAATTTGCTTGAAGAAAATTCTATTCCTTGGGCGTGTTCAGGGAGATTTCTTTCCGTTGAATACAGAATCACTCCAATGAATTCTTTGATTTGGGTGGATCTGCGAATTATGTGAATGCATAACATCAAGACAATACAAAGGTAGATACTGATTCCCATCAAGGTTGAATAAATGTCACCAATTCCGGTGATTCTGTATCCGATATTTAAACTGCCGGTTATCTTTTCTATGTCGATAACCTTATAGATAAATAGCGCTTTTATGTACCATAAGGAGTGGTACAGCATCACGGCATAACAGGTTATTGAGAGAAAAAGTAAAACCAATTCTTGGATGAATTTAAACATATCCGTATGCTTGTCAACTGTTGTTCCATTGATGTTTTGAAGAATTGTAGTCGGTGCCGTGATAGAAAAACCAATCATGGATTTGATAGATGTATATATTACGCTCATAAAACTCAATGCAATTGCAATAGGAATTGCCCAAATCAATGCGTTTCCACCCAAAATCAGGGAGTTTGCAAAAGTGTCCAGGAAGTCAGCCATTTGAGGAACCTTGACGATTATTGCCAAGGCTATGAGAGCTTCAGGGCCAACGCTTAATCCTACGGGGTTGTAGATCTCATTGAAGCCTGTTGTGGCTGTTATACCTGTTGCAAGGATTGCAATCTTACCTGTGAATGATCCGAAGAAGCTTGATGCAAGCTCTATTACATTCTTGCTAGCGTTTAATCCTGCTGCCTCTTTGGTTCTGCTAAACGTGTTCTTTCTGATCGCATCATTTACTCTGAGTTCTGCTTTTATAATCATACCTACTGCAAGAAGATTTTGCCCAAAGCCTTCAATTTCTAAAAACACAGAACCATATTCTCTGCCGCTAGGCGACGTTGAGCTAGAGTACTGCAAGCAGTCAACAACTCTATCTATACTTAAAGGACCGTCATTTCCGATTGTAATGGATTTCAAAAATGCTGTGTCCCAATCCTTTGCAACTGGTGATAACTGGCTTGCATCAAGACTATTGTTTATGAAGTACTGTAAATTAATATTCGACTGAATCCTTTCGTATTCAACAGTAAAGGCTTCTTTGTCCTTAATTTCAGATGTAAGTATGCTTGATGATTGATACATGTCTAATTTTATCGTTGAAGCTAATTGCTCACCTGGGCCAGAGAATAGGGTGTTTTTGAAATCGGTATTCAATATCTTTGCAAAAAAAGTAACCATGTTGGGATTGGTCATGTATCTGTTTTTGAAATACAGGTTGTAAAAATTCAGTGAGTCAGCACAGTTCTTTGGGCTTGAGTCATTTGCGCAAGCCCTTTCTGCACAAGCTCTCAACGTAGATTCAAGAGTCGCATTGCTGGTAAAGGTTGTTGAGTTGGCATCACGATCTAAACTGGTTTCTGACCCGGCGCTGTGGTCAACAGTTGAGCAAACTCTTACCATTCGGTCTTTGGGCATCAACGCTTCTGTGTATCCTGGAACCCTATTAAGGTCGTCAATCACGCGCCCGTGCATGCATTTTGCGGCATCGTAGGCGTAGTCTTTGATGCTATTAGGGCTCATACCGCTAAGATTGAAATTCTCTTCGTCACTGCAAACGAGCTGACCTGATGTGTATGTGTCAGGTACTCCCAATCTAGGTTTACCTGCCTTGATTACGTTCTCAGCGATTCCTTGTGCCTTCTGAATATATTCTTCCTCAATGATTCGTTTCATTGTCTCAATCGAATTACTCACATAGCTGGGTAAGCCATACCGTTTTGCAATGCTTTCGGTATTCATGTCGATAGTGAAGCTGACATCAAGTATGCAGCTCCCCACTTGGTGAAATGCTGAGAATTCACCTGTAGACTCGTTAAAGTTGAAGATGATTTTTTGTTTTTTTGAGGCTTCTTGCTCTGACATACTCGACGTACACAATTGAAAGCTAATCGCGTTGTACTCGTTAGCTGGTCCACCTGAATTCACAGCGGGGATAAAGCGCTTTGGGTATTCAATTTTGGTTTGTTGAGCATCGTTGAATAAATAATATTCCGCTATGGAGTGAGCTTTGTAAAACGTCCCTATCGCTAACTTTGTAAATAGGTTGTATCTAATACCCTGTTCATTCACGAAAACGGGAAAAGCAAAAGCATAAAACAGTAAGGTGATTAATGTGGCCGTTAATGCAGAGTTTTTCTCGTTCATTTTTTGAGAGGCTGCGGCAAATACTTTAATATAAAACCACCTGCTAAGAATTAAAAACGCAAGAGTGGTAATCACTGTGAGCATTTTCCAGATAGACAGATTTACTATCTTGGATACGCCGCTATTAAATTTGTTGCTCTTTCCTATGCAGTTATATTTGCCAGTCTCTGTCCCTTGAGCAATGCTCTGTGTCATTTCACAGCCATACAATGAGTCTAATACTGGCTCTGTGAATCCAGACCTTCTTTCTTCATCTGTTTGAGATTGGATGTATGCAGTTGCTTTAGAGCCAATAGACTCTGCATTAGCAAATTGAGGGAATAGGGTTAATAGAAGCAGAAATGCATAAGTTGAGAATTTCATTAAAGGTGGGCTTGTTTTAAAGTATTATACCATTTCAAGCCCTTCCTAATGACGCGTAATCAGCTTCGTTTGTAAGATGTTAAAGAAGAAATAAAGCCTGTGCTTAACTTGTTAATCATACCTATTGAGCCGATTGATAAAACGTTTACGATTGTCATCATCCAACCTATAACCTTGATTACCGCTTCTGCAAACATCATGTGTCCTCCGAGTAATTTAAGGGTGTTTTGCATAAAGTGCAGACAAATGCTTGTCGAAACCAATGTCACTATGAACGTTCTTATACACTCAATAAAGAATCCAACAATGTTGTCAAAGATACCGCCTCTTTCATAATAGAACGATGCATCTGTGAATACTAAAACGACCCTGATTACCTCCCAATTTATTGTATATGCAATAAGAGGCAGTATAGGGAAAACTGCAATGCTCACTGCAAACGCAAAAATATTCTTGCGCATTGCGGCGAAATTGTCAGCGTCATTCAGCCTCATGAAAGCGAAAAGGAAAAATGGTGAGAATTTGATGAGCGCAATAACAAAGTATTTTTGTGTGACCGCCATTGTGTAGAACGGCAATATAGTTACTGAGATAAGCAAAAATCTGTAACCATTACTAATCATGTCAAGTGTCAGGCTCAAAGACACAATGCTTGAACCAATACCTGCTGCTATGAAAGTTACGGTCTGTGCTAATGAGCTTCCAGCTTGGATTTTATTCTGTTTACCAATGTTAGCTGCGCTATCAGTTTTAGGCATTTCAATTTTTGACTTGGCATAATCGTTAGCAATTTGCCCTGTAATAGCTAGGGTCAATCCGAACGCTCTCAAATCGCTAGCCGTATTGCTTAGGCTTGTTGCGTACAATTGATAACATTTGATTGGGTGAGTAACGGAAAGCTTGCAGCGTTTTAAGGCAGTAGAAGGCAATTCAAAGCCTATTCCTGCGCCCTGCTCAAAGTCATTGTGCATTCCAGCAGACGTACCATTATCGAAGATCAGCTTCTGAGTAATTGCTTCTGCATCAGTGATAGTTGGCAATGTTGCACGGTCAGTCTTTAAAAAGTAATTTCTGACGTATTGGCTAATGTTGACTCGGTTATTGTAGTCAGCTTCATATCCGTGCGCTCGTGCCCATTCATCATCTATGAAGAAATCCACTGCCTTTCTTTCTGAGATTTGCAAGACTTTAGTGTTGAAAAGGTTTTGATTGATGCTCGTGAAAGTAGTCTCTTCAACAAGATTCTGGTAATTGAAATAGAAATTTAGCTACCCCTCTTTAATCATTTTTTTCAACTGATCCAGGATCGAAGGGCTTTCCAAAGCCGTGCTGAACGCATCGTTGAAGGCTAAAATTCTGTCTCGATAAGTGTCTTCTAGTTTCTTTCTTGTTTCGTAGAGCTTTGTTTTGTATGTCGCTATTGGGTCTTCACCCATTACCTGCCAGTCGTTTCCAACGCATTCAATTGAACCTGTGCCTCTTGTCCCAATACCTTTATGTGCATCAATGTAGGTCTTTGCGGAAAGGCGCAGTTGTTTATTTTCGGCACATACCAGATTCAAAACTGTTACAGCCACATCGTCTGCTAGCTTAAAATCGTTTGGTAATTCTTTGAGATAAGTGTTCGCTCTCGTATCCTTATAGAACATCACCATTACGTTGTTTTTTATGTCTTCGTATTCGGCTTTCTTGTTTTCAAACGGGCCGTTACGCAGTTCATTTCTTAACTGGTTTGCAGTTGCTTCTACTGTGCGAATGTCAGCTTCGTCCCTAAACCTTTCGTTGTATCTGATTTCCTTCAAATAAGGTGTTGCTGCACCTGCATCAAGCTCTGATTTGAATACCGTCACAGGGTCAAGCTTAAACAATAGCTCTCCGTTATCACTAAATTTCTTAAATGTGAAGGTATTGTTTTCCTGTTTTGAGATGTCAGATAGCGAATTCGATACAACCCAATTCGATGAGTCACTCTTGTTGAAAATGTCGTTGTAGAGTTGACTTGTAAGCCTCGCGACAATGGCTTTTGAAATTAATTGGTTTGACAATGCTGAAGCCGTAAAGGCGGCTTGTCCCTTTGTCACATCATCTACAACGCCTGTTTCAGAGTCTTTAACGGTTGTTTCCAAATATCCTTTCTGTCTAACCCAACTTACCATTTGTATGAATTTCTGCTTTGCGATTTCAGATGTTACGTCAAGCCTTATAATTACTGCGTCTGCTATGGATAAAGAGTTTTTCTGTCCAACCATCCCTAGCCCAAATATCCCTACCGCCGCAATTGCTATGAATAGGTTATTCAAGAAGTTATATCTGGCTTTTACCTGTTCTCCATGATCATTTTTTGAGTCATGAAATTCACCCGTTTTCCAAGCTTTGAGCGCCATGATTAACCATATTATAATAAATATGGCAATTATTAGGTAGGAAGCTAAATCCCTTGTGTATTGCTTGTCTCTTATAAAATGATCTTGATTCGCTTCATCAAAGCGTAACTGTGAATCCGTTTTAGTTTCTTGAATCTTTGCGTATTGTGTATCTTGATCATTGCTTAGAAGAAGAACCCCTTCGCCAACGGAACTGCTCATTAGTTTCATGGCGATGTTTTCAGGGCAAAGCGTTGATGAATTAGGATCTACTGTTTTGTTATCTGATTTGAATCCACATTCTGCTGCAGATGCTTGTGACATATACAGAAATGGCAATAGAAGAATGGCGAGAGCTAATTGACGCATTAGTAATAGGTTTGGTTTTCTAAATTATACCATTTGGCTTCGTAATTTCGGCTGATAAGCCGATTGCCTTTTTACCCATTTACCATTCTCCTGGTGGATCTTCCACCGTCCTTGGATAGGCAGTGTGTAGCTCTGGCTCTGCTTCCTACCCCATCACATTGAATAGCTTGTGGCCTACTGTGCCGGGGAGACAAGCAAGCTTCTGGTGAGCTGTGCGAAAAATCAGACGTTGTTAGGTTGCTTTGTTCTCTGTTCTCAAGCTGTGATCCACATATTTTTTTAAATTCGTTTTAATCGACTTCCTTGTACCTGATCGAGTTTGACTATCAGAATTGGAAGGGGTGAACAGCATTTCCCAAGAAATCCGATTTTTATTTTTTTCCAAAAAAGTCATTTCATTTTCTTAAATGACCTCTAGCCCCGAGAAACTAAGAGCTGCAGCGATGTGTGAGCCTCTATGTGTTATTTATCAAAATAATCATTTTGGATTTAATATTTTTTGGCTAAATAAAAATCTGTTTTTTCTAGATTCTGGCTGTTTGACAATATTTTTAAAATCATTAAAGTTTGCTTCATCGAATCTTCTAGTAAGTTAATTGTACCAATCGCACTATCTGAAATAGACAATTTCTAAACGCTGATTGATTTCAGCAGTGCGAACCCGAAAAGTTAAAGTCTTTTCCACTGCTTTCATTTTGAAACAGTGCGCCGCTCTGTGCGCTTGTGAAATACCTTGGGTCTAAAACGAAGCTATTGGGCTTTATTGATTCTGTTGTTAATGAATGCGTTTCTACAATCTCAAAGCCATCAAATGAGATTGTTCTGTGTGACCTATTCAGCGGGTCAGGACGGGTAGCGAATCACTTCAAAAATCGTTTCAAGGTCGTAGCTAATGACTTGGAGTACTACTCATATGCGACCTTGGAAAACCTGCTGAACAATGATCCTTCGACCGTCTACGAATGTCAGCCGATCATCGTCTACATGAATCACTGTATGGATGGTGTGGAAGGCTTCATTTTTCAGAATTACAGCGAGTCTGGTGGCCGTACCTTCTTCACTAATGGCAACGCCATGAAGATCGATGCTGGGGTTGCGCTTGTGTATGGGATGTACGGACGGGGAGAGCTGACTGACGGCCAGTTCTACTACTGTCTTTGTTCTGTCTTAGAGGCTGCTGACAGGGTGAGCAACACCACTGGGCTGTACTCATCGTTCCTCAAGAAATTCACTGCTGCTTCGCTCAAACCCGTTGAGTTCAGAGGGTTTGACCTGAAGGAGCCCGTGGCAAGCAATGAGGTGTACCTGGGAGACGCTAACGAGCTGTTGCAGCGCGTTAGTGGTGACGTTCTGTACCTCGATCCACCTTACACCTCAATGCAGTACAGCAATGCTTATCACGTCCTCAACACTATTGCGCAGAACGAGCGCCCAACGATCCACGGGATCAGCGGTCGGCCCGAAGGCCGGAACGTCTCTGCCTGGGCTAGCAGGCCGAAGGTGGAAGGTGAGTTTAGGCGGCTGGTGGATTCTGCCAATTTTGAATACCTGGTCATGAGCTATTCAAACGAAAGCATCATGCCTATGGATCTGATTGTCGATGTGATGAGTTCGTATGGCAATTACGAAAGAAAGGAAATGCAGTATAAGAAATTCAAGTCTCGTACTGAAGCTTCGAATGAAGTTTACGTGACTGAATACCTACATCTGTTGCACAAGGCCAATTAATTAAGAGGATGCACTAAAAAACTGCAAAATCATAACGAGTTTTAGACGGAAAATTTATGTCCGCAATCCCGCTGGCAGTAATTTGTAAAGGTGATTTATGAGTGTCGATGAATTAGAGATAGACAGCTTTTGGGAGCTTATAAATAAGAAGATTTACATGGTACAACACTAGGCTTTGAAGTTGACGAAGACCCTTTTTAAGAATGAATGAACTACCTATCAGCAATTCTGCTGGTTGGTTTAAGATAAGGTGAATATATGTTGCAAGTGGAGTTTAGCTTTAATGGCGAGCAAGTAAAAATCGATGAATTCGTTTTTGATAATTTTCCTCAATGGGACAAGGTTTCGGATATCAGTCAGTATAGAGGTGAAGTTTCTGAATTAATCGATCAAATGGGTTCTGTTTATCATATGAATCTTTCAAACCCGGAGACATTGATTTTTTGTTATGAGTGTTATGGCTTTGATGACGATTTTCTTCAAGAAACATTTGAAAAGCTTATTGCATCAGGTATGACCGAAGTTTACTTAAATTATGCAGACAATGACGGTGAATTTGCGGGTTACGTGGATTTCAGTTCTGGAGTAATGGTAGGAGAGGAATTCAACGGGGGCGACATAGCTGATGTTAGCGAGCAACTGCGTGCTGTTCTTGAGTCGTGGGACACAATGAATCATTTATTTAATGATGATGATTGAATAATGCCATTCAGAAATTCCGCTGATTGGATGATAAAAATGGTGGTTTTATGATGCTAATAGAAACAATTTCTCTTGAGGTAAGCGAAAGCAAAAGCAAGGTTTTTCAAGGATTTTGCATGTTTGTTGAAGAAAACAAATTTCGATTAATGGTTGATAATGGGAGATTTGAGAGAAAGGTTACGCGGGTTGATGTGATCGATAGTGAATGTGTTCAAATCTATTTAACAGATGAAACCTGTGTCTTCATTTATGTAGATACTATTGAATATGTTTATATTGATTGGGTTTTTGGACAGGTTTCTAATTTGAGATCGGATGGGATAAAGCAGTGGAATGTGGCTAGTAAAAGATATGAGCTGGAGTATGAGGATGAATTCAAGACTCTATCTTTTTATTTTGATTGACCTGTGAATGGTGCACATCGTTATTTTGTTATTTCAAAATGTTATAATTAACTCTATGAAGGCAATTACGCTTTCGTATCAAATGGTGAAGAATAATGAAATTTAAAAATGAAGCTGATAAATTTACGGCTGTTTTGGTGGAGGTAATGAGAAGAACAAAGGAATTAAATGCGGCCGAGAATGATGATTGTTTCAAGAGAACATTTTCAGAGACGTATGTTCAAGAAAAGGGAGAAATATTAAAAGGGTTAGGGTTGAATGCTAGTTTGATGGGTAATTTTCGCGCGACTGATTGGGCGGTTGATCGTGCCTTGGGTCAGGCTCAAATTCTTGACTTGATTATAAATAAACCCGCGCTAAAGGTTTTAAAGGATCGAGTTGCATCAGGTGTTATTGTAGTTGACAGGACTACGGAGTATTATCCAACTGTAAAATTCGAAAGCAATATATATTTCTCAAAATCTTTGGGAGACTCTATTTTGGAGTTGATTCCAAGTGATGGTCCAAAAGGATTATTAGGAAAAGGTGCAAATGTTTTTGTTAAGCACAATTTTGGAAGACAAGATGTATTTGTTCCAGATTTGATGAGCGGCCTTATAGAGGCTCAAGGAATCGTTGAATCCGTCGAAAAGAATTTTGGTGTAGATGCAAAGCCAACCAAAAAGTCTAGGCTCAAAATGTGATGAACCATGCTGTACAAGGAAACGACCGCCCGCATAGGCGGTTTTTTTTCGGTCAAAAATAAAACCCTATCAAGGGCTTTACAGTGATAAATCAACCCTTTGATTTCGTAGGATCAGTGCTGGGAGGGTACGTGCGTTCTTCCTGAATGGTCCCATCTTCTTTATGGATTTTCAGGGATGCGGTTTTGCCTTCTAAAAACTCGACCGCGAGCTTGATGATTTCTGCCTTGGTATCAGCAGTCTTCGACGCCCGTTCAGCACCTTGCTTCTTGAGAATCCAATGGTCAGCCGACTTTGTGATGTGATAGTTAGGGGAGATGGAAGAAATCCTAGCAACGATTTCTGAAGCCACGGGTGAGATTCCCAAGCTGTGATTTGAAGGAGAAGGTTTATGTGTGGTCGATTCGTGATGTTTAGAAGCCTTGATGAGTATGTGCAGGAGCTTGATCCACAACGCGACCTCTTCACAAGCGCTGACACCACGCCTGTTGAGCGATACAACATCGCCCCTTCAACTGATGTGCCAATCATCCATGCCGAGCCTGACGGCCCGCAGATCTCGCCAGTGCATTGGGGTTGGAAGAGGGAGGTGTCTTGGCCGAAGCCGAAGGTTGTGCAGCCGATAAACGCACGCATAGAGACCATTGCGAAGGGTGTGTTCTACAAGGATCTGTTCCCTGACCACCGGGCCTTGGTAATGGCTGACGGCTGGTACGAATGGGTCAAAGAACCGGGTGATGAGAAGAAGCAGCCGTTCTTCATCAGGTTAAAGAGCCACAAGCCTATGTTCTTCGCTGGACTTGCCCAGGTAGAGCCAGGTAAGTCACCTGATGAGCCACCGGGTTTTTTAATTATCACTGCCGATGCTGATGGGGGCATGGTAGACGTACATGACCGTAGGCCAGTGGTTCTTTCTCCCGAGCTTGCGCGGGAATGGCTTTCCCCTGAACTGACGAAGGATCGGGCCAAGGAAATTGCCCGCGATCTTGGGCAACCTGCAGAAGATTTTGAGTGGTATCCGGTCAGCAAGGACGTGGGAAACGTGAAGAACAAAGGGGCTTATCTCATAAAATCGATAACCTAAATGCTAGAATCAGCACATAACAAATAAAAATATGTATGCAAAACCTAAAATCAGAATACCGCGCACAGGTTCAAAGCTTCATCAAAGCTTTGGATTACGCCAACAACGTCAGTCCTGACGTTGATTACAAAATGTCGAAAATCAAAGAAGAAGCGTTTCTACCGCGCTGGTTAACAGCTTTGGTTGCAGAAGAGGTTCGTGCGCAAGGTGAGAAAGCCCCGAACGTTCTTAATTTTGGTAGCCCTGTTTTCACCAACACGGTGATTCAGAAGGATGGAGAAGACTACTATGGCTTTGACATGTGCAATGTCTATACACAGAAAGACCATGCTCCAATGACCATCAATGCCTTAACCAAGACTGTCGATAACTACGTCAACTTGAGGAATCACAGTGTAAGCCAAGGTGAGCCTATGCTAGATCTCGATAACACCTTCAAGCAGTGGTACGAGAAGGTGAAGGGTATGACGTTCAAAGACCCTGAAGCGCAGTTGGTGAGGAACATCACTGAGAAGGGGATTCCTATCAAGAAGCTGGATGACCTCCAGAAGCTTTCTGGCGATGATTTCACTAAATCGCGTGAGCTAGACATGCCCAATACCTGGATAGCCCTCAATCCATACGTCAAAGGCTTTAAAAACGAATTCATTGTTCCCAACAGGTTTGCTGATTTTGAAAACTCTTTTGCTAAACGTGTGATGGACGTTTTTTCTGCGCCAGCCCCGGTTGAGCAAAATAAGCCTGATAGGCCAAGATTTAAGTTATGAAATTAATTTGCCTTACGGGTAAATTTTGCTAATTCGGTTTGGTATAATTTGACTCATAAACAAACCTACATTTACTATGAGTAAAATTAAATTCAAGTCTGATGACGAATATCTAACGCATTTTGAAGGGTTGATTGATTCTTTAAGGCATATAGCCCGTGATTACGGTTATTGCGCATATGGATTATCTTACAAAGATTATTCAGGAAGAACTGTAATTTCTTTGGACTACTATGATGTAAAGCTAGATTCGGTGGTTGGCTGGGATTTGGTCAAAGACGTAGGAATCGCTGTGAGAAGGTTCAAGGACAAAGAGGTGCAGATGTTTCGCGGAGAAACGGTAATAACTCATAAACAAATAAAACATTTAAAAGAAATTGAATTGCCAGCCTCCTAAATGGTGGTTTGGTTTTATCAAATGGTATAATTGTTTGTATAACAATTTATCCATTTATGACTAAAAGAAAAGCTACAAAAAATAAAGGTGCGTTACCTGAAAGTTCTCAGCCAGTTGCTGAAATGCAAAATGACGATCTAGATTTTTCATTCCTTATTGAAGAAGATCCAATAGGCGCAAAGAATAATAAGGATGACTGCATTGATTCAAATGATGATTTTGCTATAAACGGTCTTGAATATGACTGGTTAGAAAATTCAGTTAAAGAATATACTAAATTGAAAACAGAATTTTTTAGCTCATATTCTGAATCAGTAAGAGAAGAATTGGTAGAGGTAATTGCTAGTATCCGAAGGATCAAAGCTGAAAATTATGGTTATCAATTTGAGGTTAAGAAGGATCGGGTTTTAGGGTACTCTGAATATATATATGCTAAGTCCTTTTATGTTCCTTGTTTTCTTTTGAGGCTGCTTGAAGAATATGGATTTGAAGCAGAAGTTTCAGAGCTGGAAATCAAAGAGCCTGATAAAAATGTCACTTCGGATGTTATTAGGTTTCGTAAAGATCTGATTTTATCAAGAAAGGATGGTTCGTTTGTTTTTTCTTGCTGCTTTAGAAGGTCGCTGAAAAACTTTTTAGATATTTCTATAAGCTATGGGCACCTCGCATGGAGGTTTCCGGCATTCATAGAGGGTCTGTATAATGATAATTCGTGTAACAATAATTTGATAAAGTGCGATGAGGAATCCATTCGTACTCTAGATGTAGCTGAAGTTTCTCTTTTAAGTTATGAGAGGCTAAATAATAAAATATACGAGGATTGTAAAATTAGGTATAAATAACAATCTTATATTAAAAAATAAGCCTCCTTTTAGGAGGTTTTATATTTACTCATGCTCCCGGTCAGTCCGGGAGGGATCGGGCCTAAACGTGCTGGGCTGTCAGCTTCACACCTAGCGCATTCACAAGCTTCAACACTGTGTCATAACGGGGCTTTGCGCCCGGTGCCAATGCTTTGTACAGGCTCTCACGATTGATACCAGCATCCTTGGCAAGCTGGCTCATGCCACGAGCCTTGGCGACTTCCTGCAGAGCGCGAAGGAACACGTCAGGGTTTGGGTCTTCCAAAGAAATGGTCAGGAATTGAGCAATCTCGTCCTCGTTGGTGAGGTACTGGGATGCATCAAATGCTTTGAGTTCTCTCATTTTACGTCTCCTTGCTCGATCTCATCGAGGATGGATTTGGCAAGCTTGATGTCTCGTTTCTGTGATGACTTATTGCCGCCACACAGTAGCAGGTAAACGACCTCGCCACGGCGCGTGTAGTACACACGGTATCCCGGCCCGACGAAGATCCGCATTTCGCTGATGCCTTCGCCCACCGGCTCACAGTCACCAAAATTACCCGCCTCTGCACTCAAGATCCGAGAAACGATCCGTAGACGTGCCTGTACGTCTTTCAGACCTTTCAGCCAGTTATCAAATTCATGGGTAGTGATGATTGTGTTCATGAGGCAAGTGTAGCCGAACGGCGACACTCCAGCAACGAAAGGATGATCACTTTTGATCAGTTCTGGTGGTGCTTCTCTCTGATCATATCTTCCAGCTCGTTCTTCCTGTCATTGAGTGCCTGGAGAGCCTGTACAGCATCACGAGTCACCTTGTCGTGTGTCATGGACAAAACCAATGCAGTTGCTAAACCCATTTCGACGCAGGCGAGTAGCCCGCCTTCATATCCATAATTGCTGACACCATAGAGACCAATATTTTCAATCAAAGTCATGCCCTGGTCATCGTCAGTGAATCTAGTATGAAGAGTCACCGTCTTCGGATTGGGGTGTGCGCCAAAGTCGATGGTGCTTTCGTATAGCGCATACATCCAGGCACCCAGTACAGGGTCATGCTCATCCACGAGTTTTTGAGCGTCTTTCATAGGTTTATTGAAAGCGTTTTTGCAGGCTTTGAAGCCCTCTGGTGAGCTGTTACGACCTAACCATATGTCACACAGGGAATCGTTCTTCGACATCAGCAGTGCGTAACAAGCGGTTTCCAGTGCCGTGCGTAGAATGGGGAAAATCCCTGAAACGTGGCCTGTCAGGCCAATGCGAAACCCGGTCATCAAAAGAAAACGGGCGTTGATGCGCAATAGGTGGATTATCTGATTATCGATCTCGACGTTCGGGCCGCTCACATGCTGATTCAGGAACGAATCGAGGTCGTCCATCATGGTCAGGAACGGGGAACCTGCTTCAAGGATCTCTTCTAGGTTTTCTGTCCCTGCCGTGAGGTAAGCCCGGAAGGAATCATCACCATTGCTTCTGAACACTTCTTCCATGTGAGTCCCTAATGACAGACGAAAAAAAGCCCCGATAGGCCGGGGCTTCATGCTAGCAGTTTGGAACCATCAAGCGATGGTGTAACCATCGAAAGCGGTTTTCTCAGTGATAGCCCTGATGATGTTTGGTCGGGTAGCTGGAACCTCGGAGCCGTCTGTAAGCTTGATAGTGGCCGGGTTGAGCGTTTCCTTTCCGTCTTCATCCTTGACGATCTTAAAGCCCAAGAAGGTGAATGCTGGTTCGTCTTGAGTTAGGTTAGCAGCAGCACGGCCACGGCGAGAGAACAGCTTTTCAGACTTACCATTGTGCGTCACGGTGTGGAATGTCGGCTCGCCGGATGGGTCTTTCTCGCTGGTTTTGCGAGTGCCCTTTGTTTTGCTACCGGCATTCTTCAACGCTACGTGTGTGCCTTTGATGACCTCGAGGGAAATCTGATAGGCCAAGGCTTTGAATTCGTCTTGGAAAGCCAACAGAACGCGTTCAAAAGAAGTACTTTTCTTCAATTCTGCCAAGGACTTGAGGTTAGCTTTTTCTGCATCTTTCAGCTTTTTCAATTCTTCAAAAAGCTTAACCAGCTTTTCGTCATCGCCCGATGATGCTGCTGTGGCAATTTGAGCGTGGATGTCAGTCAAGGCTGATGAAGTCGTGACAGACAGCAGGTGCTTCAAAACCTTTGCGCCCAGCTCTTTCGCAGGAGCTGCGTGAAGATCAGCAGCAATGGCGGTTTCATATTCAGTTTGAGATGCTTTGTCAGTCATTCACTCGTTCCTTGCGTGCGTGTTGGTGTTTTTAATAAGAATTGCCTGAAGATAATTGATGGAAAACCTATTGTCAATTTGTTTGACGTGGATTTACAAAAGAAAATGATATAATTGTTCATATAACTAACAAGTCTAATATGAAGTATACAAAAGAAGAAGAAAAGCAAGCGCTGGCAAAAAGAAATCAATCCTCTGAAATAGATGATGCACAGCAAGTCAAAGATATTGATGCAATGCTTGCCAAGAAAGGTATCGCTAAGAAACTACCTGAACCAGATCCAGTGCCTCAACCAGAACAACAAGAGGTTATGAGTGGTGGTGTAAATGTTAAACGTACCCTGCCTTTGACTAAGCTTTCCAATGAAGAGGAAGAAGAGCAGCTTCCAGTGGATGAATTTATTTCGGCTCTACTGAAAATAGGTAAAAATTACGATAGAAAAGTAATGCAGAAGAAAGACGACATTCATGACGGCGTAGACCTTTACTTCATAAAAGTAGGGCAAGAACGCGCTATTGATGTGAGTGTAAAGCATAGTGGTGATATACGATTCAATGAGGGCGATTTGAATTGCCAAATGAACCAAGACATAGTGAGAGCAGTAGCCCCATTTAAGTTTCATCAGCCAGACACGGTGCTTGAGGTGTGGGTAGATGATTCCAAAAAAACTCCAGAAGCAATTGCTGCGCAAGAGGAATTCATTAAGAACACTATTGGCACGTTGATAGAGTCTGGCGTTAGCCTCGACCGTATTATTTTAAAAAACGAGCAATTCAACTCTATTCTTGATAAGTACAAAACAGACGCACAGGCAGCTAATCCAGAAGAGCCCGCTGTAGCTGGTGTTAATGTCGTGAGTCAAAACAAGCCTGTTGAAAAGCCAGTTGAACCTGCTGCACCAATGGCTGAATCCTCTCAAAAGGTCTCTCAACCAAAAGAAGAAATTCCTGCGGAGCAGAGCGCCGATGTAGTGAAAGATAGAATTGAAGAGATCTTTTTGGGCGAAGGGTTGTTCAGGAGGGGAGATTCTATATTGGATATGATAAATAGAGGGGTAGAATTAGATAAAACAGAAGGGCTAAAGATTAAAATATCACATGATGGCAGTACCTTTAATGTCACAAAGATTGGGGGTGATGCGAGCATTCCAGATCGAAATTTTCAATTTGATACTTCGAAGATGCCTGATGCTGAAGAATACAGAAGGGTCTTCAATTCGCTTGAAGGTCAAGGGCAACTGGCGATCATAAGATCAGGTATGAATCTCGAAAATTTTGTTAAGCAAAAATCTTATCTAAAGAAAAATGGGATTGATTTGTCATTTTCAGATGATTACCAAGACGTGGTTGTTTCGAAAGTAAATGGTAATACAAAAGAGAGGGAGACATTTCCTCTAAGTAGCATCGTGGTTGGGACTTCAAAATTAGGGGCGGGGTTGTTCAACGCACTGAATAATATTTCAAGCGCAGATAATCAGTTTAAAGAAATAAAGCCAAGCAATGCAGCCAAAGCAGCAAGCGCGGATGCTTTGTTTGAGCCAAAACCTGTGGATGTGGAAGAGAGGCAAACAAGTCGAAGAAACAAACCTTCGATGTGAATGAAATAAGAGAACCTTCGGGTTCTTTTTTTTGCGGATAATTTACTGATTGCGAAATGGTATAATTAAAGCATTAACAAACAAATCTAAAATGAAGTTTATAGACAAAATTAAAGATAACCTGAAAGAGGTTTTTGGCGGAAAAAAAGACAGTGGATTTACAGAAAATACAGTAGATGTCATTCAGTCATTTCAAGATTCAGATTCAACGCCCAGTGTCATCAATGATTTGCCAGAGAATCAAGAGCAGTATAGCGATGATATATTGAAGGCTTTCGCAGAAGAATCTAAAACCTTTGGCATGGGAAGCAATAGTCAAACTAAATATGATTATTTGACTGATACAGACGGGGCATTTCGTGACAAGGTTATTGCTAGTATAAATGTTAAGCGAGTACCAGAGTCTGAGCTGGCTAAATGCCCGGAAAATTCAATGGTTGAGGCAAAAGATTATCTAGCTGAGTTGAAGGTAATTCTAGAAAAATACAATATGTCTATAATGGAGTTTTCTAACTCAAAGATTAAGATAGCGGATGAAAGAAATAGAACTCAATTTGACCTCAATAGAACAGGTGGGGTTAGGTTTTATGTAAATATCAATGGTCCCTGGGTTCAAGAGGTTGTTGACTTTGAAGCAAGACATAATTATACGGGAAGTAAAAAAAGCATTGAGCTTTCAACAGATCCAGATTTAGTAAGCAATGAAGAACGTAAAAAATATTTCGTGTCATGTTATAAAACGCTTCATGCTGCGGGTATTGATCATAAGAGAATTGTCATTCTTGATAAAGATTTCAGATACCTTATGGATGAGTTAAAGCCTAAAATCGAGCCCGTCAAGGTTGGTGCGGAATCAACTAACAACGCAAAGCCAGTGAATTCGCAAGCCCCGCCCCTGACTGGCGGTGTTAAAACTATAACTGCACAAGAAGCATTAGAACAACGCACGTTAAGAATGCTGAAGGTTTTCGGTGGTGATTTGGATTTCTTGGATAGCAAAAGACCAGTCCTCGCAAGTGAACATAATTTAGAAATTACGTTCAGCAATGATGGTCAGCATGTCACAGGTTCGACTGTTGATAAAAAGTTTTCTGCAACCTTTCTTACAGCTACGGTAGAAAAAGGGGAGAGGTATATCGAAGAGCTGAAAATGACTGAAGAGCAAAGAATTGAAAAGGCTATTAGAAATGTAGTGTTAGCCAGCAATGGCAATCTCTCTACTTTTGAAGAACAAGCAAAGAAAGCAAGTGTAGATATGTCGATTACAGATGATTCAAAGAATGTCGTTGGTAAAAAGGTAAAAGACGGAAACATGCACGAAGTTTCACTTGATTTGAGTAAAATCGTAGGAGGTAAAAACCTTTCTGAAATGCACAAGCTTGAAAAGAATGAGCAAGACGACCACACAGTGCGTGAGGCAGTCAAAAGGGGGTACAAGCCATGATTTCCGTTAAGGGGCTGTTCTCCTTCTTCGTGGCTAACCAAGCTCAAAAGCCAAGAAGCAAGGAGGCTTCCAAAGCTGCTGATGAGCTGGTGGCGAAGCCTGAATTCCTCAACAGATGTCGAGAACGATTGATCAGCACCATGATTCGTGCGGCCCGGTCTTTGCCGCTTGTGGTGCCCCATTTAGGGGAAGAAATTGTAGCCCCGGCCAATGGCTTGTCTTCTGTACTTATGATGGGCAAGGGCTTCTGCGTCCTTGACGTGCGTACCCAGTCTGCAGAGCTAGCGCTTTCCCTCATACGTGATGTGCATCATGAATTTTCGGTGGGAGCATCGAACGAAGGCCAGATCATTCTCTCCCTGGTAGCTGATGAAGCTGTAACGCCAGAAGGGGGTCTTGTAAGGCTCTTCACTGACGTAATCCACAATGCGTGCCTAGATCTGCCTGATTCGGTCCTGGAAGCTGGGCGTGATTCCGTGGAGGGACAAGTTCAAGCTGTGATTGCGCGTAAGCTGGCTTCTAACCTCGGGCAGTACTTCGCTGACAATCAGCGCATACCGTTAGCTGTAGCTCGTCATGAAGCCTTGAAAGCACCTCACCTGATGTTGGGTGATGATGACTTGAAAAGCTTTTTGGATAAGAAACTACAGAAGAATGCAGATGTTCTATTCGATGAACTTTACACATTTGATACGACAAGCACCTACATAAAAGGCGATTAAAGGTCGCCCTGCAAATCTGTAAATATCTCGGCTAGCACTGATTTGTTCGTTGGAAATTTCAGGCAGATTGTTAAGATTTCCATGGGCTGTCTGTATTCCCATTTGACCTTTGAATAACCCATCTTGAAAATAATCCTGTCTAACTCGAATAGATTTTCTACAAAGTGAGTGTTGATCTTGTCGTTTTCGAAATGGGTGTACTTAAAAATACTATAGTGGTCGTCCATATGTTTCACAAAAGCCTTTACTTCCTCAAAGCATGTCTTCCATTCAGGGGAGCCGGGTTTGATTTTTGTGTAAGTTCTAATCATGCTCGTGACAAACATTAGAGATGCACATGTTTCGATTGGTTGTTTTAGAAAATTGCTTGTGATGATTTGATCAAATGCAGTGCAGTATTTATCAAGAGGCGCGCCTATTTTCTTCTTGATCCCGGAGTAAGATTTATCTTCTGGTGGAGGGTCGGAGTTAAAAAATTGATCTAGGATGTCAACGTTCGGATTGGGAATGTCTTTTTCATCATCACCATTTATTCCCGTATCTAGGTTTGCCATCATTTGATGTATTGCGTCTTCATCATATTCGTCTGTCATAATAGTCTCGCTATATTTGTTGGTATTGAAAGGATTTTCATAAGTATTCGTTGAGGTTTGGTAGCCTTTAGAAAGGCTCTGTATGACTTGGCTTTTTTATTCAGATACGTTTCATTGTATCTAGCGAAAAGGTGCCCATACCTTTTCAGAAATGGTTCATAAGTGATTAGCATGTCTTTATGAAGTGAGGGGTGTTCTGTCATGTAATCTAATGGGTATCTTAGCCACTCTGGCTTGTTCACGTAATGTGTAAAGTACCTTGCATAGTTTTTCTTTAGCAAAAAAACGATGTATTCATTGATACTATTTGGCCTAGCATTTTCGGCCCACTCATCAAATTGGCATAATTGAAAAGCATCAAATGCCAGCCAGTTTTCTTCATTCGTAGTGAAGTTGTTAAGTGATTCTTCGTTTGGAATCTGTGCCCAGTCATGTCTGATTTTAAAACGGTGATCTGTACAACGGCTGTTAGCTCTATAGCCGCTGACATTGAGTGCGTCAGTAGGAAAAGCGTATAGAACCTTTAGAAAGCCTTTGAGGTCTTTTTCATAGAACCACTTCAACCGAAAAGGCAGAGGTTTGTTAGCCAATCGTTGTGAGTAATCGTCAAAGATAAGCGCGTTGATTAAATCGTTGCGGGTCGGGCAATTCGAAAAGAAAAGTAGAAATTCAATTTCTTTGTTGTACTTGTAGAGAATGAAAGGATTACTCAGCTCTGTGTAATTTTTGGCACTATTGATTTCGTCAAGTGTATTAGGCTTTGGATCGAAGTCGAAAGTCTTGCTGTAAAGCAATTCGTTCAAATCATTGATCGGAATCTCTCGACCTTTAGTTAGGCTGGCTTTAAACATAGTGGCATTGTTTGTTTTTTCTTCTCTAATTATACCATTTGAGCGCGCCGAAACTTTACATATGGGATAAAGAAAATCAGGCATTAAGCCTGATGTTTTTTGTTTCTGTAAATGATTAGGTAGGAGAGGGTAATTGGTACTGCGATGTAAGCAATTGAGCCGCAAATAATTTGAGTTAAATTTGTTTTTTGAGAAACAACCTCTAACCAATTTATGAAACTAAAATTGCCCATGGAATGGCTCATGAAAATTGAGCAAGCTATCAATATAGCAAGCGCAAGCATTGCAAATTTTATGAAGCGTTCAATTTTATAGTATTTGGCATAAGCTTGGATTGTAGATGGTTTTGAATTTTGCATAATTGTTAAGTTTGTTTTTATAGATTATACCATTTTTTTAGGAGGATTCTTTTAGGAAGACGTTACTGAAATATGCGAGGTCTTTGAGATTTGATTCGGGGTAGTGTGCAAACACCTGGCAAGTGATCGCATCCACTGCGACCATGCAATGCAATTCTCCTAATGGGTTTTCAATTGCGACGAATAGCTTATGTGTTCTTGTTTCCATATCTTGCATTAACTCTACAAATGCTTCCTCTCCATTTGGGATGTATTTGATTACTGGGTTTTCAAGGTCTTTTGTTATTGAGCGTAAACCTTGAAGAAGATCTGTTTGGCTAATCTTGATGGCCGTTTCTGAAGGGCTCCTGTACGGCATGAATTTCCTATACGCTTTACTGTAGTCTTCGTTAGTAAAAGAATCCCAAGTGTCGTAATTCACCACAACCTTGAAAAAGCGGCAAAGGTGTAGCTTAAAATAATCTTCATTAGCTGTTTCGGATATACCATTATTGCTAATGTCGAATTCAAAGCAGAAGTGGTGTTCGTGTTCGATGCGTATAGCATCTGGTGCTGTAATACTGATGTGTCGTTCTAGTAGCAAGTCTCTTGTGAAATGCACCTGAATCTTTGTAAAGAAGCGTTTTCTTTGGGCCGTGTAAATCATCAGCTCACTAGTATTCGCTTTGTGCAGATCCGCCAGTGCCTGGATAAGATTCTGACTGATTAAAGGCTTTCCGTTTACTGTGAAGTCTTGAAATGTAAGTCTCGTGGCTGGCTTTAATACGTGAAGGTTTGAATTCGGCATGTGCAGGAATTTATTTATTTAATGTATTATACCATTTGAGCTAATCGCATTTGCTATAATGACAAAAACAACTGTGTAAAACATGAATGAATTAAACTTTAACGAACCGGCTGTGCAGATTGATTTACCAGATCTATTCGGTACAGAAAAATCAAAAGAGAACGTCGCGGAAAGAACTGACTCACTGATTCAAGCTTTAAGCTCAATAACAGAGAGTCGTGGCTTGAATGCATCACTCGCAGGGATCAAGCTCCCAGCACCAGCACCAGCACCAGCACCAGCACCAGCACCAGCACCAGCACCAGCACCAGCATCCACCGCTGCGCATTCAGTAGCTTCTGTTGAGGCTTCACAAGGCGTAGAGGATGATGAATGGCCTATCGGTGAGCCTGACGTGATTGTGCCCCTTGGTGTGAGCGAATCGTATGAGCCTCTAGGCATCGTCCAGGTAGAGGAAGAAGTAAGCTTAGACGTAGCTATAGCAATGCCACAGGCTACGCCAGCGGCAGAGAAGGGCGGTTCCCTGGCTGATTACAAGAGGTGGGCTCTTGAATACAAGAAAGAAGAAGAAGCGCTTTTGCGTGATGCTTTTAAAACAGCGCGTATTTTAGTCAGTTACGATTTTGACCCAGCCGCAACAGAATTCGACTATCTTGAGAATGTCCTGAAAATGGCTTTTATAAAGCGGGGAGTCTACAACGAATGTAGACATGAAATCTCAAGGCGTTTGTTTGACCAATTCATTCACGAGTGAAATCCATAAATTAATAAAAGCCCCATGTGGGGCTTTTTTATACTTCAAGTCCGAGTATTTTCATTGTGGCTTGTACTGTGGCAATTGTATGAACCAAATCGACTATTAATGTAGACGCGCAGAGCTGTCCTATAACGCCTATAAAGCTGCGTTGTCCTGAACCTGTAGAGATTTTGTGAAGGGCAAATAAAGCATTCACAAAAAACAGAAAGCCTACCATCTGTAGGCCAGATATTATGTTTTTAAGATTTCCTTCTAAACCACCAGCATTTTGGGAGTCAATCATTGATTTCACTTTGTCAAATGTTGGTCCAGATATTTGACTGCTTGCAACACTCCAACACATGTCTTTATTTTTACCAATCTTCCAATCTTCAAGTGCATCTTCATTTGTTATATAGCAAGCCCCCTTGGATTCTGAATTGAAAGTCTTAACAACCGAATCCACGGTAGAAGTGATGTTGAGCATTAAAACACCAATGATCAAACCGAATATCATCTTGTTCTTAACTGCGTGTTTGCCCTCTGCGCCGACTTCTGTGTAAAGAACCATGTTTTTAAAAGCTATGACTATAAATATTAGACCCCCGAATACACTGATGGTCTTTGTTAGCCAGATTATTATCGAAATTAAATTTTGATATTCGTCCCCGTTGGGATTATCTACGTCTGCGTCATATGCATCGTCGTTGTCATCTGTTCCTACAAAACTGCTTGTGCTATCTGATGCTGTTTGGCCTGTTATCGGCTCTGCATAGCTAATTTGGATTGTTGTAATTGAAATGCAGATGATTGCTAAAAGAATCATTAGCCATCTTTTTATTGTTTTCATTGTATTAGAAGTTTTGTTTCTCAAATTATACCATTTTGAAAATGCTATAATGGATACAAACAAACAAGCCATATATGAATGAAATAACTATTGAGGATGTGAATAAGTTAAATGCTTTTAGTCTTGAGGTCGAAGGTGATCAGCTAAAGAGACTGTCGATCCTGGTAAAAGCCAGAATCAAGGGAGATAAGTTTTTACGCTTCACCAAGAAGATGCAGAAAATCACTAAAATAAAGGTCATGAATTTCAAAGCGCCTATAGTCATTACGTTCAGCGAGTCAGCAGTTTCTGCGCTCCATGACTTAAGTCTTGAGCTTAACGGTAAGGAGGCTGTTAAATGAAAATAGGGGAAAAGAAGCCATTTAACTATTACGATGATGATTTGGAGCCAATTAAACATAAAAAATCAGATGACGAAATTGACGAATGTTTGAGTCTAGAAATGAACATCCATCTTGAGCGGAAAAAACATAAAGATTTTAGAGAGAATTGGAAACCAATAAATACAGACCTTTGAGTCTGTTTTTTTTATTTTTGCTTAATAGTAAATTTGATTAAAGTGAAATGCTATAATTCGCTTAACAACAAACTTTACTAAAAATGAATACATATGAAACGATTGCGTTAGAGCTGGAAGATAAGAAAGATAATGACTACGTTAAGGCTGTGAGGCTTCACAATCAAGAAGCCAAAAGAAGACGATTAGCAGAGGAATTGGCTAGATATGACTTGGTTGTTGAAGCTGACAGATTAGCTAATCTATATTTCCACAATTTTGAAGATGAATTTGCTCAAAGCCTTCCATCTACCAAGGACGCTTACCTTTTTGCAGTAGGTAAACTGTCTACAATGAATTTAACCCCCGATGAAAAGAAAATCATCAGATTGAAAATCATCGGTGGATAAGGCTTAATCTCGTTGCTTTTTAGAAGGCAGTAGCTTTGTTCTACTGCCTTTTTTGTTCTTAGAAAATCATGTCTTTGTATTTTTCCGTCAATGGAATATGGCGTTTAATCTCATTGACCTGTTGGAGCGGTGTTGTGCTTCCGTTTCTGTTTATCAAGTACAGCTTGTTGTCGGAATCCATTCCTAGGTCAAATTCATAAGGTCTATCATCGTCACGATCCATTTTTACGATTTTGATAGCGTTATTATATTTGCTTGGTGTAAACGAACTCACTTGAGTATGCCCCGGTGTACCATCTACAAAGAATTGCACCTTGATAAAGCGCACACCCTTCATATCAGCAGGGTTGCCAGTGTACTGAATATCACCTTCTGCATAACGAGTAATGGTATATGCGTATTCGGTTTTTTGTTGGTCGAACTTTATGTATTTAGATTTGCCGACTTGATCGATTACTCGGTTGCCAAAGCCCTGAATGTCAGCGCTGACTTGGTTTTCATTGTAGTTTTCGTTTTTAGAAAAGCTTGGAGCAGTTTCAGCATGTGCGAATGATGCTGTACAAAAAACCAAAGCTGAAATCAGAGTGGCGAACTTCATTTTACGATTCCTTTGATCATCATAGTTATTGAAACGACTGCAATAATGATGAGTGTCCACATGAACACTCTGTCCCTTTGTTCTTGCGTAAATTTGTTTACGAATTTGGTGAGAGCGTACAGACCCCAAATCATGGGGAGAAGAAGGACGTACCCCAAGCCACGCTCAAAGCCCTGCGCACCCGCAAACACAATGACGCAGACGAAAAGGTAGATTACTTGGACAAGGTTGCCTTTAAGGCTTACTTCCTTTTGATAGGTCTCACGCATTTCTCGGCCATGGGCTTTGTCCTTCTCGTTGGCCTGAAAATGGGTTTCGTGCTTCTGTCCATCGTGCGACCTGTAAAAACCATCATCATCCTTATCAGCCATTTCCCTAACCCTCGACCTGTCAGCCCCTGACAGACGGCATGGTGGCCGTCTGATACCTGAAGCGGATTCTACGCCAGCCATCGTATTCTTAGCAAAAAATCCGATGGCACAGAGCGTTTGTAGATAGGGATTTTTACTGTGAAGTGCTTGTTTGAAATGCGAACAGGCTGAAAGAACTGTGGTCCTTGCTAAAGCGATAAAGAAATTTCGGGTTGCGAAGGGAATCACACAAGCTGAACTAGGGCACCTCTCGGGTTTTGACCCTAAAACCATCAGCCGTTATGAGACTGGTGAGTACGTCCCAACGGTCGAGGCTGTCTACAAATTTGCTGAAATTCTAGGCGTGCCGGTCAAAGAGTTTTTTGCGGATCTGGATGGGGAGATTGAGCAGAGGGCGTTTCTCTTTGAAGTTATCCACAACGCTGATGCTGATGAGCTGAAAAGACTTGTTGAGCTGGTAGGGAAGGCACGTAAAGCCCCGAAGCCCTAGAGTGTTCCTGGGCGGGTTTTTGTACGGCGAGGCTTTCGTCTACCTCGTCCTCAACACCTGGAAGGAGCGAGCTTTCCAGCAGATCGATTGCTGCTTGCTCATCTCCAGTGGCTTCCATGCTGTCAGCTATGGCGAACAAGTTTTAGCGTTGCCGCAAGCAGAGATGTGCTTTTCATCAATCCCCTGCTTGGGGAGAGGCCCATTGATTACTCAAGAGAATCGGCCAACCCCATTCTATCGAATCCCAAAAGCAGATATGCCGATTAACATGTCTTGATTTTTAAAGTTTATTCATACATAAGATAATGAAAAGAGCTATTTCATGGAAGGCACCTATGTATCATATTGGTTTCGATAAAAAATTTACCCTTCTTTCGCAGGAAGCTCATCTTGCCAAAAATACTCTTCTTTCTGGTTTTGACTTGTTGCTCAAGGCAAATTTTTTAAAAGATACAGAGGGCTATTTTTATTCGGCATTCTTCCATCTATCCATAGGTATGGAAAGGCTTTTGAAGCTTGCTGTCGTTACAAATTATATGCTTGAAAATGATTACAAGACACCAACAATTAAACAGCTAAAAAATCAGTTTGGGCATAATGTTAGTGAGCTTTATCGAGAGTGCAGTAAGCTTTTTCCAATTTATCTAACTTCTTTTGAGTCCTATACGAACCTGTTAGATCAAGACGCCGAGCTTCTCGATTTTTTTGCCGAGTATGGTATCGGCTCCCGCTACTTTAATTTAAATGAAGTCTGCGAAATGAAAATGGATAGAAGCCCACTGATGAAGTGGCTAGATATAGCGCGTGATTTATATGAGGATCATACGAGTTGGCACGTCAGAGAAAGAGCTGCGAGTAATTTGATGTATAAGATGGACAAGAGTGGTCCATCCAATGGATATACATACAATCTTGATGAAGAAGGTCATCCAATGACTGTCTTCGATTGTTTGTATCGCCAGATGGTTGTGACCAAAAGTGCACCAATTGCGATCTGGCGAATCGTTGAATTGCTTCGGCCTATTCACTATTTGCTAGAAGCAATGGCGCATGAAGCTCGATCTTATGAGGAACGTACTAACCATGGTGGGATGGTAATTCCCCATTATGAGGACTTTTTCTATTTTCTTTTAGCGGATAGACAGTCAATTAAAAAAAGGAAACGATGGTTGCAGTCTTTTAACGGTTAATTCAGAGCGCTTTGCAGTCAAGTCGCTCCACGGTATCAACGCGGCAATGCCGTTGACGGACAGCCCGACACTTGAGGATAGATAAGGCAAACCAGCGTTGATTTATGCTTCGGCTCAAAGCCTTGATCAATCATGCAGCGTTGCGCTTTGGCTGTGTCTCCGATACTTGCAACGTCCAGATTTGACCCTAGCGGTTTGGCATAGCCGCATGCGTACATCACTGGCAGGGCTTCACTATCATTGGCTATCTGGACTGAGAAATGCGGTGATGCTCCCGCCTTACGCCAGGTGACTTGCATGCGTTCATCCCTGCCAGAATTCGGCTTGATAGGGTGAAATGCTTCGTCCTCCACAAATGGCAAAGCCTCGAGCTGGGACAGGCTTAGAGGATGTCCCTGCCTTTCCTCGACGCAGGCGGGCATGTCTTTCATTACTTCACAGTATTCAAAACCGTCTTTGCGAATGAAGCCATTACGCTTCATACATTGGAATTGCAGCACCTGTTCGTTGATTGGCAAATCCGTTATCGAAGTGCCTACCGGGTCGCCACATTCTGTCATTGCGGCTTTGACACCCTCAACAGAGGTAGAAGTGCGTTTCCACTGCGTAAATTCAGGTGATGGCGGGCAGCCGGTCAGTAAAAGCGCCGTCGCGATTAGGGCTGGAAAGGTAATGATGTGAGCTTTTCGGAACATGATAATCCTTTAGGTACGTCAGGCTCCCCAACTGCTTCGATCCTTGGGAGCCTCCATTGACGATGATCATGACAGAAACCGAAAGAGCCTGGCAGTGCTGGAAAGGGTGAAGAGTCCATCATGCCTTCCTCGGTTTACTAGACGGTTGTATAGGGGTTCTAGGCTTATCAGATACTAAAGAATCTGGCTGATCCGGCTTTTCCTGCCTTGTGACCGTTGGAGCTGAATGCACAGCCAGGGATGGTTCTAACCTTGCGGAGCAAGTGCCAGCCCATAGGTGTGGTTGTACTTTACGGATGGTCCGTTAGGAGAATCTCGGGCACTCACGAGCCATCTACCTCTGCCTTTATGCCCTCACCTCAAGCAGTCCCTGAAGGGCATCCATTTGGCTGATAGTAGGCTTTCGCCATTACGGGTAAGCTCACAGCTATCATGGCTGCAACCTGAACCTAGGAGGCAGTACCCGGTTGGCGCGCATAAGGATGAAGGTTGATGGTTCAGGTAGGAGCAAGATGGTGGAAACTCGACTTTCATACGCATACGCCTGCCTCGATGGACTATGGGCGCCATGAGCCTCATCTTCGCGACACTGTGACGCCTAGGGAGTGGTTATCATCGTTTGTAGAAAAGGGCATTGAGTGCGTAGCGGTTACCGATCACAACACGGCTTTTTGGGTTGACCGTCTTCAAGTAGAAGCCGCAGCAATGAGGGAAGAGGGAAAGATTATTCATGTCTTTCCTGGTGTGGAAATTACAGCCAACGGTAATATCCACATTCTTGCTATTTTCGACCCTTCAAAATCATCTGAAATTGTGATGGCTGCTGTTGGAGCTGCGAAATTCAGAGGCGAGTACGGCAATAGTGATGCAGTGGCTGGTGAAAGCGCTGAAAATATAGTCGATGAAATCACCAAATTAGGTGGTATTGCAATTCCAGCTCATATCGATATGAAGGCTGGAATGTGTCAAATTCAGTCAAGCCATACCATCAAGCAGATCTGCCATAAGTCTTCTGCTGTAGAAGTCATTTTTCCAGAAGGCGGGCGTGGTCCAGAACATGATGAATGTTTAAGGCGGTACAAAGCCCTGGAGTTGGGTTTGGCCGAGGTCATAGGATCTGACGCGCACCGTCCAGATGAGGTGGGTAGAGCCTATACCTGGGTCAAGATGTCTAGCCCTACTATTGATGGTGTAAGGTTGGCGTTGGTTGATGGTGCTTCCTCAATCAAACGATCAAACACGGTTACAGGCAATCCAAATGCAGTTTCAAGTAATGTGATTCATTCTATATCTATTGATAAAGCAAAATATTGTGGTAGAGGTAAACCATTAGAAATTGTCTTTAACCCTTGGCTCAATTCTATCATCGGCGGGCGTGGTAGCGGAAAGTCATCTATCCTAGAATTCATCAGACTTGCATTAGGTCGGGATAAAGATTTACTAGATATACCTGGCCGTAATGAGGTTAAAGAAACCTATACACGCTTTGCACAAAAGTCAGCAGATCGTGATGCCGATGGTGTTCTGCTCGATGAAACCTGTATCAGTTGTGTTATTCAGAAAGAGGGTGCTTATTACCTTCTGAAATGGGTTTCCAACGTTCCTAACGTGGCTATATTCAAGTGGGATGGTCAGGAGTGGAAAGCAGAACATGGTGATGCGCGAAGCAGGTTTCCGGTAAAAATATTTAGCCAAAAGCAAATATATGATATAGCAAGAAATCCGAGTGCTTTGATAAGAATCATTGACGAAACTGACGTTGTTGATTTGTTCGGTTGGAAAATGGCTTGGACAGAGAAAGAAAATAAATTCTTATCTCTCTGCGGACAGAGAAGGGTTCTCCAAGGTCAGATGGCTAACAAGAATGTTCTTGAAGGTCAGCTATCAGATGTAATTCAGAAGATTGATGTTATCGAGTCATCAGGACATGCCCAGGTACTGTCCGATTTTAATGATGCAATGAAAAAACATACAGCCATTGTAGATTTCAAAGAGTCATATTCAAATTTGGGAGAAAAGCTGTCAGAGCAAATGCGTACTGCTGATCAGCTTAAATTCAATAGTACAGTTTTTGCGGCTACGAACGAAATTGATGTTGAGGTGCTTCAACGTGTTGGTGCAATGAATCAGGCTTATTTGGAAATTAAAAGCCAGATCAATGCCCTTATTGCTGGCTTGAATAGTAGTCTTGATGAATTCAGTCAATGGCAGGCTACAAGTGCTTTTGGTAAGCAGCAAGATTCATCGTTTAGCCAATATGCATCTCTTGTCGCAACCCTCACTCAGAATGGGGTGGATAATCCCGATCAGTATCAACAGCTCGTTGAAACCAAAAATGGTATTGAAAAGAAGCTTGCGGAGATAGAAGCTTTTGAGTCACAAGAGCGCCAAACAACAATTGAAATCAATCTGATTTACGCAGATCTGATTGAGTTGAGAAAATCACTTACCAATAAGCGCAGAGATTTCGTTCGTCAGCATTTATCGAATAATTCCTCTATCAGTTTGTCTATAGAGCCTTTGTGTAATATTGATGATATGGAAGAATCTTTCCGGGCAGTCATTGGTCGGCCTGATGGTGCATTTGCTAGTGACATACTTGATAGGGAAAAACAGATAGGTTTCTTGTATTCTCTGTGGGCAGCACTCATTGCCGAACATAAAAAGAACCCAGCAGTGCCACACGACCTTACTCAGAATTTTACCTGTGTACATGATTTTAAAAGCCAATTATTTATGTACGCAACGGGGCAAATCAACGGCGTACCCATTGGTAAACGATTCTCTGATTTCATGAGCCAATTGCAACCGCAAAATTTTGACAGGCTAAATCTGTGGTTTCCAGATGATCGACTCGTTGTTAAATTTAACGATGGCAAAAGGCTGAAAGATATTTCTCAAGGATCTGCTGGTCAGAAAGCGGCTACGGTACTCTCCTTCCTATTGTCCTATGGGAATGAGCCTCTGATTTTGGATCAACCTGAAGACGACCTTGATAACGGCTTAATTTCCTCGTTGATTGTCTCTAAGCTGCAGGAAAATAAGTCGAGAAGGCAAGTGATAGTAGTCACTCATAATCCCAATATTGTCGTCAACGGTGACTCTGAATTCGTTGTAGCTCTCCAAGACAAAGGAAGTATTGAGGTGGCTGCATCCGGCGGCCTTCAAGAGCCAGACGTAAGGCGTGAGGTATGCGAGATCATGGAGGGCGGTAAGCAAGCCCTAGAGCAGCGATACCGCAGGATGATCGCTGTCTGACTTGGGCCTTACGGCCATTGTCATTGTGGTGGGGATTACATCTTGCCGGGCTGTACCGGATGGCGTCTAGGATCTGTTGGCTTACCCGTGGCTGCAGATCCTGGCTGAACTGGCTTGTCCTGCTCTGATGCTGCTGGAGGCGTGACTATCCCTGGCTTCTGATCTTGCGCAGCAAGTGCCGGCGCCTTCGCAGGTGGTTTTGCCGGTAGGGCGTCTTCTAGTGTTATCCCAGCTCGTATAAGGATGCTGTCCAGCTCGTTGGCTGAAAGCTGCTCATCCTTGCGCAGATCGTCAATGACACGCTTCTTCACTGCCTTCGGCAGATCGTTCAGATGTTGGACGTAGGTGAAGTCATGGGCAGGTATTCCCTTATGGATACCGTATAGGAAGCCATAGAGCTTGGGCCTTGCATCAACCTCGCGATCCATTCTGTTGTTGGTCTGCACAAAGACTTTCTTGCCGGTTGGGTTTGTTGTTCTCATGGCTACCGCGTCTTTGATTCTCTGACGGTTAGCTATCACGAGCTTCTTGTACTCTTTGTCCATCATTGCATCTGCTTCTCTGACAAGCTCTGGAGAAGGCGTGTAGTCCAGAAGCGTTGTCCCGCAGATACGTGATGCAAGGTAGAGATTCGCTTGCGTCCTCGGGTTCGGCTCCCCTGTGCAGCGGATCTTGGTGTGGCCTTTGGCAACGTGGATACTCATAGTGATGAGAGCTGAATTCAGGTCAGTCTGGTAAGTCTCGACGGCATTCCCGACGATTGTGCATACGTCTCTCTGGTTAAATTTCGACACGACCGTGTTGCCCACAATCATCTGTTTAGTGATCGATGGGCCAAACCTACTGTTCTCGTTGAACCTAGTGATGAATTCCTGGAGGGTTTCAGCGTTGTCGATGAACCTGAATTTTATTTTTTTCTTCCTTCCCTCTGCGATGGTGATAGATCCGTTGGCCGTGGCTTCTGTGACCTGCTTTTGAATGTTCTGCTTTTTGATCATCTGGTAGAGGCTGTTGATTGATTCGACCTCATCCATGTCGATTTTCAGCTTGTTATCAATGATGACGCCGGATTTTTTGGCAGAGATTTTGAAGTCGAATTCGTCCAGGTAGATCGACCAACCGCTAACCTTACGTTCGCCGCTTTTGTCTTTGCTGATGTTTGGGACCAGTCGTGCGCCCAGCTCCTGGTACAGTTTTTTGTTCAGCTCATCAAACCCATGGCTATGGTCAGCAGCGTTGATTATCGCCACTGCTTTGGAAACGATTAATGACACATCCGTTTTCGTTTGATTAGCCTTGTATTTGTAAGCTGCATGCAGCTCAAGCACACCCTTCGTTTGATGGGGGAGGGTGTCTATAGAAAGGAAGTCATCGCTATAATCCTTGTGTTTGATCTTGATGTGCTGTTTTCCATTAAGGTAATCATCCACAACCTCAAAACCACTGTCCTGAAGGGCTTGTGTGAATTGCGGGTAAGAAAAATTCTGACCACTGAATTTAGAAGTGATTGACTCAATTCGATTAACCAGCTCAACGTGCTTACCGGAAACCTCCCCGGTGTTTGGGTTGGTCAACACGTCAATCGTTTTGGCTCTGTCCTCATGTTCCATCTGTAAAAGGAATGGATACTTCTCTTCGAGGCGGAATTTTACGTCTCTCATTTTTTTGATTATGCCGCTGTGCTTTTTACCACGGAAAAAGCTAGGTCTATACCCATCCAGTCTACGAGTAGACATTAGGACGTGTGCGTGTGGATTCCCATCTTTCAAGTGAGGAACAATAATGTATTTGAATTCAATCTTCGTTTTTGAATTAGATAGCTCAAGCAAAGTTTCCTTCGCAGAATTGATAAGGAATTTTGCTTTTTCTTCGTCAGTTTTTAATGTGGCTAGCTCGTTATCTGTACAAGAAACGATGAACGAAAAAGCATCCGGTGCTTTGGAGGAAGACTTTTTACCTTGGTTAGAATGTTCCATGAATTCATGTGCGCAAGTAGTTGCGAATTTCAACGTGTAATTATTTTCATCGAAGGCGTTTTTAAAGAGGCCAAGCTTCTTCATTTTGTGCGGTGAATCTAACTGTAAATCAAGATTCGTTTCCGTATATTGGACTCCAACATGAGTGTCTATTCCGTAATCGTTTATCTTTGGAAGGTAAAGGTATGCAACTGCTCCTTTGATCCTGACCTTACCCCTGATTTCAGGATCAGATGATTCAACGTATTGAATCTTCGCGTTAGACGTAATGCTGGCAAATTTTTGTTTTAATGGTGCTGCAATTATCATTTTTATTCTCGTATTCTTATCGTTTTATTATTCCTATATTTAATGTGTAAAAGCTCCAACGCTTTTGATGCTTCAAGCATTGTGCGAACCAAAAGTTCTTTGTATTCCTTTCCGATTTTCACAAGCTCGTTCACGTCTCTGACACGTCGATTCAGAAGGTCGTAAATGCGCTTTCTTTCAACGAAGAACGGATGCTTGGAGCTGACCCCAATCTTGTATATCTTGGCTTCTTCGATTGCCCTCACGATCTGCGTAAACGGATCATCGTCCTTCTTGAAAAACCAGTATGGCTCGTCCTCTAGCAAGGCCGATAAGCGCGTTTCGCTTTCCGTATAAAGCTGGGCGCTGCGTAAGAATTTGCGCCTGGCCACGGCCTCCGTACCAGTGGTTTGTTCCACGTATTCGACGTGGACATACGTGAATTTTTCACTGAGCTGGTTCGCCTTGACGTGATGCTTCAGAAGCATCGTAAGCACGTTGGGGAGCTTGACCGTCCTGCCTTGTTTAGAGGTGTACTGCTTGCCTTCACATAGGTTGAAAAGCTGCTGGATGTTGCTCTGATTTCTGTTGAACGTGTCCTTCAGTCCGGCAAGGCTTTTCTGATCTTTCAGAGGAATGTAGATGTCTTTATCCCTATGAAGATTGGTAAGGAAAAGGCTCACGCCTTTACGATACTTGGCGACAACCTCAATCTCGTTCACCACCTCTGGAAGGCGTGTGTAACCACACGCAAAGACTAGGTTATGTAGGTCTGACTTGAAGCGTTCTGAACACCTAAATCTAAGATACGTTTTCATATATCAACCCTCACTGCTGATGGGGGTTGTTGGTGGAATTTTGAGGTTGGATTTTGGCTTTAAACATTTCCAGAAGTTTAGCTGAATCGGCTATTCCCGTTAGTGATTTCATTTCGGCCAAAAAGGTAAATGATTCTTTGAATTTGGCTTTTAATGGCTCTAAATCTTTTATACCTGTAAGGTCTTGTCCGAAGTCTTGAAACTCAACTGATTCTGCATTTTTTATAGAGGTTTGTAATGAGGTGATCTTTCTTGAAATTTCACTTCTAGCATCTACTTTTTGTTTTTTTAAAGAAGCGTTATTAGTAAGTTCATCGGTTAGGTTGTTATAAGTTTTTTTAGCCGATGATTTTGCATGGTCGCTTTCCGATTCTGCCTTTAAGATGTCGTTGGCCTTATCTCGTTTAGCGCGGATAGAGGTTTCATGATCTTCAAGTTTTTTAATCTCGGCGGCTAGTCTGTTAAAAGAGGTTTGCTGAGTTTTAATCTTGTCATTGAGGTTTGTAATCGTTTCTGAAGTTTTCATTTTTAATGTTGTTTGTTTGTATCTATTATAACATTTTTAATTTCGCAAATTGTTCGATTGGATTTCATTTGAAAAAGGTATATGGCAATAGCGCTGACTATGGTGAAAACGATCAGTTCGTCTAAGTTCTGATGTGCTGTGTATGCGAGAACAAGCATGATTGTTGTAAAGCTGAAATTCAGTTTTAGAAAATCTGAAAAGTCGTTCCCGTAGGTCAATGCCCTTTGCTTAATCTTGTTCGAAAGATAGATCTGTTTGTAATCATAAATAGCGTTGTCGATTTCTATTTTGGAGGTGTTCAGTCTCGCTAAATTCATTGCCTGTGGAGTGTAATCTTCTGCCTTGCTTCGCGCTGATTTGAACAGTGCTTTCCTGAATTTTGTGGGTTGAGTGCGCTCGATTTCTTTAAGGCATAACCGCATGCTGTCTTCTACAGAGTTTCTATGGTCTAAGAGAATTTTGTATATTTCTCCCTGCTTAATTTTTCTAGCTATCTTGAGAAAGCGGAAATAGGTTTTTAGGTGTTTGTATATCATCGTGTTATCAGGTTGTTGTTCTCAGATTATAGCATTTGGGTAGCGCTCAATTTTCTATTAGATACCATTTTGGTGCTTTCACTTTTTTAATGATTCAAACCTTATTTTCGATAACACTGATTCACTGAAAGCTTTATAAAATGCGGTATCCAAACAAGCGGAGCGCGATAGATTGTTGAAATGGACTTGTCCATTACCAACCTGACCTTGCCTGCTCTAAAAAATGCTTAAAAATAGCTTTATTGAATATCCAATACATACCAGAAGACGGGTAGATTCCCGTTGAATCCTCGCTTTGATGGTCATGCAAATGGGGGAGGGGAGTGAGTGAGGCACCCGACCGCTGCGCAGCCGGAATCAGCATCCCTACCTGGTCTGTTGGCCGTGGCCGGAATCGGCTGTGTCTGGATGGTTCGTGTACGTGATCCAGAAGCGGTAAGAGCTTTCAGTCAGATCCAACTTGGAGGTTGGACTGGGTGACGCTGGTGTGCCCTTGGATCGGCTGGTGGGATGTGTGGTTGGCTCTGCTCCTGGGAGAATGGTAATGCTGTCTGTCTGCCATCACATTGGGTAAACTCACGGCTTCAATCGACGTAAAAACAAGGAACGTTAATGAACGAAGCAAACTGCCAATGCAAGCCTAAAAATTACTTTTTGGAAAACCAGAGGGTTTCTATTTATCCATTTCTTTTAACGATGGCTATAGGGTACATCTGCGCTAGTGTCGGTTTCAAAATACTGATTGATAATAATGTATCAGTAGTAAATCTTTATTTTGGTGTCGGCGGTGGGGCTTTATGTATTTTCTTAGCCTCGATTTCTCGATATTTTGATGATGGTAAAGCGCGAAATTTTTTTGTGAAGATTCTTCTTTTCCTATCAAATGTCGCTACTGATATAGGGTTTGGTTCTGCCGGATTCTATGTTGGTAATGAGTTGGTTTATTCCGGTTTGGTAATGAATACCTACATGTGGATTTTAGGTGCATTCGCGCTGTGGCTCGCTCTGAACTATTTATACAAATCTGCACTAACTGAAAACTTAACTCCAGAGTTTAGAAAAATATTCGTCAAGGTGACTATTGGTATTGCTGTTGGTTTTATTTTGTGGTTCTACATTGTATTAATAATGAGGTAATCGTATGTTAAACAAATGGTGGAAAAACATCTGTGAGTACCCATGGATTTCCGGTGTCATAGGTGTTGGCCTATTGTTCATTTTGGTTATCTTCATTACCTATGGGGTTAGCCTCGGACCTCGCTCACATGACCACACAGCGTGGAGTAGCTTTGGCTCGATGCTGGCTGGTGTATTCACCTTGTTTGGAACCACTGCAACCATCGCAACATTGTTGTTCCTCAATGCACAATTTAAGGAGCAGCAGAAGGTCACGAGCAAGCAAATTGAAGCACTCACGTTTGAGCAGTACGTGAATCACCGCAAGCTTTTTTTTGAGCGCCTAAACGAGATTGAAGAGAGCCTAGATAATAAAATAAAGTTCAAAGATCAAGATAAGCTGTACCACAATATTTTCCCTCATAACTCGCCTTTAGAATGCTCGTTCAGGGTTCAGATCGTGAGTGGTCAATTGGCAAAGGTCGGTGACTTATCTGATATGTTTTCAAGCTATGAAATGTTGAAATACATGCTTGAAAAAAATGAGTGGTTCCATGTAGAAACTGAATTCCTTGTGAAGCATTTGATAATGATGCCTAACGCTCTGAGTTTCCTGAATGTTGATGCTGAATATGATGGCGACATGGAGCTTGAAGGGTTCAACTTCGGTATCAATATCTACTCGATGAATGAGTACGTGAACCGTGTTACGACTATCCTGAATGCTTTCCTTGCGTTCACAGGTAATGCGACGGTTCCTAGCATCGATCACAAGGCTGAAAGCTCTCAGTTGCGCAAAGCCTTGATGCAGAATTTTGAAGGCCGCTATGCTGCAAAGCATGGGCTTGTTCCGATCAAAAAAATTAAGATGATTGATGAGCTTGCTAGGCTTCATTTTTGGATTGACCAAGCCAAGGATACAGACGGTCAGCGAATGTTCTTAGAAGCTTGGCAAAAGCTTAATATTCTATTCAGTTCGAAGCTGAAAGTTAACGAGCTAAAAGACTCGCGAGCCTATAAAGAAATGATTCAAAAGTTTCTTGATGAGCTGCATTTAGTAAAGGATAAGGTTTCACTTAACTCTTATGAGTTTACGGTTGTGGATGAATATTTTACTAAGCTGAGAGAGATTGAAAACGGCATAAATAATTAATTTCGAAAATATATCTCCTTAAGGTCAAGTTTGAATTTTCGGCGTGGTATAATTCGCTTATAAAACAAACTTTACTAATTATGAAAATTACAAAAACCCAAGTAATGCAATTATCAGTTGTATCTATTTTTATCGGATTGCTCTCGATTAATACTCTGTTTAACGGAGCAGCAGAAAGAATAGGGCTCGTATCTAATGCTATGGTTGCTGCTTTAAAATATACGCTTCAAAACCTTACTGGGTTTCTGGATGTATTTATTTACCCTGCGTCAATATTCTGCATCCTTGGTTTAGTTGTGGTGTATGTTCCAATGTTGTTTTTAAGCTTTAGGAATGGCCGTTATTCCTGATAAGTTTAAGCAATAATAAAGCCGCCTTAACTGGCGGTTTTGCTTTTAGATAATGGTATAATTAGAGCATAAACAAACTCTGCTATTTATGAAAATTTCCAGAATCAAAAAGTTTCAGTTTTTATTAGTTTCTCTTTTAATAATGCTGTTTGCAATAGGTCTATTGTTTGATGGGGCTAAAGCATTTTTTGCGATTATATATGATGTCATCGGCGGGTCCATTCATTATGTTGCGCATTGTTTGATGATTGCTTCTCAAGATTTAATATATCCTGCATCTGCTATTGTAATTTTGTCTCTTGTCCTTTTGTATGTGCCATTTTTTTCAAAGCTAAAACCGTTCGTTATTCACACGATGATGCTGCCCGTATTTTTTTCAGTCGCGCTTTTCGGCATAGTTTCGTGTTATTTCGGAATCTAAATCTTTGTGTTTTCTCCAGAATTAATTAAATCGCCTTTACTGGCGGTTTTGTTTTTTGGGAATGGTATAATTGGAGCATAAACAAACTTTACTACAAATGAAAAATCAACCAACAGATTCAGAAATCAAAAGTCTACTGCACGTAAAAAGGAATCTCCTTCAAGGGGTAGGCATGAACCTTGTTCGCATCCTGCCTATAGCGTTTCTTGGAGGATTCGTTATCAAGTCCAATATCTCATTCTTCATAAAAGAACCCTTGAACCCCAGCTTCCTTTTCTACATCTTCACGATGACGTTCCTATTGTTCTTGCTTGGTACGTTCTCCTTGGCAGCTCTCAGAACGAAATGCGCTATAAAGGATGCTTGGTATACAGGCGGATTCAGTGGCGCTCTGAAGCAGGCTGGCGAGATCCTATCGGGAGATATTCTTTCACCTGGTGAGTACATCAACGAAAGGAAATTGGTCATCAAGGATGCTGCTGTGTGCTTCCTTGCCCCGTCACTGCTTGTCGCTGCTGTGGGGTTCGTTGGATTGCCTGCTTGGGTCGGCTTGATCGTTTTAGGCGTTCCTGTGTGCTTGTGGTCGGCCAAGCTCAATGGTGTCCAGTCACAGGCATACGGGCAGATTGTAAGCATCACTACTAAGTAATGTGCGATGGAATCAATGGGCTGCATGTGCGGCCTTTTTTTATGAATGAAAAACAAAGAATATGCCTAACAGCTAACTCAAGTGTCCGAAATGGTATAATTAAGAAAACAAATCCAAAACCTAATGCGTCAATTCAAAATTCTGGCAATGCTTTTCCTCATGCTGGTTGGCTCCCAATCACATGCTTTCGAATATTCAAACCTTTGTGAAGTGATGAAAACGGCAACCCCTCAATCTAAAGGGCTTGCCTCACAAATCACACCTGGGTTATTCAGCTGTAATGAAGACCAAGCCTTAAGCGTTATTTATTCTCTTGAAGGTGGGAACTCTACCGCCTTATCTACCATTAAGCCGATTCTTAAAAGCGGCGGTATGAGTGAAGATCATTTTTCCACACCAAACCCAGTGCTTGATGCGTTTACGTCTTATATGTGGAACATGATAATAATCATTGTTGGCGCTTTAACTGGTTATATTGTGTATAGGTTTTTGGTCGACTGGTATCAAAGCCAAAGCATTCAAGCATCGTTGAAGAATAACACTACCCGTATCGTCTCCATCGTCATGTTAATAGTCTCGCCCTGGACATTTAGCATGTTTGCACTACTGTTTGCTACAATATCAATTATGTTTTCCAACAAAGAATTGCTTGCAGACAGTTTGGGCAAGCTTTCAAAGGTCGATGATTACAACGTAATCAGACCTGAAGAAAAAATGGTTTTTTCTGCAAACGTCGAACGTATTAACGATATTGCAACTGAAGACACAAGAACAATAGATGCTCTTTTCGCAAATAATCGTATTGCTCTTGGAGAAGCAGGCTATACGAAAGAAGGGATGCTTAAAATAATCGCTGAAAGCGGATTGGAAATTTCCAAAGAAGAAAACTCTTGGATAGATAGTGTCAATGTTGATGTTACTACAAATATAAAAAATATCGTTAACTTGGTAAATGAAGTCCACAACTATCCAATGAGAAAGACTGCTGATTACTCTATGAGCGATAGGGCATTGAAAGGATACCCAGCGAGCGCAGGTAAATTCGTTATTGGATCAAATGGTGGTGATGTTGAAACTCTTACTGGTCAAAGTCTTAATGACGGCACGATGAAGTCGATGTTCGAAAAAGGGGCAAAGGCTAGTACAGAGATGTTGGGAGGTTCTTCGACATATCTTAATAACGCTTTCAAGCTTGGTAAAAAATACTACGCTCAAATCAATGATGATTATTTTCAAACCTCATCAATGAATGTTGTTGATGGAAAATTTGAGGTAGAAGAACAATCTATAGTAGATGATTCTTATGCTAAAACCAAAGAGCTGATGGGTATTCTTGAGATTGATCAAATAGGTGTTAGTAAATCAGCAGATGCCGAAGTCATAAAAGCTAAGTTTGCAGCCAATATTTTGTCTGGATATATGGGGCATGATTTTGATAAAAATGGTGCTTCGTTTAGAAATATCCTCAATGCGTTTAAAAACACTATTGTCCGGGCGAAGCTTGATGAGTACTGCACTACACATTGGTTTGAGCATGAGGCTTCTAGACGTGCGATTGCAGTATTCAATGAATTGCCAAATGACACGAAAGGGCGTGATTTAAATCGTATGCAAGGCATAGATTTTGATATGCAGTGCGCGACCCTCAATGCCTCATCATTAAAGATAGAAATTCTCGGTAGCCCAAACGAATCTGATGCCAAAAAATTCAAAGCAAAACAATTAGCCTATTTGACGGCATTTAATCGTGCCTATGATCTTTTTTACATTGGCGTGAAGAAGGCTCTACAGGAAAATAAAGAAGGCTTGGATATTCTCACTTATGAAGTGCTTTCAAATGTTCAAAGGGGAATATTAGGTGCTGCTTTGTCTACTCAATCAATTACACAATTCGAAAGCAATAAAAATCTCAGTTCACAAATACTCAAGAATTCTTTCTTTGTGTATTGGGATAATGCTGATGTGAAGAATTATGATTATGTAAACAAAAAGATCTTGTGTGGAATCACTGATGTTAAGCCTAATGGCGCAGATGGTGCCTGTAACCTGACACCTTTCGCACCAGTCGATTACAAAGGTCTTTACCTTTCTCCGATCATGAACATCACGCCTTCGACGTTGACGGAAAACGACAGTTTTCTTAGTAAGATCGATTTATATAAACTGATTTTTGAGATGATAGGATTAGATTTTACGTCAATTAAAGAAATGGCCGGTTTCGATCCTAGCTTGTCTATTCCTAAAGGTCGTGCTCAATGTGCTTCAAATCCTCAAAGCTGCGAGAATAACTACCATATTGGTTTGGCTGCGGGTATGTACAAACTGGGCTCTGAAATGTTTGATTTCGGTGTGAACATTATATTAATCAAGGCACTTACAGGGGCTGCTGATGGTGCGCTTGATGGTTTGATGGAATTAATTGGTAACAGTGATTCGTCGTCTTCTGCTGGAATTAACACAAGTAAGTTTACAGGTAAGCTTGCGAAGTTCTTAGGAACGTTAAGTGGTAAAACCCTTCAGATAGTCGTTAAGTCGATGGATATTATAATGTCGGCGTATTTACCGCTTGGATATGTCTTTGCTGCCTTGGGTTTCTTTTGCAAATACATAATGCCAATGCTCATGTTTTTCATGATTTTGGGGCAATTGATTAAATTCGTCTATTTCGTGATTTTCTTCAAATTTATAGAAGTGCCGGTTCTTCTCAGCTATTCAACCATAAGCGGCGACAGTGAGTTCATCAAAATCATGGGCTGGAAATTCGTTTACCTTATTTCTTTCATGATGATCTTGATGTTGTTTATGCTTGTAATGAATTTCATGGGTAATAATCTAGACGCTAGAGCCGTGATTTGGGGAATCCTTGGCATGAGCGACGGAACATTCATTGGAGATATTCTTTCGATTCTCATGGTTGTGGTTTACGCAATCTACACGTTGTTCATGATTTATAAGCACGGAATCGACTCATTCAATAGAGTGATGAAAACTATATCGAATGAAGATGCCATTCACGATGATTCTGTTTCTAGAATGCAAGCTTTCATCATGCACCCACAATTGCAAAATGCTCTTCACGCAGGCATACCAATGCTAGGTAACGCATTTGATAAAGTGGTGAAGAATAACGCATGGGCTAAAAGCTATGATGTTGAGAATAGAAAAAGAAAGGAAGAAATTCGCAAGCAGTTCTCAGAAGAAGAACGTAAAAACTCAACAACAACAGAAGGTGAAGCATGAGTGAGAAAACAAAACCAAAGCAATATGGCCTTTTTATATTCGTAATTTTCCTAGGTGTTTTGAAGGTGTGGGAGGTCTTCAGTGTTGGTCCAGCTCTGATTACGGCATTCGCTTGCGCGATATTGTTTTTAGTCTTTCTGCTTGGTGTACGCATCAATCAGAATTTAGACAAAAAGATTGAAGAGCATGATGCTAAAAATCGAGCTGTGATTGACCACAATGAGAAGTTGATAGGGTTGGAAATGGCTCGCAAGAATGAGATCAAAAGGCAGAAACTTGAAAAGCTTGGGATAGGTGATTTGTGAAGCACGTTAACGGTTTCACCAGAGCCTTTCTGTGCTGTTTCCTTGCCTTGAGCTTGGCGTCGGCCAGTGCTGGCAGTCATCGACTCTCTAGTGCCGCTGTACAGCCTTGGCCTGTTTCTGTGATACCTAGCGCTGTGGATGTGGCTTCCCTGGTTGGTGTTAATCGTGTGGCATGGCCTGTGAGCTGTTCTGCAGTAGCGTTCACCCTAGGGGAAGGGGAGATGACGAACGTGTTGCGGGCGCTTCTTGGTGAAGATGTTGAACCCTTCACCGTGGCTGGTAGGTAAGCTCCCGTTCGCCCTTTTGTAAGGGCTCGCCCTGGTGTTGTACAGTCCCGCAACAGCTAGTCATTTTTGGAAAGGAAACCCCTGGGTTCAGTATGAAAATTTGGGCTTGTGCAAAAGATGTGAATGGATTTGTCAATCGTGAAGATGGCAGATACAAGCTTTTTTTCATCTGGCAAGCGTTGAAGATCAAGCGTGAGAACTACCAGTATTTTGAGTCTTTGTCCTTCTACAGCACTCACTCACGCGAGCTTAAGCGGAAGCCGATGGTGGCTGTTAAAAACGGTTGGTTCAGATACAAAAACCTCGACAAGGCACCTGGTGGAAATTCGGATAGTGACGGAGAGTCCATTTCCCATGCTTTCGTAATCGCTGCATTGGCGCAACTCGAAACCATCAATTTCGTCTTTGGCAACCAGATGGTGCCGTTCAAGTTCACAAGGCTCGTAGCTGACGAAGCAGAGCTTCGCTTTGGCAATGGACGCACTTACTACCCTGACCTCTACGGAGAGTTCACAGAGGACAACCCCTACTATGATAAATGGGGTGGGAAGGTCGCCATTGAGGTGTGGGTGGAGCATCAGTGCGAACGTCCTAAAATCAATGATTTTGAGGCGCATTGCGTACCCATCATTGAGGTAAAGGTGGGGCCAGGTTTGAGAGTCGAGCAGCACATTCGCCAGGACGATATTGAAGGTAGCCTTGAGAGACGATTTGCCAAGACAAAACAGCTGCTTTCTCAAAAGGTCTTCGCCAAGATTATTTCTGATCCGGTCAGCACCAAATACCATCGTGAATTTGCCTCTGCTCAATCTGACAAGCTCAAGGGGGTGGTGGCTAACGCCCAACTTGCCTGTGCGCTCCTTGAGGAAAAGATTTCTGCCAAGGATGAAGAGCTTAATGTCACTCACAGCAGGCTTGTAAAAGCTCATGGCCTTTGGCAGAAATCGAGTTCAGAACTCACTGAACTGGAGGGCAAATCTTCCGACCTGAAAGCCACGCTTGATCGCAAGGAGCTGGAATTGAAGCAAGCTTGTGATCAGCTAGTCGTTGAGAAAAAGAAGGGCTTTTGGCAATGGGTGAAAGGTCGTTTTAGCCGGGAGTGATTCGGGCAACGCGGGCACAGTGCCGTGAATGCCTGCAAGCCTATAATGCGGTTCTCTTCAATTTTTCTGGATGCCTTGTATGGATGCAAAGACGCTTTACATCATCGGCAACGGCTTCGACAAACAGCATGGAATTCCCTCTGACTACCTGGACTTCAAAGCATTCGTTGAGCTTCATGACGATGACGTTTTTGGATGGGTCGAGGAATTCGTACCAGCGGGGGAAGACTGGGCGCATCTCGAAACTGCGTTGGCTGAATTGGACACAGGTTCCATCATCGAGAGCCTCGAGCATTTCATGCCCTCGTATAGCTCGGATGAGTGGAGTGATTCGGGCCACCATGATTTCCAGTATGAGGTTGAGCGTGTCGCATCCGGCCTTTCATCAAGGCTGCAAACGCTTTTTGCTGAGTGGGTAAGGGGTCTGCCAATACCAAATGCCGCGAGCGCTCCAGTACGGTTTGGTAGCCTCGACTCGCAAGGTTTTTACCTCACCTTCAACTACACACCAACCTTATCGATGGTGTACGAAATTGATGATAGTCGTATTTTGCATATTCATGGACGGGGCGATGACGAAAATGCGGACCTGATTCTTGGTCATGGTTGGGCACCTAGTGAGCGCCAGTCTCTGAACCATAGCTCTGATCTGGAAACGCAAGATACGCGGCTAACCGAGGCCCTGGACGAGCTGGATAGCTACTTTGAAAAGACCTTCAAGCCTTCTGAAAAAATCATTGCTGAAAACGCTGATTTCTTTGAGAGATTGGATTCTGTTGAGGAAGTGGTGGTTCTGGGTCATGGCCTGTCGAAAGTCGATCAGATGTATTTCAAGGCCATTGTGAAAGGACTGAAAGACCGTGGCGTTGTCTGGACGGTTGCCGTCCGGTCTCCTGACTCGTATGAGAAAAATCGACTCGCCTTGCTCGGTTTTGGTGTGCCATCTGAGCAAGTGTTTTGGAAGCTATGGTCTGATATGTGATCTGACGGATGGTTTACAGCTCCTTCTGTTAAGCCAAAAAAAGCCCTGAAGGGCTGTTTTTAATCGGGATGAATTAGTCATTTGACTCTTCTATCATTTTGAAATACTCAAGCTCATGAAGTAAATCTAGCTTTTCCAATTCATCTAGGAAGCTTGATGCTTCTAATGTTTCTATTAAAATGCTTTCGTACTCGGTAATGTCCTCAACCTTAACCTCCCTTTCATAATCATAAAATTCAATTTTGGATTCATTGTATGTTAATTCGACTCTGTGCAATAAATCTGAATATTCACAATTCTTTAACAGGCCGGTTTCCTTATCAATTATGACTATGAATTCGTAAAGCAGCTCAAAGTGCACATCCTCTCTTCTGTGGCCATGAGTCAAGCTGCATGTACCAAAAAGTGCGTTATTTGAACAGTGCGTTTGCTGATCGTCAAATCTAATTGTGCAAATGTACTTGGTATCAGCAAGGTCTTGAATATTTATTGTTTTTAATGGTTTCATGTTGTTGTCTCCGTTTTGAGTAGCTTAATTGCTCCCATGTTGTATTGTTAGCAGGCAAGTGCCTGCAGGTTATAATTCTTCAATTATGTTTCTGTCGAAATGATCATATGGCAAATTCCTCTTATGGTGTCTAATAAGGTCAGCGTCTCTGATTAATATATTTCTGCATATTGTTATGGTTTTGTCATCGTTTATAAATGTAGCGTACTCTACTACCATTGTCTTTTGGCTATTATAATAAATATCTTGGATGCCTACGATGCTGTCGAACAAGTTGGTGTGCTCAGGTTTCGCTTCATTGATGTAGTTTTTAATTTTTTGTTCTTTTGTGGTTCTCATGATTTGTTCTCCTGTTTTTTTGGAATGAGTAATTTCCTTCCATATAAATATAGTACCATTTGCTTTTTCAAAAATTAGGGTTAAGAGCAAAAAACCCTAATTAATTTGATTTTATTTTCAATAGCTGGGTTAGGCTTTCTTCAAATTTCATGTTCAGAGTCTCTGTTTCTTTCCATACCAAGAATTTACGGTAAAGTTCTTTTATTGCTCGGTCAGCATTCCCGTTGACTTTTCTTGGAAATCTTAAGCTTTCTTCAATCCCAATTCCTGTTGAGTACTCTTCAAATATCGGGTCTTTGGTAAGCACTGTTTTGGTTCTTGTCCTTTTTAACTCGGTGTAATAACCGATCCTTTCATCGCTCTGATTCGTGATGTAGGCACGCATATACCCTTTATTGGAATACCTCTCTTCTATTTTGTAGCCTTGATTTACAATCTCGTCATATAGGTTCATGGTTTTAATGGTTGTTTTAATTATCGTACCATTTGATTTTGAAATTGTTAGGGTTCGACAAAAATAACCCTAACTTTTACTTAAAATCCTATTGGTCAATGAATTCATATGTTTGAACAGTTGAAGCTTTTCCTGCATGTGCTGGTCATGAGCGAGCTTGACGTTCAAGAGAACCTTTTCAGGAGTCTTGATGACTACCATCGACTTACCATTAGGTTTCGTCTCTGTGAGCGCATTCGAGCAAATGACTCTCAGCTGATGAAGGTCATGCTCATGGATAACCATGCTCGATACGAACTGCAGGGCCGCTGCGCAACACATCAATGGGTCAATGTCGTTCACCATTAAATTGAGTAATTGCGTGCGGTGGCGTCCTACTCTGGCTTCTCTCTGTGCTGCTGGTAACGTCAAGCTACCTGCCCCACTGCAATCATCATGTATGACATACGACTTGGTGCGCTTATCTTGGTCGGATTCGGACACCTCTATCAGGTTGCCAATCAGATTAGCCAAGTCTGGTGGAGTGAGGTACTGACCTAAACCATTGCCCTTCAGGTCATCAAGCCATATGTCTTCGATGAGCGATTGCAGCACGTCTGAGAACACAGGTAGGGCTTCTACAACCCCTTTGTAGATCTGCGCTGACCTTGCCAACGCTGCCAGGTTGATTGAGCTGAACAGCTTTGCGTCTAGACAGATGTAGGTATCGTCAATGAAGACGTGTTCGGTTAGCTCCAGGTCAGTGGCTCCATAATGACGGTATCGCGCCACAAGCTGATTCAGCATCACTCCAAGGTTGAATTTGATGAAGATGGATAAGGCCAAATCTCGTTTTGCTCGTTTGCCACCGGTTTGATGGCTTGTGATCTGAAAGATTGAGGCTTTCAGGGCTTTGATTTGTTGTTCGATAGGTAGGCTCATGCTGCACCTACCAATTGCTTAGCGCTGTGTAAGCTCCTGGCTTCGCTATCACTAAGAGGTGTGACATTCGCCGGGTAGCCAAATATCTCGTAATAGCCACATGCACGAAGCTTCTCTTCACGAGTCTTGGCGCGAGATTCGTAAACCTTGGCAGGGGTTATGAACCTGAAGAGGTAAGGATTTCCAGAAGTCCACTCTGTAATCACGTTTGAGCAGTGCTGTGTGAACTCGCAAAGGTCTATGTCGTTAATCACGGTGTTGGCAATGATCTGGAGGGTCGTGGTGCAGCACATGAATGGGTCAATGTCGTTCGCTATGACAGTGGCATTTTTCGCGTGATGGGGATTTCGCTTCATCATTTGCTGCAGTGGTGCCAACACTAATGCACCAGCCCCGCAGCACATTTCCATAAGCTTGAATGGCTGGTCTGTCTGCATAGGCATGAGTTCGGAGCATCCGCTTGCGAGGCTTGGAGGTGTCAGACACTGGCCGAGTCCTTTCCCGCGCTTGCCAACCAACAGTATGCTTTCTAGGAGAAGTGACAGAACGTCAGTGTATGCAGGAACTTTAGATACGATTTCAAAGTACTGTGCCACTGCGATACAGAGTGCTTCGGAATCGCAATCATCGATCTGTTTTGAAGAGATTTCGTAAAGGGAAGGGTGGATTACTATGCATTGCATAGTTTCTGCGTCTGACAAACCCAATCGCTTGTACCGTTCGATGAAGCGATTTAGCTGAATATTCAGTGCACCTTTAACGAACAGCCTGAATGAGTTTTCTTGGTTTGTTCTATCGTTTTCAGGATGATTTTCGTAAATCTTAAATATGGTTTTTCTAAGAGTTTCGATTTGGTTTTTTAATTCATTCATTTTTCACCTGTTCAGTAATGACGGCGAAAATATAGATCGAATTAAATGTGGTTGTCAAGATTATTATTATAGTATTGGTTCGGCGTTTGATTATAAGAAAGCCCCACAGGGCTTATTTAATTTTGCTTTGGTAAAACTTCTGATATGCGGTCTTTTGCAGTTTGTAATCTTCGCTATCATATTCACGTAGCTCTATGCTTCTATGATTGTTATGGTGGTTCAATATTGATACCTCTTTAACTAGTCTCATGAATTCAAGTGTATATTTTTCTCCAAGTATTTTTGAATCTAAAATCGTAATTCCTATTTTTCCTTCTTTGTCGGTTTGTATATTTAAATACGGTTCAAGTTCCTTTGGTGTTTTAATTTCTTTTGATGATTCTTGTATGCTAACTATCATTCTTGTCTCCGGCCTGTTGATAAAAGGTTTATTCCTTTTGTAGGCATATTATACCATTTAGTTTTTTTGAATTTTGCGTTAAATAAATAATCTTTCGTCAATTAATTCTTTTCAGCTTTGGTATCGCTGTTCGCGTTTCGTCTGAATACGTCTGTTAGGCTTTTTCGAAGCTCGTCTGTCGGACGGATCTGTAGGTCGCTTGTCGGCTGCTTGCACGTCGCGCCATACTGTTTGCATGTACAGTATGAGCAAGCCCCCATGTTCTCCATCCTCGGTCCTATCAATCCCCCTGTAGATCCTCTGCGAAAGCCCATCGTGGGCAGGGTTTCGTGTGGGTTTCCGTCCCCAGCCTTGGAGTACTCCGAACCGCCTTTGAGCCTGGATGAACTGGTGTGTCTACGTGAGCCGTCTCGCTGGCTGCTACGTGCTGACGGTGATTCCCTGCAGGGGATTGGGATCTACGATGGTGACGTGTTGGTTGTGGACAAGGCTCTAGAGCCTTTGGATGGTGACATTGTGGTCGTGGTCATTGGGGCTGATTTCTGCTGTAAAGAGTACAGAGAGCGGCTAGGCAAATCGCCCGTTCTGCTGGCCCACAATCCCCTCAATGCAAGCATTGAGGTGGGAGAGTGGGAAGACATCGAGCTGTGGGGTATCGTCCTGCACAACCTACACCGTGTGTCTCGATAAATGAGTGCGTTATGACAACCAGGAAAGAAGCCATTGAACGGCTGGCGACGCTTGTACAGGAATCTCGCAGTGAGGTCCGTATTGGGCTGGAATCAGTTGAGAAAGATCTTCGTGAAGCGGTTCATGGAGTGCGTCTTTACGCAAGCGGTTGCCGTGTTGGCTTGGGTAATATCGGACTCGACGATTACGAGTATGGATTTCTGACCTTTGATGGTGAACAAATTCGCGCGCTTTCTTCATCCTCTTTAGAAGATGCTTACAATTACGGTAATGAAGAAGAAAGGTACTATACGTCTAAGCATTTGAGCGAGTTGAGTGAAGAGGATATAGTTAAATATTCCTCTGCTGAATCCATAAATTCGATTTGGTCCGCCGTTGAATCTAAACTGAATGATTTTCTTGGTGAAGCTAAAAGCGCTGTTAGGCAGCTTTCTGAGTTTACGGACGTCCAAGCTGAAGCAATGCAGGAAGATCTGACCGGCCTGATGAAGGGTCAATATTTCGAGAAACAATGGGCACAGGCGCGGCTGAAGGTCGCGACAGATCCGAGCGATTCGCTTAATCACAGCAATAGATTTCTCGAGTCTATATGCCGACATTATTTAGAACAAAGAGATTTGCCTTTGCCAGGGACTAAAACTGCACCTGAATTAGTGGCTGCAGTCGTCAAAGACTTTCCATTTCCTAGCACAGTGGAGGGGAAAGAAGCTAAAGGCGACATCGAAAAACTTTTCGGCGGAATCAAGTCGATCGGTGTAGGCACCGGTTCTTTTAGAACTCATTTTAGTACGGCACATGGCGGCGATAAAAAAGTTAGTCAAAATGATGCTCGATTGGTCAACAATTTAGTTGGTGCTGCTGCAATCTATATTCTTGAAAGACTCAAAGAGCGAATGGTGGCAGACCAAAATGAGTGATGACGGATTTTCTGAGCTGGCAGCTCGATCAGCAAAGGTCAAAAACGAAAACCTGCAACTGTTGCTTGGGTTGAGAGCGTTTGAACGAAAGCTTCTCGATTTGGTTGAAGGTCTTGGCTGTGGTGGTAACAGTGAGACCGTAGTGTTTGATGAAATTCTCGACCAAGAACATGAGCCGATGGGGCACACAGCTTGTTATCTCGCATTCACTGGACGGGAGCTAATGATTGGATGGAAACAGGTTCCTTGTCCAAGCGAAGAGGATTACTGGACCCTTTGCCCATTGGACAAAGCGGACACTGACCTGCACAGGCGTATCAGTGACCATAAGGTTCTGAATTCACTGGTAGCTGATCTCCTGGTTAACCTTGATCGGGAGTACCTGAAAACGGCCTCTGTGGTTCAGTCGCTTTCTCAGTTTGTCACGGTCGAGAAGGCCGCGATGGATGCCGATCTCGATGGGCTCTTCCAGGGCAATAAAATGCTCTCGGATTCCTGGTTGAAAGCTCGGGGATGTGTGCTGACTGATCCAGAGCTTTCCATCACGTTGAGCTGCAGCCACATTGAGACAGTACTGAAAGCGTGTCTCAAATCTCTAGGTGAAACGGGCTACCAGAAAGACGCGATTGAGAAGCTTGGTAGCAAGGTTTTGGACATCCTGAAAAAGTCCTCGGTTATCGACGAAGCCACCTCGCAAATGATGCGTGGAGTAGGCACCATCTTCCTCGGCGTAGGGACCATCCGTAACGCCCAAAGCGTCTCTCATGGCAAGGATGATAAATACACCCCACCTACGTCAGATCTAGCTCAGACAGTGAATCATCTTGCCGGTGTTGCCTCTGTCTTTGTGATGAAGCATACCGACCTTGTGTTGAAGCGGCGGTGATTGATGGCGGTCTTCTGTCTGGTCGATTGTGATTGCTTCTACGTGAGCGCAGAGCGTCTTTTCGACCCTACGTTGATCGGTGTTCCCGTGGTCGCATTGTCGAACTCAGATGGCTGCGTCGTTTCCCGCTGTCCAATAGCCAAAAGCAAGGACACGGCCAACGGCGGGCTGGGGATCAAGATGGGCGCGCCGTTCTTCGAAATTAAGCACCTGATGAAGTCCCATGGGCTTCGTGTGGTGTCATCCAATTACGCCTTGTACCAAGAAGTCAGTAACCGTGTAATGCGGGTTTTAGAGACGTTTGCGCCTCGGATCGAGGTGTACTCAATTGATGAGTCCTGGCTAGATTTCACCGGCGTCCAGGGCGACTTGGAGAAGCTTGGGCGTGAGATCCAGGCTGCGGTGAAAAAGCAAACCGGAATTGGGGTAGGGGTAGGGTTTGGGCCTACCAAGACCTTGGCAAAAGCTGCGAATTTCAGCGCGAAGAAATGGCGGAAGGAAACTGGTGGTGTCGTGGTCCTCATGGATGCAGAGCGCCGTGACAAGCTTCTGAAATGGATGCCTGTAGATGAGATATGGGGAATAGGCCGAAAGCTCTCTAAAAGCCTTCATGGTATGGGAATCAACAAGGCTATCGACCTTGCACGGTATGACCGTAAAAGCCTGCGCAAGGTGTTCAACGTGAACGTGGAAAAGACTTCGATGGAGCTTGAAGGGGTGAGCTGCTACGCGCTTGAAGACTCCCCTGAACCCAAGCAAACCATTGCAAGCACTCGATCCTTTGGTGAGCGTGTTACTTCGCTGCAGGGGCTGCGTGAAGCTGTTGCCACATATGCGAGTAGGGCATGCGCAAAGCTCCGGTCGGAAGTGCAGCTTGCTTCCTGTCTCCAGGTCTTCATCCAAACCTCCCGCTTCGATGACAAGCCCTACAGCCGTGCTTCGATCTGTGGCTTGCCGGTGCCGAGTAACGATACTCGTGAGTTCGTAGCACTGGCTCTGGAGGGATTACAGAAGATCTACGTGCCAGGCTATCGCTATGCCAAAGCTGGAATCGTGTTGAGCCAGTTCGTCAGCGGTGACGGCTATCAGCCGGATCTGTTTGCACCGGAGCCCAGGCGAAATTCAGAGACGTTGATGAAGGTGTTGGATGGGATCAACGCTCGCTATGGTCGGGGTAGCATCAGGCTCGCTGTGGAACCACCCATTCCCCAGTGGGGAATGAAAAGGGATTATCTGTCAGATAGTTTTGTCACTGACTGGAATCAGCTCAAAAGGGTTAAATGCTGAAGCCTTTAAGGCTTCATTTTTCGGCGGTTTTTTGAATTGGCAATGGTCAGCTCTTTATCAATTGCTTGGTCGAATTTATCAACAGTGAGTTGATTGTTCATTTTGAAAAAGTCGTTTAAAGCAATTTTGAATGGACCAACACCATCAAACACTCGGTCGGCAAACGCTTTATCAGCCTTGATAATCGCCTTGTAGTCATCCCCTTTTTGTTCATATTTTCTCTGCAAATCCCAAAAGCCAGTGTGGGGGATTCCTGATTGCTTGAAATAATTAGCAGTGATTCCTTCGATATTGTCTGTGTGCTGTAAATTGCCCAATGAGCGAACTGCTTGTTTGGTCAAATAAGTGTTGCGACCAATAGCATCAGCTATTGTCTGTATGGCTTTATGCAGAATATTGGTGTTATCTATGCTGTCAAAAACAGCAAAGTCGTTGCCATTTATAATCAGGTTCTTAAATGGTTGAACGGATTGAATGTCGCTTGTTTGAAATCCCAGCTTTATAAAGCTCGTTTTGATGAGCTCGGGAACAAGCTTTTGACATGGTTGGTTGTCGAATTTTGCTCTCAGATCTTTTAGTTCTTTTACTATATCCATGTTGGTGTTGGTTGTTATGTTTGAAGTATACCATTTAGCTTCTTAAAGAAAGGTTTTCAAATGGTATAATTAAGTAAACGAACTCTATATAAATGAACTCCAAAAAGATAATTTCTTTGATATTTCTGCTTATGGCATTTCTTTCGCCATCATCCCAAGCAGAAACGTATCAAGACGCCCAACAAGCTGACTGCTACTACGCCACTTCTGACATGGTTGGCAAATGCGCAGGTCATGAGAGTAAGCGAGATTTCGCATTTAGCTCAATTGCAAAGATGATTACGCCCCAATCAATAATGGTAGCTGGGCTGGTCCTTGCGCCATATCTCGGGGATAACGACACATTGTCAATTGTAGCTGACAAGTCAAAAGAGGGCGTCGCAATACAAGGAGTCATGAAAGACGCAGTAGGGATATTTGGGATAGTCTCTATATTCGTTTGTGGTTTAAACATATTGGCTAGGTTATTCAAGAATGCTGCCAATGCTGAATATGGCCTAAAGGAGAATAAATTCCTGGTCTTTTTAACTTTGGGTGCGGTTTTGTTTTTGGTGGGTAACGGGTGGATTATTCATTTGGTTCTTGCGGCCTTGATAGTCAATTTCGTCTTATTGAAATCGACCGTTATGTTTTTCATGCCTTTCTATATAAACGCTTCTATTAAAGATGAATCGGCCTACGTCACTAGAGGCATTGTTCAGGCTGAAAGCATTTATAAAATGGAGATTATCAATGCCATTCAGATGGCATCAAATGACTTGGCGATTCGTAGGCAGCTTTTAGTAAAGCACAATTTGGTAAAAGACGTTCAGTCTGGCAAGTTTAGATTCGTAGAAACTGATTTTTCTCGCTGTCTCGAAAATCAAGCACCAGCATCTAAATATGATGGAAGCTCTTTAAAGGTTGGTGAGATTACTAAGACGGCCCAGTGCCTAACGAAGCTTCAAGTGAATGTTTATAGCGCTGGTAGCATCAATTCATCAGGTCAATTAGATGTAATCAAAGATGCCAATCTTAAAATATTTGACATGGCTTATAAAGAAGCTAGAAAAATGCAGATGTTCATGTGCAGCTCAGGGCTTGATAAGGCTGATAATCGCGTGAGATACGCTGATAGTGAATTGCTGCTTAATGACTGCCTGGATATGAATGAAGATGGAACAGTGGCTGACAAGGATTCGTTCGTCCATGAATTTAGAGACTCCGTTTCTATAGAAGAGCTTCACAATGGACGTGACCAAATGCTGAATGTTGTGAGGGCCACTGTTGATCCTGTGGTTCAAGTCCTCTTGCAGGGAATCACACCAGAAAAATTCACGTCAGATATTTTCGCTTCATTCATTGGCTTGATGAATCTCAATAACTATCAAAAGAAAATGACTAACGCCATTGATGCTCAATACTCAATTTTCAAAATCAGCGTTAATCAGAATTTCAACGCTTCGGATTCAGCAGAAGCATTGAATGAAAATGATAAGAATCAAATGAATCAAGAAATGATAGACACTATGAAGGTGCAAAAGCTCTTTGATATAAATAAGTCTATTTATGAAGTCTATTTTTCGCAGACAGAAAATAAACTGGGCGCTCTCGCACTGGATGGGATTCAGGCACTGCTAAATAAATTAACGGCGCGTTATTACGAAAATTTGGGGTTTCAATTTAAGTCTTGCTTTAATACAGATTCGAATTGTGTATCCCCGGTTCTAAACGTCCCGGCTTCACTTTGGAGCAATGCGTCAGAATATACACAGGTCTCATTGGTTGTTTACTATGGTTCTGAAATAGTAAGAAACGGAATTTTGACCTTTAATAAAAACGAAAGGTACATGACAAACCTTATTTCCTATATATCGACAGCTTCGATGTTTATGTATGCGTTCTTCATGGCTAACCAGATATTAATAGGTCTGCTGCCTCTTCTATTGCTTTTGGGTGAGATTGGCGTGGTGGTTGCTAGTGCGCTTGAAATAATAGTGACAATGAGCGTCAGGCTGGTTAAGTCGATTTTTATTAATAGAAATGAACAGGAAGCATTTGACGTACTGAAAAATATTATGCTTCAACTGGTTTGGATTTGTTTCAGTGGAACAATTGTAGCCACCTTATTCTTTGTCGGGATGACGTTGGTGTCAGTTGTCATTGTCATAGTAAACGAGTTTGTTGTTTATTTGTCTTCGATATTTTTCTCGGGCGGAACAGGGTTCATGTTCGATGTGATGAGATTGTTCGTGATGCTTTTCTTGCATTGTACTATTACCATAATGATGTTCATCGTTTTATACAGTGGAATTAAATCTATCTCGGCTGCATTCAAAGATATGCTCGTTGCAAAAGATTTATTTACAGATAAAGCCATGGGTGAGCAAGCGAATACTCAAGTTAACTCAATGAGCGAGAAATTTAAAGGTGTGCTACCGTTGCAACGAACAAGGTAAAGTGGTTATATCCTTTAATTTATATATTTCTAAAGAGTTAGATCTGTTTGTCGGCTAACTCTTTTCTTTGCGGAAGTAAATGCTATAATGGCAATAACTAGAAGAAGGTGAACGACATGAAATGGATGAAGAAGGAAAAGATAAGGTTAAATTTCTTACAAAGATTTATCTTCTTTTATGCTGTCATTGGTTTTTTACCATTGCTCAATGGTTTGCTTTATAGCGGCATGGCTAAAATAAACTCTACCTATTTCGATGATCACCTTACCCTAATACGTCTCGGGCCGATGATCTTCTTCTACCTGACGTTACCTGTTTTCTATCTGATCAACCAGATGGACTACAAGCCTAACTACTTCAATCCAGACGTGTGGGACAAACGCATCAAGACGTTTAAGCTCATCATGAGTGTCATTGTTTGGGTATTCATTTACAGGTCGATGGTTGTCTTCTTTTTCGGTATTAGGTTTTGGGATTTCACTGGCGAGCTTTCTACCGTGACGTACCTTCTCCATGGTTATTACACAAGCGAAATTGTCCATGCTCGTGCAGAATTCTCCTTGAGCGATCCATCAGCAATGTTCGGCTCTATGTTTGCGTTTACAATAATCTGGCCGATTACTCTCCTGGTTGGAATGTTCACTTTGGTGCTGATGAAGAATAGATGCTTACGCAATGACAATACAAGAACAGCATGAATACAAATGTTTGGATATGAAAAGGCCACTCTTCAGTGGCTTTTTTATTGGGGGATGATTTTTCGAGGTGCATTACGGCTTTGCCGTAGAGGGGAGATTTATTTGGTTTTGCACGTTGATAATTTATTGAGTGCGCTCGTTGGTAGGGAAGTACAGTAAAAATCCAACAATGCATTTATCGGCGGTTTAGACAGAATCAACACTTGTTCATTGGGGATAATCAATTTCTGGTCAGGTAGTATTAATCGGGCTTGGTTAGGTAAAATCAATTCATGTGAGTTGTTCATAGTGGCAATGGTTTGTTTAGTCTAATTATACCATTCTGGTATTTCCTTATTTGCTATTAACGAAAACATTCATAATTATTTATTAAATGTTTATGAAGTAGATATGAATTACTTAATAAGTGGTTATGAAATACTTATTAAGCATTTCTTAAATTATTGGGTTTTTACGGGTTGGATACGGATTGGTGAGGCTTCCACACGCGTCCCGTGTTGAAATTGGCAGGGCAATGCCACGCAAAAAAGACCAGAATTCAACACAGAGCGCCTATGCTTGAGCGCTAATAGGCGGTTTCCACGGTTGAAAAGGAGAGGGTGGGTGATGAAGGAGTCGTACAAGCTGTTGGTGACACTCAACAAAAACGAGCTTCGCCCTTTGCTGGATGAGAAGAAGATCCTGCTATCTAGTTTGTACAGTCAGGCAATAGCGCACTGCATTGACCACGCGACCAAGCACCGTGACTACACGCTATTCGTAGCTTTGGTTGAGGTCTTCGATACCCGCGACTACAAATTGTTCGTGTCAGGTTGGGTTTGTGAACGGCTTGGGTTGTTGAGCAAGATGGGACCGAACGGAGCTGTCTTTGCTCGCAGTGGGAATCCGCCGAACGAGCGCATGAGCTGGAAGGTAAGTCTTGAAGAGTTCGCGGCAAGGAAATTCAAGATTGCTTTGCCCGCGAAAAAGCTAGTCCACGACACCAAGCCGGTCGTGAAGGGTAAGAAGAGCCCCAAGAAAATAGACATGCTTGATTCCTGGGCGCGGCTACCTGGGAGTTACGGTAGCGGTAAACGCTAAAATCTGTTTCTGATACATTTATGAAGTAGATGTGAAACCCCTATGAGGCTCTTCATAAGCATTGAGCAAATGGCTATGAGCTGGTTCTGAGCTGTTGATGAAACGCATGTAAAATGGTTCATAAGGATTTATTAACCACGTCAGAACTGTTTCATAAGTGTTTATGAAGTGCTTATGATGTAGATCAGATCCAGTTCAGATCGGTGATTATGAACCTCCAGGCGAAAAAAAGCCCCGGTTAAGGGGCTTGGGTTTTTTGAGTCTCTATCAGTCGATGGTGCGTCTGAATTCTGCGTCTACGTCATCCAGGTAGGATTTCAGAACAGGGTCTTTCAGAGCCTTCAAGCGCAGAATGCACATGCGCTCAACGTCAACGCTGACTGAACTGCTCACGTACCCTTTGCCATAGCGCTTGTTGTTGGTGATGGACTCGAAAGCCTTGATAGCGCTATCGGTCTTGTCTGTGAACGCAAAGCTGCGAACGCTCAATTTGTTGCCTTCTGGCAGGGCTTTGTGTTCCTTCAAAGCTTGGTCGATTTTGAAAGCCAAGACCTTTTGATCGTGGATAGCTTTTTCAGCGGCTGCTTGCTCGATCTCTGCTTGAATCTGTTCTGGTGATTTTGGAGCTGTCTCTACCAAAGTGATTTCAGATTCTGGTGGTGTAGTAGGTGCTTCCGCTCTTTTAGCTTCTGCACGGGCTTTTGCTGCTTGTAAGTCAAATGTCATGATTGTTATCTCCTTTTAGTTTGTGATTGATTCGTTTTGGGCAGTGGCGACCACTGATGTTTCATCAATGGCTTCAAGAATCGCTTTCACCACAAGATTGAATTCAGCTTGGGCAATTTTGGCCGATTCAGTCGTGGCGTTATAAATAGTCTGCCCTTTGTTGAATTGGTTAGGGTATATCGAGCGGAAAATCAAAGGTGCTTCCAACGGCTTCTGGTGTTCACCAAACGCATCACCGAATGCCCTAATATCTGCATCAATCTGGTTCTTACGGTCGATTTCCTTCAAGGCTTTACGTTCTGCATTTCGGGCAAGTCTTGCTGCAGTCGTAGATGTATCCGTCAAGGTGAGGTTAGCGCTGACCTCTTTGGAATTTGCCTTGATGCGTGCTGGATCGAAAGCCAGCAGAGAGCGTACCTTTGTGGTGAATTTTCCACCTAGGCTCACAGCGTCGTATTTCAAATCCTCAATGATTCCCGACACGGTAACGGCAGTCACTGCGTTCTGCGTGTCGCCCTTGTAAGGTGTAATCACCAAGTCACTAAAGCTGATGAGCCTTTTAATTTCCTTGATTGGGTTGTTTTTCGAGTCGAGAACCTTGGCTGGAACATCTACAATAATAAAGTCAAAGTGAGCGTAGTCACGTTTGATTACATCAAATTGTGCGTCCAGCTCATAAAGGCTGCGGGCAATAACGATAGGACGGTTTTCAAGTGCGAATTCATCGTACTCAAGTTGATCCAGCAAGGACTGGTTTATAGCTCTACCTTTATTTTTAAGCAATTCCACCTTGGCTTTGTTTTTGATAATGCGTTTTTCCGTTACTTCTTTGTTCTGTTCGATATGCATTTGAATTGCTGGTACGCCATCAGTGTCGATAATCAGCGTGCGATAACCCTGAAGCGCCAAGGAGTGGCTGAGATTTGAAATGGTCGTGGTTTTAGTAATGCTTTTATGACTGATTAAGGCCAAGATTTTAGCTGGTTGGTTCATGATTAAAGTCCTTTAGTTTTTGGTTGTTTTTAAAACAATAACATTTGAAAAAAGAAAACAAGCCGTTAGTGCGAAATATTTCATAAATAGTTATGAAATACTTATGAGATGCTTCATAAGTGTTTATGAAGTGCTTAATAACGTGGTGGATCATGAATTAATTTTTAGCTTCAGTAAAATGATTGATCGCTGGTTTTTAGACTGAAGGGATATAAAAATCTTTCATTTACTGATTTGCGGATATCAAAACCAAAAAAAACAGGAATCTCTTCCTGTTTATTTTCTAAGATCACATTTTATTTTCTTAGTAAATCCTTTCTGGCGGAATTTCTTTATACGGTTCATTTGTGGATTCCTCCACAAAGCATTCCTCCGTAAGCATTCCTTGCTCGTAAAGATCTATCAGCTCTACGTCTCCATCGATTAGATCTTCAAAAGCTTGTTTTCTGGTTTTCTCGAAATTATTCATATTTTCAATGTCCTCTTTTTTTGTTGTATGGGTGTGGCAGTCTCTACCTGGATGTCGTGGCTGCTGATGGTCGGCGGCTTCACCTGTGGCGTGGAATCCACTTCAGAGCGAGATAGGCGCTGTTTGATGAAGTCACAGACGGGTAGGGTGGGGTCGAGTTCGTACTTTGCTTTAAGGTCATTCTCAAGCTTGTAGATGATCTCGTTCGCTGTGCGGTCTGCATCTGCTGCGGCTTTGAAAACCTGATCAGGCTTGTCTCTCAAGCCCTTTAATGCCCAACCCACATCGTAGGTCTGGTGGTTCTTGAAAAAGGCATCGTCTAACTGGTCGCGCATGCCATCGGTGATGTTGAAGTTCAGGTGCTTAATCACGGCTTGAGCTGACAGATTAGCTACCAACTCTTCATAGGCCCTGTGTTCATCACTCAGAGCATATTTTGCGAGGCTTTCACGGTTCTTGCGACTGGGTACTCCGTATGAGTGACTGACCTCATGCAATAGAGTGGATAGCTCGTGTAGGTCGCTCTTGAAGTAGCTAGACGGGGCAAGGTAGATGGTGTCTTCACCTGGGGAGAAGTAATTGCTGTGTTCCGCCCCTGCGTGCCTTTTGAGCGGTGTGGGCATCGTATCCATAACTGACTGAAGCACGGTCTTTACTTCTGACGGGGTAGGGATCTTGGCGCGTTGCGCCATCTGCGCTTTTATCTTGTTTGGTAGCTCACCCGTGAACTGCTGCAGGTTGAACACCGGGGATAGCTTTGAACCACGTCTATAGATGGCCTTGCCTTCCGCATTGGGCTCCTGGTCATCATTACATGCAGAACCTGGCTTTTGGCCGTCTTTTACAAAGCCAATCTGCATGCCGAAGTGGTGAACAACGAAGTCTCCCTTCTCGCCCTTGTTTGACAGGCCAGCGTCGTAGCCCTGTTTCGCTGTGAGGTAGTAGGGCAGTTCAAAGCCTTTCTCTTTGCCTAGCATAGACAGGAGCATTGAGTTTTCGAGGTTGTAGATTGTTCCTGACACGGGATTCAGGTATCGGATCTTGAAGCATGGTGAATTCCACACCGGCACGTCTGGATTTTCAGACTTGAGCATCGCGTGAATGCTATCGACCTTATCCGCAAGGAATCCCTCGAGCTTCTCTTTGCTGTTGTCGATGTACTCCTTTTTTTCTTTGTATGATTTTCGTTTAGGTAACGCCATGTAATTTTTAGTTGTTATATGACTGATTTTACCATTAAATTTTTAGAAGTCATTCGCTACGCGAAATAAAGGCAGGTGCACTGTGTTGAGAAGAAATGTGAGTCACCGCAGGGAAAAAAATTTAAGTTATATCTGCCGGAGTTTTGTAGGCTCAAAATATATCTTTAGGATTGATCTTGATTGAACTTCAAGACTGGAGCTATGGTTTTGCCTCAAACAAACATCGAATGATTAAAATGAAAAGGATTTTGTCTGCTGTAGCTCTCTCCCTGTGTAGCTTCTGCTAGCCATGCTGATGACCGTTTCACCTTTGAGAAGTACCCAGCTTCTGCGGTTTCCAACAAGGCTATTGCAAAGTTAATTGGTCGAGTAACAAAGCTCCACAAGGGCAGTTGCGTATCAAAGAGTCAATTGAAGGTGCTGTAGGTCAAAAGCCTGGCTTTACTGGGCACTTTTTTGTGGCTACCATACGGATATGGTACGGGACGTCAAGCAATGGCATTAGCCGAGGTGCACAAAGGGAAGCTTCAAAAGGCAATTTAAAGATTTCAAGAGAAGGTGATAATTAATACTGATAGTTTTTCTACGGCCAGGACTGTTGCTTTGTATAAGAAGCTATTCAGGGCCAAGTATTGAGTTTGAATGCATCAGATTCGAAATTTTTAAACGATGACAGAAGAAATGAAAATCTCATTGATATGACATATACTGTCTGCTGGGAAATAAGTGATTTACCTCCAAGAGACGTAGATATCGGGTGATGGCTAAAAAACCAAACTAGGAACTCGTATCACAAATTCAATGGTGAATGAGAAATAAGCACCTAGTCTTATAAGGCAGATATATCACTCGTAATTTCTGTTTGATGTTCTAGGAATTACTCTCGTTTAGAAAATCGTTATTTATTTTCAAAAAAATTAATTCTGCTAGCTTTTCCTCTTCTTTTCTTTAATTCAACAAGAGCTAAATCACCAATCAGTTTGCAATATTGCAGAGCGGCGGGAAAATTTTTAACAATCCACAGCATAGGTACATAGACATGATTGGCGTAGATTAAAAAAGGCGTTCTATCTGCAAGTGTACAGGTCGAGACTTTTTTTTCGCTGCCTCCAAGTGCAGCCGCTACATACACTTTACCGTCTTTAGCTAAGTAAATAGCTCGCTTCCAACTAGGAAAAAGTTTGATATCATTGCCATTAACAATTAACCAAGTCATATACACCCCTCAAAAGGTTAGTATATTACCGTCAGCAAGTAAAATCATTAGGACAATTCTTAAAGTGATGTTGTATAGCTGCTACGCTTTGAATGTAACGAGGAAAAAAATAACGCGATAGCGTAGCGACACTGTTAAATCATCCAAAAAGATTTGTATGAACACAAAAAGAAATTAAAGCTTGATCATTAACAAAACCTAGTTTTTTCATAGCTGATATCTTCTGGTGACTCACAGTTTTGACACTGCGATTAGTTCTAAGTGCTATCGAACTGATATTTAAGCCTGAAACGAAAAGACGTAAAACCTCATACTCCCTAATCGTGAGCTTTTCGATTAGCTCATTGCGTGAACTATTTTCGGCATGCATAGTTTGAGTTGTAGAGTTGTTAGCCCTACTAGGGCTTGATAAGATCTCATTAAGTGTTTCTGTAATTTGTTCATAAAAGTTCGTCTTGATAAGGACTCTGGTTACGCCTATATCAATCAATTTCTCGATAATGACGCTATTGGTGATCATTGTAAGAACCACTACTTTCGTATTAGTATAATTGCGGAGTATGTAGTCGATCATTTTTAAACCGTCACCGTGAACAGGATCACCGGGCATATTGAAATCAGTAATTAAAAGTTCGGGCTTATACTCATCCAGAAGAGACATCGTATGGCTTGGGCAATTTGCTTCACCTACCAATAGAAGATCTTTGTTTTTTTGTATAATCTCTTTTAGACCGAGTAAAATAATTGGATGATCGTCAGCAATTACGACTCTAACTTTATCAATCATGATCTATGCCTTGTTAAAAATTGAAAATAATAGTAAGAATGTATTATAGCGCCGGATATATAAGTTTATCTTTTTAAAAGCTGCAGATCTTTATCCAATTCAAGTAAGAATTCCTTGACTTCCTTATCTAAACTAGAGTTGAGATGTTCGGTTTTTAGTCGATTTTCATAAGCCAGAAATTGCTCAGCGATATTCTTTTCACCTATCGCCGCGTAAGCGCCACAGATTTTGTGCAGCTGTATAATAAGTGCGTCTTGGCGATTATTATTGAGCGCATCCAGCGCTTGATTAATGTCTTGTGTAGTAGTTACATAAAACAAAACTTTCATTTCATTTGAAAGATTTGCAATTGTTAGACTGCTGGAATCCTGGGGTGCTAACGTTGATGGATAAAGCACCTTATCGAACAAAAGTTCACTAATGGAATGTTTAAGATTTTCAATTGATATTGGTTTCACAATGCAAGCGTTCATGCCCGACTCTATGCATAGTTGCTTTTCTTCAAGCATAGCATTAGCCGTTACGCCTATTATGGGTACTTGAGCTCCATGCGCTCTTAACTCTCTTGTCAGTGCATATCCATTTAGATTCGGCATATTAACATCAGTGATAACTAAGTCGAATTTATCTTGATGCCATGCATTCAAAGCATCTTTACCATCTATAGCAGAAGTTACTTGTAAACCCAAAATTTTAAGTTGTGTTTCAAGGATCGAACGATTGATATCGTTGTCTTCAGCTATGAGCACTTTATAACTTTCATTAGTGAAACAATTGATTGATGGTTTTGAATGAATATTTTGTTCAGGAAGTGAAATATCCAATATTTTCAAGGGTAATTTAAGGAAAAAACTACTGCCTACACCGACATCACTCAAGACTCTTAAATTGCCTCCCAGAAGCTGACTTAATTTAGCACAAATTGCAAGCCCAAGACCCGCTCCACCTAGTTTGCCCCCGCCGTTAGCTTGGTAAAAAGGTTGAAACAAAAATAGTTGTTGATCTTTGGGTATACCTACTCCTGTATCTGTAACCTGCCAGCATATAGTAGACATCTCCTTACATTGGTTTACCACATTGATGTGTAGGTTGACGCGACCCTCTTCAGTAAATTTTATGGCGTTATTTAACAGATTTAACAATATTTGTTTAATACGAATATCGTCACCAAGTACACATTTTGGGAGCCTAGGATCCAGAGTCAAATCTAGAGAAATATTCTTCAGATCTGCAGAGGCTTTTAGTGAGCTGACAACTTCCTCCGCAAGCAACGTTGGTGAAAATGGAGAAACCTCTATTACGAATTGACCTGATTCGATTTTAGAAACATCCAAAACATCACTTATTATACTCGATAAAGCGCTCGACGAATTTTGTATTAATTTCAAGTATTCTTTTTGTCTTGTACCTAAGTCCGTTAAGCTGAGCAGTTCTAAATTACCGAGTACCCCGTACAGTGGAGTACGAATTTCATGGCTCATAGTAGCTAAAAATAAAGTTTTGGCATTACTAGCTTGATCAGCAGAATTTTTGGCTTTAGCAAGCTCTGTATTGTCATGTCTATGCTGGGTAATGTCGATAAATGCGCACAAGATAACTTGTTCACCACGGTATCTCGTGGGAACGAAGAATACTTGAAGATACATTTGTTTTACTTTAATACAAAGTTCAGTAGACTCTGGTTGATCATAGATTAAATCAAGAAGTTCAGTGGTTCCGCCCCATGTTCTCGCACTTTGATTTTCTAACAATATAGTTCGATCCGCGCGCCTTACAATAGAAAGTCCGGTAGGAGCGCTATCGATTACATCAGTAATAAATTTTTGACTTTCTAAAAGTTTTGAGTGCGCCGTTTCTGCGGGTTGAACAATATTTTTATTATACCAATTGTTTATCATTAATATGAGAACGGTGCTAATCAAGGCAATAAAAATAATGCCGATCAAGGGGATTTGCAGCATTTGGAGAAAACTTATGAAACCAATAGAATATATGCCTTTCCAACTGTTCTGCGAGTCACTGGATACCGTAAAATGAAATCCGGCGGAGTCAATAGTAAGTCCATCTGCAGTCAACGAAGTTGGTAATTTTGGACCAAATATTGTTGCTCCCGTGGGTGAAATCAATGTAAATTGATCATAAAACAATCTTTCATTTTTACTTGTTAAATAGTTTGATTCTTTGATATTGAAACTAGTTGATAAAATTGTAAACTGCTTAAGCGGGTCAGTAATATTGCCATTTTTCATATTTACTAGAATCAGACCAAACAGTGTATTTTGATCGTCCTTACCAATTGTTGACCACCAAACACGAGAATCATTAATTGACAGGCGCTCGCTGAGCATTCGGTGTCTAAGTGTATTAATAAAATCGAGATATTTATCTTGCTCAAGTGGAGAGCCAATTTTTGTATAGTCAGTAGCTGGTATTGCAATTGAAAAATCCGGATCCTGGGAAACAAGAATCAATTGTGGTGCTCTTGAGTCGGAGCTTGACCAAAAATTAGCATAATAAGCTGCGATACGGACGGTGAATTTAACACTTGAATCAAACCGACTTTGATCAATGATTTCGCTAGTAGCTAAAGTGAATGGGATCGAAACATTGAGTCCGCTACCTCTAAAAAGCCTTTTCCGATCTAAATGTTGAACTTCATGAATTATTACCGACTGCGACCCTCCTGGTACATATAAATCATCAGTCGGCAGCCGATATTGATTACTAATATCAAGTAAAAAGTTTTCATTCTCTTGTAATGAATTGATAACTTCTGAAAAGTGTATATTTAATTTGTTCTTTTCTTCATTTACGAGTCGTTCACTTGTTTTAAAGAGAAGAATAAGACAAGTAACAACCAAAAAACCAAGGACAAGCAGATTTCTATTTTGCCTTACAGAACTAATTGCTAAAGCCCCGAGGGGGTGTGGGTCGTGATCCATGACTAAGCTCCAACATTTAGTTAAAAATTTTGACAGTAGAAAATAATGACATCCAGCTGTGAGATAGGTTCAGTTAATTGATAGAGTTTAAGAGCGCCTCGAACTGCCATTCTGTTACTGCTCCAGAATAGTAGTACCCTTGAGCCTCATCACACCCCATTTTCCGAAGATACATAAGTTCATTAATAGTTTCAACTCCTTCAGCAATGACCTTCAAACCTAACATATGACCTAATCGAACTATGCTAGCTAAAACGTTTTTTTGATTGTGACTCGTCAAGCAATTATGAGTGAAGGATCTGTCAATTTTCAATTCCGTGAATGGCGTTTTTGATAGATTGGCGTAAGAGCTATATCCTGTACCAAAATCATCTTGTGCTAAACCGAATCCTTTCATTCTCAAATGCCAAGCCGATGCATAGTAATTGCTTAAGCATTTGGGCGGGCTCGATTCAATCAGCTCAAAGGTAATCCTTTTAGGATCCGAACCATGATTGGTAACAAATTTTTCTAAGTCATCAGCAATTCCGTCTATTTCCAATAGCGGTATAGGGAGGTTAATCGAAATATTAATAGAGTATCCGCTAACCAGCCAATTGGCTTGAGCCTGCAATGCTCTACCGAGCATAAAATAAAGCAATTCTTTATCAAGTTGGTGCTTTTCAAAACTTTTGATAAATGAGCCAGGTAGTAAAAGGCCGTATTTAGGATGAACCCAGCGTACCAAAGCCTCTGCACCTACAATTCTTGATGAATTAATATTTACTTTTGGTTGAAACCAAGCCTGGATTTCACCATCTGCTAACGCAGATGAAAGGTCAGCATAAGTTGGATCTTGGAATCGTACGGGGTTATTCATTTGACCAAATTGAGAAGTATGAGCGTTTTTAATTTTTGATGTAATTTCTTGTAGATGTCTGTTTTGAACTGGCTTTGAGATCAAATCAATAACAGTAAAACCGTTGGTTTTAGCAACCAACCCTGCACACTCAAGCATACCTACTGGCAAAGAGCTCATTAATACTAGGTTAGGCTTATGATTATTTTTACTCATGAGTTGTAAAAGTTTTACCCCGTCAAACTCTGGGAGCATCAAGTCTAAAAAAACTAGTTGATAATTATTATTACTTAAAAGCTCTAAAGCTTTGCTGCCACAATAAGCCGAATCTATCTCAAAATTGCCTAGGCGACGCATATTTTCTCGTAGAAAACCGTTTAGAAACACCTGATCTTCAATGATTAAAATTTTCAATTGTTTAAGCTCCACTATTCCAAGAATTCCCTTGGCACAAATCCATCATTTGCAAAAGCAATAAAACTTAAAATGGTGGATGATAAAAATGAAATGGATGTGTGTTTAGATCCTAATATGATATTGGATAATCAGTTTGAATCATATGAGAAAGTTCTTATTCTTGGGGGGGGAGGGGCTCAGTTTGAATAATCAGGTCATTTGATTTTAAGATTCTTCTTAAGTCTTTTCTGGTTTTTTTCAGATACAATAGATGTGATCGATATGTAGATTAGATTAGCAATGGGGTTGTTATGCTAATTCAATTGTCTTAAGGAGGTATGATGATGTTTGCTCCTAAAGTTTCGCGTGAATGGTTCTTGCAGCAATGTGTCTTTATTGTCGTAGCAATATTGATCTTGGCTGTGCTCTTCAATGCTTTTATCCAAGAGGCACATGCTGATTTAGCGTTCAATAATAAGACAAGATACGTTTTAAAGAGCGCTCGAATGCCCATAGTCATCCAAAACATTTCACTTGAGGAAACACTTGTACAGATCTCCTTAGAGCGCCCAGGTTTTAGCAATAGTGAAACCCCAATCGCCCTTAACAATCCACTTATTAAAATTGGTGCACATACGTCGAAAACGGTCGAAGTAATCTACAAAGGTGCTGGTTTACCCGAAGATAGGGAAAGCTTGTTTATATTGAGTGTTAGGGAAATACCACACAAAATTAGATCTGATAATCTTGTACATTTATCACTCAATCATAAATTCAAATTATTTTATAGGCCTTTATTGATATCACCTTCTGAAAGAAAAACACCTATAGTGTGGGCTAAAGACTCGAGTAATAATAAGCTAATTCTTAATAATAAAAGCCCGTATTATGTGACTATTAGTCAGCTTAAAGGCGCGGGGCTAGGATTAAACTGTAACCTATCAATTGATCACATTATGGTTGCGCCCTTTACACAAGAAAAAGTTAGTGCTGGATGTGAAATACACTCAATGAATTATAGTCAAGTAACAGATGAAGGTAATCTCAGACCTTTTAAAGTGGATTTTACGGAATCCGAAAATTTGCCATATGCAATGTGAGTATTATGAATAAGGTTATCTTTATAATTGTCACCTTTATATTTTTAGGTTCAACTCACTGTTACGCAACTAAGTGTGAGAGTGTTAGTGGACCAAATGCTGAAACCGTTAGCGTAACCCAAAATGTAGCTGTTTTGCAGTCGTTGGCTAAAGGCACAAAACTTTGGATAGGTGACGAGTTTAATCTTACAATGGCTTGCTGGCAGAATGGTGTGGCAAAGTCACCTGAAAACGTACATCTTTACCTTAATCCCGCTGACAAAGCTAACAACATGCTTGGCGACGATATTGAGGTGGGATTGACAGTTAATGGCCGTGATCTAATTTGTAGTGATACTGGTTCAAGCAATTGCAAAGTGGATATGGGTGTGGAACTGGGTACCTGTAACAGTTGGTTTGGATGTAAAAATGCTACAAAAAAAGAGTTCAGCGTCAAGTTACGTCCATTTGTATCCAAGAAAAGCGAACCAAAAGGAAATAAAGAGGGGGCATTGACTACTGTAAGCTCTTATCAATTGCTAACATTTGATGGGGTAGGCGGGGTGTATGCACCAGCTAATAGCTACAAGTTTTATATAAATAATTTGAATAATTTCAGGTACGTTTCCTGTGGTTCAACTTTATCCATATCTCCGCAAAGTATAAACTTTGGGGAGGTTTCAGGTAAGCCTACAAAAGGTGAAGTAATTAAAGAGGTCCAGTTTTCTGTAAGCTCTACTAAGCAATGCAGTAGTGTTTATGCAATCGGCTCAATGCTTTCACCACTCAATGGTATTGTCGAAGATAATATCCTTATTCCTTCTAATAATGACGCCGTAGGAATTAAAATACTATCAAACGACACTCGAGCCATCATTCCTTATAATTCTGAATTTCTGTTGATGGAAGCTACTGGAGATCTACATTCTACTAAGCGTTTCATAGCTCAATTATTGTGGAATAAAAGTAGTTATCATACTGGACCGTTCAACGCTGGGGCTTCGATAGATATATATTATAGATAAATCGACAAAATTCTAATTGATACAGCCTTCCTATTCAGATTTATCGACTCAATGCTGGATCGATACGCATTTATTTAAATATCAATAGTTGTAATATCTAAATACCGGCAAGGTCGAGGTGCATTTTAAAAAATGTAGTTTTTTGATTCAATGCCGGTTTCTTTGGGCTTAAAGAATTTTGCTTTATGAATTTTAACGTGCAGGTAGTTTTCATGCTATCTAGTTTCTTGTTATGTATTCAATATCTTTATAATTATTCCAGTTAAGTATATCTGAAAAATAAGAATCGTCTCATATACGTTTTTTTTATTGTTTTATACAATAAGTGCTCTTTACAACAACGTGAGTCTCTTGAATGTCTTTTACTAAAAAAATGACCGTCTTAGCAATCGCCGCTGGCTTTAGCAGCCTCGTTTCTGCAGCAGATGGCGTAATCAACTTTACTGGTAGTATTACCGCTGCTTCGTGCTCTGTTACTGCGGGCGCCGGGACAACCGTAGGTGGCCAGGGTGGATCGCAAACAATTAGTGTGGCGATGGGTGCTGTAAGTACTGATTCCCTCGGCGACAGCAGTGCTGCGAACATCGTGGGTGCTAAAACCGTAAATCTTAACCTCGATTGCGGCGGCACTGCTAATGGCCTTAGTAGCGTGAAATTGCAATTCGACCCCGCTAGCGGTTCAGGTATCGATACAAATAATAATGCTCTTCTTAAAACTACTGGCAACGCTACAGGTGTAGGTATTGGCCTATACAATAGTTCTAATGAGCTAATTAATCTTTCTGGTAACGGCAATGTAGTAGGTCAACTCGTCCCTACTGGTACAAATCCGAATATCACTTATTCTGCAAATTTGAATTTGCGTGCTGCATACGTGGCTAATGGGCAGACTCTCGGCGCAGGTACTGCAAACGGTACTTTGCCGTTCACTCTTATTTACGAGTAATCGGAATAGGGGGGGGGGCTTAGCTTCCCCCTTTTGAGGATAAATTTTGAAATCTAAACTCATTATCAAATTGTTCTTGCTCTTTTCACTTTGTAATTTCCTTGAGACAGCAAGTGCAGGTATTACACTGGACAGAACTCGCTTAATTTATAACGGTTCGGATAAAGAGACGTCCTTTCTAGTTTCGAATAAAAATGATCAAGATGTAATGTTACAATCATGGGTTGAAGGAACTCGAACAGCGCCAGAATTTACAGTGCCTTTTATCGTAACTCCAACACTTGTAAAAGTAGGACCAGAACGACAACAAAAGTTACGTCTTTTTTACAAAGGATCTGGGCTTCCTGCTAATCAGGAAACCGTTTTGTGGATGGTGGTGCAAGAAATACCCCAGAAGATAAAAACAGATGGTTCGTTGGTGATGGCCGTTCGCCAAAAAATAAAACTATTTTACAGACCCGAAACACTGACAGGAACTCAATCAGCTGCTGCCAATGATCTCAAGTTTGTCGTTAAAACCACTCAAAACAGAAAAACATTAACACTATCTAATCCGTCTCCATACCATGTAACGATTGCTCAAAAGAAAATAGATCTGCATTCAATAGAAAGTAAACAAACTGTTTTTCTAGATGATGGGATGCTATCACCTTTTGAGACTCGAGAAATTGAGCTAGAAAGAAACGTTTCCCTTAACGCGGATAACTTTTTGGTTGAATTTGACAGTGTCAATGATTTTGGTGGTCTCGACAAAATTAAGATTACGGTCAAAAAGTAAATTTAGATCTTAATTAGGTAATCCGCTTACCGCAATTATAAACTTGTTTATGTATCAGCTTTTTGCTGAGGATGTTGTATGACTTTTTTTATAAAAATATTGTGTACTTGCTTTCAACTAAGCATCTGCTTGATGATTGCGATGTGCGCAGACATCTCTCTTGCGGAAGAAATCGAGTTTGACGAAACATTTCTTAATTCGGGTGCGGGTACTGGTGATTTAAAAACATTTCAGGGCATCAATTACGTCCGCCCTGGAGTCTATGATCTTGATATTTATTTGAACGATAGCTTAGTAAAGAGAGAGCCAATAACCTTTTTCGTTGATCCTGATGGTGACACTGTGCCTATGATTAACGTCAAGTTATTGGAGCGCCTTGGTGTTGATGTTGATAAGGCGCGTAAAGACCATGCCATACCAACAATTGTAGAAGATAATGAATCTGACAATTTGGTCCCTAAATTAGTTGGCAGTTCAGTAGAATTTGCAGCTGATAAATTAGAACTTAAGATAAGTATCCCACAAATTTATTTGAAAATAAAAAATCGTGGTAGCGTCGATCCATCTCTGTGGGATAATGGAATATCAGCAGCTTTCAGTGACTATCAGACAAACTTTTATAGATCTAAAAATTATGGTGAACAAAGTGATTACTATAATATTAATTTGAGAAATGGATTTAACATTGCTGGATGGAGGTTTAGGAATGAATCCGCCTATACTCAAGGTTCCAAAGTGGAGCGAGAATTCAAAAGTAATCGCTCATATCTTGAAAAGGATATCAATGCGCTAAAAAGTAAACTTTCTATTGGTGAACTTTTTGCTGGTGGCGATATCTTTGAATCATACCGCTTTAAAGGTATACAGTTAGGCTCTGAATTAGGAATGCTAAGCGATTCCGAAAATGGATACGCTCCTGTGGTGCGAGGCATTGCCGAATCTAATGCAGTCGTCGAAGTAAAGCAGAATGGATTTATAATTTACTCTGCGTCGGTGCCGCCTGGTCCATTTGAATTCAGAGATATTAATCCTAGTGGATCAAATGGCGATATTTTAATCAGAATTCTAGAATCAGATGGACGTATAAAAGAATACACGCAGTCTTTTGCTTACCAGCCAGTTATGACTAGAAAAGGAAATTTTCGTTATAGCCTTACATTTGGTGAGTACAGTTCCACCGATCTTCCGTCTCCATCTTTTGCACAAGGCACTGCTGTGTACGGTGCTCTTGACAACATCACCGGCTTTGGAGGATTTATTACATCACCCCGATATTCGAGTCTAAATACAGGCGTGGGATTGAATTCTCCCTATGGTGGTATATCGTTTGATGTGACAACCAGTGAGTCAAAAAATTATAATGGCGCTTCTGATCATGGCTATAGTTCACGTGTCTTATATTCGAAGACACTAAACGCTACACGTACTACTTTTACAATGGCCGGTTATCGGTATTCCACAGAGGGCTATCGTACATTCAATCAGCACGTTAGCGATCAACAGCAGCGTGAAAGATTCTCGCAGTCCATTATTTATAGAAACCCTCAAAAAAGCCGGTTCAACTTACGGGTAAATCAAACGCTATCCCAAAATAAATCAGTCTATATTTCTTTGGAAGAGACGGCCTATTGGCGATACAAAAAACCGAGCAAAAACTGGCAGCTTGGTTTTAATGGAAGCACGCAAAAGTTTAGCTACGGTATTGCAGTTGCAAGGACGCAGGGGCCGAATAGTTACAGCAGTGGCGATTCCCAGGTTACATTAAGTATCAGTGTTCCATTAGGCAGTGGCAGTAATACACATAATTTGTCCAGTTCAGTAGTTAGCTCAAAAGAAAATGGTGCAGCCTATCAATCTTCTATTTCTGGTTTTGTAGATTCAAATCAGAAATACGGATATACGGCGAGTGTTGGTAATAATAAATCAAGTGGCACATCCACAGGCGCTACACTTAACGCTGATACTTCAGTTGTGAAGATCCAAGGAGGATTTAATCAAGGGAGTAATAGCGAACAAATGAATATAGGTGCTTCAGGATCTGTGGTCGCTCATAGCAACGGCGTGACATTCGGACAGCCTGTTGGTGACACATTTGGTCTAATTGAAGTTCCAAATGTAGAAGGTGTGGGGGTATCCGGCTGGACAGGTATTAAAACCAACCGAAAAGGATTTGCTGTTGTACCGTATATGCAGGCTTATAGATACAACTGGATGAACCTCGATACGGAATCAATAGGTACTGATACTGAAATTAATGAAAATTCCAAAGTTGTAGTGCCAACCCGTGGTTCAATCGTGAAGGTTGCCTATAGTTCAACGACTGGGCGAAGAATTCAATTCTCAATTCTTAACGATAGCGGAAAACACATACCGCTAGGAGCTCAAGTACTTGACCAGAACTCTAAACCAGTTGGACTCGTAGATAATCAGTCAAAGGCTTTGATTTTTGGTATACCTGATCAAGGCAAACTAAAAGTTATTTGGGAAGGTGGTGAGTGCAGTCTGCCCTACGTTTTGCCTGAAAAAGATCCGAAACTCACCTATCAAGATGTAAAAGGAACTTGTTCGATGTAACACCTCGAGTATAGACCGCTCTCTTTAGAGCGGTTTTTTTAAAGCTTGAGTAGAAGCGCATGGTAAATTACAAAGACTATTAAAGGTTTTGCGTAATGAATTAGAAAAACTACAACATGCTCTATAATAATTATCTATGCTTAACTAAAATATTGTGATTTGCCTGTATTTGGTTGTTAGAAAGCCCGATAAAGATTAAAATTACGGAATTTTTTTAATCTTTGATTTGCTTATTTTTCTTTTGGACTATGAGCTTGTGGTGAGTTTTTTACAGGGAGTTGAAAATGGATTCGCAATATAGTGAAACACCGTCTTGGGTAACGCCTCGTTTTTTTATAGTTTACACACCATTGTGTCTCAATAAAAACATAGATGGCTTTAGTTTGGGAAATATCATGCTTATGCATATGGTTTCCGTCAGGCATAAGGATGTGTTTCTCGTGCGCGAGATAAGTGAACTCTGTACTCTAATTGATAAGGGCGATTCATTCGCATCCCTTCAGCTTTGGCGACTCGCACAAGGACTATATTACTCAGGAGGGTTGAAACCTGAGTTCTTAATTTTCCTAAAAAAGAATTTAAGTATTTTGTCGCCTTATTGGTGTAACCTATAGTTTTAATTTTTAAAATTGCTTAGCAATAAAAGGCCTTTAATACTGGAACTTTTTTATTTTATCATCTAATACCATTGCGTTCATACGATTGTTGGAATATCAATAATAAGTTTTAGGTCTCACTATGTTTTATTGAAATATAAATGGCGTAGCTTGTTAGTTGAAAGCTACCGAGCAACTATTTGTGAATTGATTTGCACTAAGATATAAATAAAATATTTCTTGGGGCGGTAGTATTTAGATAGTGATCCAGCCCGGTATTGAATATTTAAAATTTGTGAAAGTTCTGTTTATTAGCAGCATCTTTAAGTCTTCCTTATTACTGACATTGCATCCGCATCCATAGCGCTAGATGCGAGCTTTTTGATGGAAGGCTTAAAAAAAAACACGCCATGCCACAGTCCCCATATGGTAGATTTCACTGCGTGTCGCAATACATTTAATGATTAACGACACGAAGCGATTTGGTAATAGCGCCATCGTGTTTTGATGGAGAGTGTTCCATCAGAGCATTGATGTTTAATTAGAACTTATTATAGCTGACATTTAAAGAAATCTGAGATAGTTATTATTTGAACCAGACAGTATCCTTGATTCCTCACTGACCGAAACAACCGCTCCTCACTATCAATTTGTCTAAATTTTTTCTGTAACCGACTAAGGCACATCTCTAGGCCAGTGTAGTTTTCATAATTTTTGCCTAACGACTTTGCTAAATCTTCCTTACTAACAATACGAGTTGATTTAAGTAACAATGTTGTTATTAATTTTAATTCGCTGCGAGTTAAGTGTATTACGTGATTCCCGTTCTTTAGGTTAGAATCATTGTGATTAAGGAACAATGATGAAGTTTTAGGTTGATTTTTTTTTCATTATAAAGCACCAATATAATTTAAATGGTTGCATGGAGTATCTTAGGATTTAGCATACAATGATATATGGTAGCCAAGATAGAAAGGTATTATTCATATTAAATGCTATTATTAAAATGAAATGGAGAATGAAGCTGACTAACTTTTAAGAGCATTCATAATTGTCCGTCCAAAGCTAGCTGATGATAGTAACCCTAACAGAGCTCTTCTAAGCTCTTGTAAGTCTTCACATGAATGGTCATTTTCCTCGAAACTAAGTACACATGGGAAGCCATTTGAGGTATGTTGGAAGGTTGCTACTTCGGCATAAGTCTCGATTCCGAATTTATGGCATAGGTGTAATGTAAAAATCATGTTTGAATTGTGGTTTAAACCGTTTATTCTAAAATCCACACATTGATTATTACCTTCTTTAATTACTACCTTGAAATTATTAGAATGCTTTTGGAGGTCTGAATTTAATTCTTCAAAGATTTGTTTTATGCTTTCAATGTTTTTGATCTCCAGCATCGCCTTATTGATTCCGATATTAATGGACTCTAAAAATGTCATGTTAGGTTTCATTCTGTCTCCAGTAATTAGATAGTCGATTTGAAATATATGATAATTCCCTACTCGGCTGAATTTGTAACTCCATTTGGTCTAATAGCTAAGTTTCCTAGTGTTTAAGATGGCAGTACATAAGAAAAATCTTAAATCTCGTTTTTCTATTTCTCCGCCGCACCGCATTTCAAACTGCCCAACCGCTTGATAGATCAGCGCCAATTTAGAGCTTGATCGGGCGCGCCTAATTAAAAGAATGTTTTTAAAACTGAATAGCTAAATAAATCGCACCTAATAACCATATTTACAGTACTTACGATTTATGAAAGCGCCTAGTATTTAAAATCCTATTCGTTAGACTTAATCGAAACTTAGTTGAGTGCGCAGCTCGATTTTCGAATCTCTGCATTAACTTTAAGAAACTTATTTTTATGTACAGAACGATATTATTTTATGGGGCTATCAAAAAATTCAGTTAATTAAATGCGGTCTCTTTCGCAATTATTTTTGTGAGCGACGAAGTTATATCTTTCATATAACATGAAATTATTGTCGAATTGTTTAATGTTTTAAACTTGAAGGCGTAATTCAATTTCGATAAAGATAAAAAATACTAAGTTTAGTAAATGCACACTTTACTGGTGCTTTCTATTGCCAATCGCTAGACACCTTTGAAAGTTTTTCTCTTCTATGTCAGCAGTCTAACCTCAATCAACTGCAACTACTCCCCGTAATTTGATATTGCTTTGAATCCAACCAAGCTAGTTTTAATAAAGCGCTAACCAAATAGTCGATCACATTTTAACAATCCTAATCATCGTTTATATCCCCATGCGGGAAAGCTGATCTTATTTTCGAAACCCCATGATGATCAACAACGTAACGTTAGTATGTGTTCACATTATGAGCATCTGGACTCAAAATATACATTGTAATCAGATCGAAAAACCACCATGAACAAGATTTTTAAGATTTTTCTTATTGTGTTTGGTGCAATCTATATCGATTATATAGGGAAAGGAACGGAGCTACGAGGGATTGGGAAATGCTAGTTATTAGTCGACGCTCCAAAGAGCGAATTCGGATTGGCGAAGCTATCACAATAAAACTGATTAAAGTCGACGAAAACTCAGTTTTATTTGGTATTACCGCACCTTCACATGTGAAAATTTATAATAAACCCTCAACAAAATCTTCATTCAATAAAAATATAAGCGTTGATGGCGATATTTGATTACTTTTAATGATTTATTAAAAGCTTACAAAGGTGCATGAATTTTAGGGATCATTATCTGAACTCTAAACTTTTGTTTGTATCTGTAAATCACATTAAGGTTAAATCAATGCCGTTAATACTTTCTCTCAATGCACATTACTAATTTTGGCGAACTCTATGCGCCTAGTTGACAGTTGCTAGGAGTCAAAGATTATCCATTGATCATTAAAGGCGCGTAATTTTCATTTGCGACGGCCAATCGTTATAAATTAATTAAGGATTTGATAAATGAGAAATAACGTTGAGCATTTACTAAATAGGTTTAAAGGAGATGGACCATACTTATACATAGATAACGCGAAATTGATTGACGCAGCATCTGGAACTTTTAATTTACCACTTGGTTACACAAACGAGAGGATTACAAATAAATTGAGCGCCCAGCTTGCTAGAGGTGCACACCTAAGCTCAGCTTATACATTAGAGATGGCTCAATCGATTCTAGGACGCCTCTTACCATATGCGCCTGCCGGATTTACGAATATCTGGCTGAGAGATGTAACAGGATCTGGTGCTGTTGAATGTGCGATTCGAATGGCTCAAAAAGCTACGGGTCGTTCCGGTGTCATGTCTTTATACATGTCACACCATGGACAATCATTAGCGACTGCACAAATATCGGGTAACGCATTTCGCATTAAAGATTTCCATGTCGAAATAACAGGTTCTGTAAAAATCCCCGTCCCGCCTAGTGTCCTTGCAAATCAAATTGGTGATAGAGACCTTCATGAATTTGCGGATTTGGACGCTCTATTCGAATTTGGATTAACTCAAAATATTGCGTGCGTCATCGTCGAACCTGTATTAGGTAACGGTGGTAATATCGTTATCCCCAAGGCGTTCTACTCCCACCTAAATAAATTTTGCCGTCGCAATAATATCGTAATTGTAGCAGATGAAGTACAAACTGGTTTTGGTCGAACCGGAACATTTTTTGCTTCAACTGGTTATGCTAGAGATCTAGATCCGGACATTATTGTATTTGCTAAAGGAGCTGGTGGTATCGGTATTCCAACTGGTGGAGTACTGATGAGAAAGGAGTTAGATGTCCTAGAATCCTTTGAGCACTCTAGTACTTCAGGTGCAAATCCATTGTCTCTGATCGCAATGAACGAGACGATTAGCATAATTGAGGATGAAGATCTTCTTGGAAGGGTCACCGAAAATCAAGATTTTATTCTCAATGGGCTTATAGATATTCAGAGCAGGCATTCGTCGGTAAGCGGAGTTAGAGGCTTGGGCTATATGTTTGGGTTTGATACACCTTCACCGGAATTTGCCAAACAATTTATTGATCTTGCACATAAGAATGGTTTAATCATACGCGGTTCTAGATATGGCAAAAGTAGCGCGCTTAAAGTACGCCCACCGCTGATTTGCACACGACTGCATATTGATGAAATTCTCCAGAAAATTGATCTTACTCTAAATCAAATTTCCGCCCAATAAATTATTTAACAGAGGTTAATATGAAATCTTTAAAATTTAATTCTAATTGGTCTGTAAGTATTACTGAAACGCCTGAGTTAAATTGCATTGAGCCCGACGACGTAGTAATAGATGTCGGTGTATGTGGGATTTGTGGTACTGACGTAGGGATTATAAGCGGTGATTATTCGGTTGCTGTTGAGGGCGTAACATTAGGTCACGAGACTTCAGGTATTGTATCTAAAATTGGTAGTGACGTAACTCTGTTTAAGCCCGGTGATAGGGTAGTAGTTAATCCAACATACTTTTGTGGAGTTTGTCGGATGTGTAAAATTGGAAACCCAAATCATTGTGAAGCAAAAGCGGGAACAGAAGCAGGAGTTTCTTATGACGGTGCCTTCGCCACTCAGTATCGTTCTAAGCAGAAATTCCTTCTAAAACTACACGACAGCGTCTCATTACAGGCAGCATCTTTAACAGAGCCACTTAGCTGCACTATCACCGGTGTTGATAAGCTCGGAATAACAAGCACTGATCTCCGAGCTTGCGTTGTTGGCGCAGGCCCCATGGGGATGTTGTATCTTTGGGTACTTTATAATAAAGGTGTAAATGCGTTTCTAGTCGAAAACAATCCATTCCGCAAGACCTTCGCCAGGGACATCTTACCTCCTCATTGTAAAATGTATACCACTATCGACGACGCCATCGATGCGGAATACGGTGCTGATAATACTCAACTTGATCTTGTTGTTGATACAACAGGACAACTAACAGAGCAAGTTTTTAATTTGCTAGCACCAGGTGGGAAATTACTGAATGTTGCATTGAAAGAATCTAGAGCTTCTATCGATGTTCAGCGTATTGCCGACAAAAGTCTTACCATCGTCGGATCTATTGACTCTCTCAATAACAGCTTTGAGCGGGCGTACACTATGATCGAAAAGGGCCTTGTACCTGCGCAAGCGCTGGTAAGCCATGAATTAGATTTCGATGATTATGTAAATGCATTCAAATTGGTTGGGTGCGATCTTCAAAATTCTAGAATGGCGCCGGTGCAAGTACCTTGCTGTAAGGTTTTGCTTCGAATCGCTGATTTTAAATAAAGAGTTATTTATGAAAGACTTATCTGTAATTTTTGATATTGATGGCGTAGTGATAGATAGTGAACAATTGCACTTTAATGCTTTAATGCAAGTGGTTCCCAATCTAGCAAGGAATTTCAAACCGGAAAATCTCATCGGTTTAAGCTTAGATGAAACACTTAGACATCTAAAAGTCAACCCTGAACAAATTGAAAATCTTAAAGTAGATCTTCATATTGCTTATGAGTCTCTTTTGTCCGATCAATTTGTAAGGCCGGGAATTAAGAAATTAATTCATGAGCTTAAAGATTCTAAAATTTCTTACGGATATGTTTCGTCTGCACCTAGGGATACATGTTTGCTTAATCTTGCTTTAATTGAAAATTGTGCTCCGTTTTTGATCGCTGGTGACGATGTTATCCGAACTAAACCTTATCCTGATCCTTATCTTCAAATGATCGATAAATTAGGTGCTCACGCAGATGATGTAATTGTAGTTGAAGATACTGATATTGGAATAAATTCTGCAACAGCTGCAGGTATTACGAAGGTTTATGCGTGGCCTCATTCCTTATCGTCTAATCAAAATTATAAGCTTGCATATAGGGTGATTGACAGCCTCAACGACATATCTGAGTTTCAGATTTTGAAAAAAAGTTGACTCGCTCAGATAAACAAGCTTAATCATTAGGTCTATATGATGACTGGAAAAATTAAATGTAGTGCTAACAACAGTAAACTTATCTCGTCTACACGAATAGCTTTCTTTGTAGTAGGTTTTATTTTGGCAAGTTGGGCGCCTCTAATTCCTATTCTAAAATATAAGTTGGGAATCAGTGATGGTGATCTTAGTATTTTGCTGATTGCATTTGGAGTTGGCTCGATTAGCTCAATGTTTGTTTCTGGAGTGTTGGCAGCTAAGTTTGGATGTAGAATTATATATTTATTTTCGGTGATACTTGCTACCGTTTTACTACCAGTGATCATGACAATCGATAACTTCTTACTCATTGCTCTATTTATATCACTTTTCGGTGCTAGCGTAGGTGCAATGGATGTGATTGTTAATATACAAGCTGTTCAGGTTGAAAAAATTGCTGACAGATCTTTGATGCCCCGCTTCCACGCGCTTTTTAGTTTTGGTGCATTTATTGGTGTGTGTACAACCAGTTTATTACTTTTAATTGGATTAACAGCTAACCTTTGCTTACTTCTAACGGCGGTAATAATAGCCACATTATTGCGACGTTCTGTTCCAAACATTTTGCGGGAAGTAGAAACCTCATCATCGAACAATTTTGTTTTTCCTAAAGGTAAGGTTATTTTGCTGGGGCTTCTGTGCTTCATTGCTTACATAGTTGAAGGTTCGATGTTGGATTGGAGTGGCGTTTTGCTTGTCGATCAACACGCCGTAAGTATAAGTTATAGTGGAATTGGATACGCAGTGTTTTCCGTGACAATGACCATTGGTCGTTTTTATGGTGGATACTTTGTTGATAATCTCGGCAAAAGTAAAACTTTTTTAATCAGTTCTTTTTTAGCATTTATAGGCCTGATTATGCTGTGGTTGAGTAGCGGTCTTTCGATAGCTGTTTTAGCATTCCTAATGATTGGTTTAGGTGTAGCTAATATTGCGCCACTGTTGTTTACTGCGGCGGGCAACCAAAGTGTTATGCCTGTGACCCTTGCAGTAGCTGCAATTTCCACCATAGGCTATTCTGGAATATTGATGGGGCCGGGCATCGTGGGAGCTATTGCGCATTTCTCATCAATATCTGACGCCTTCTTGGTGTTGGCACTTTTTTCTAGCTTTCTAATTGTTTATTCAATTAAGGATACCTTCAAAAGCAAGAATTTGCTCAAGTAAGTTCAATATTGCTTGGTTTAAGCTGAGTTTAGAGTAGGCGTGTTCGCTAACAAGGAGAGGTAAAATGGCTAGGGGTTTTCTGATGACTAAAGTTCACAAATCTTTATTACTTTATTTTAATTTATTGATATATTGCTTTGGCCTACAGTTTGCTGTGGCATCCGAACTTGATGCAACTAGGCAAAGCCTGCCTTGGTGGAAAACAGCAGTCTTTTATGAAATTTATATCAAATCTTTCAAAGATACGACTGGAGACGGTATTGGTGATATTAACGGTATCACTGAAAAGTTAGATTACCTCCAAAATTTGGGTGTCGACGCTATTCTCCTGACTCCACACTATGGTTCGCCAGGTAAAGACAGTGGATATGACGTTAGTGATTATCGTAGGGTGATGAAGGAATACGGCAACAACCATGATTTTGATGTTCTAGTATCTGAGCTCAAAAAAAGAAACATGCGTATAATGATTGATGTTGTGGTGAACCATACTAGCGAAGAGCACCCTTGGTTTATCGAAAGCATGAAGTCTAAAGACAATCCTTATCGTGATTTTTACATTTGGAGAGATGGCGTTAACGGAGGACCGGCTACTGATAATAACTCTTCATTTGGTGGTTCTTCCTGGGAGAAATCAAAACAAACGGGTCAATATTATTATCACACCTTCGCGTCCAGCCAACCTGATCTTAATTGGGATAATCCCCGTGTTCGTGATGCTGTCTACGAGGACATACGATTTTGGCTTGATAAAGGGGTTTCAGGGTTGCGCTTCGATGCAGTCGCTGACTTCGTAAAGCCTTATGATACTAAAGCACAGTTCGAAAAATTCAAAAGTGATACTGTTGAAAAGGTCGTAGATCCTAAAGTTCATTCATATATTAAAGATATGCATGAAAAGCTTTTTGCTGGCAGAGATCTTGCCACCATTGCTGAGGTTTGGCGAACTCCTCCAGAAGAAATTCAATTATTTACTAATCCGTCAAACAAAGAATTTAATTTGGCTTTCATTTTCGACGCTATCTTCGTTGGTCGGAAAAGTGTTTGGGAAGCGAAAGAGTGGAGTATTCCGGAGTTTAAGCAAGCCATTAGTAATGTCGATAGAATTACCGGTAATAATGGTTGGGGCGCATTCTTTTTGAGCAACCATGATAACGCGCGAGTAGTATCCCATTTTGGTAATGATTCGAATGAATGGCGTGATTCGTCTTCTAAAGCTCTTGCCCTTTTAAGTCTGACCCAGCGCGGCACTCCGTTCATATACCAGGGCGATGAGATTGGCATGACTAATTACCCTTTTAAGGATATCAACGACTTTGATGATATTCAGCTCAAAGGTTACTGGCGTGATTTGGTCGAGACCGGAACTATTGATAGTGAGTATTTCCTCAATAATGCTCGACAAACTAATCGAGATAATGGGCGAACTCCTTTTCAATGGGATAGCTCTCCGAGCGGAGGCTTCACTTCAGGCACCCCGTGGATTAGTGTCAATCCGAACTACATTTCAATTAATGCGAGTAGCCAAGTCAACGAACCTAAATCAGTTTTCAATTTTTACAGAAAATTGATAAATTTGCGAAAGTCTAACCCGGCTCTTGTTGTTGGTGAATATCGTGACCTAGACCCTAGCCATGAACAGGTCTTCGCATATACTCGTACTCTAGGCACAGAGTCTTTTCTGATTGTCATAAATATGACGGATTATCAAGTCAAATATTCTTTGCCGAATAAACTAAACAGAGGTACACTAATTCTCCAAAATTTACCCGATCCACGTTCAAATGGCTCGCTTGAGTTTATAGATCTTAAACCCTGGCAAGCTTCAATATATAAGCTTCACTGATAAACTGCCTTAAGCGCCGAGTGGTAAGATTTACTTGGCGCTGTTGATTCAGTTATCTTCATTAGAGTGGATCTGATAATGGGCTGAAGTCTTTATGGTTATGACAATTGGTTAAGTTCGCCAGGATAACCTTTAAGAAATATAATATCAATTAGTTAATGGCTTTATATGGTTTTTAGAAGATTCATCGCCGAAATACCTGCGTTAGCAGTGTCGACATACTGATGAAAATTTTTAAAAATGTTAAACGCGTTTTAGATTTTAAGAGATTTAATAATATGTTTAAAATAATGTATGTGACGATATTGGCTTTATTTTCCTGTAATAGTTTTGCGACTCTTTGTCAGAGTTATGGGACATCAAACTCACAGTCGGTGAGTATAACTGAAAATATCGCGGTTTTACCGTCGTTGCCTAAAGGTACGAAATTGTGGGTTGGCGACCAATTTACTCTTTCTATTGAATGCTGGCAGAATGGTGCGGCTGATTCTGAAAATGTATATCTTTATCTCAATCCTGCTGATAAAGCGAACAACGTACTTGGCCCTGATATTGAAGTGGGAGTGACAGTCAATGGCGTTGATCTTATATGCAGTGTCGTTGGCGCTAGTGCATGTAAAACTGATATGGGGATTACATTAGGATCCTGTAATAGTTCCAGAGGTTGCAAATCAACAACGATTAGAAGTTTTATGGTAGGAATTCGCCCATTCGTATCGAAGAAGAGTGAAGCAGAGCCTAATAAAGAGGGTGCTCTCACCACTGTGTCTTCTTATCAGTTGTTAGCATTTGATGGCAAAGGAGGTGTAAATACAGGAGACGCTTATTATAAGTTTTTTGTCAATAATTTGAATAATTTCCGATATGTTTCATGTGCTTCTACGTTGTCCATATCCCCACAAACTGTCAATTTTGGGAATATTGCAGGGAGGCCTGATAAAGGAGTTCTTATAAAAGAGATTCCATTCACTGTTTCTTCCAGTAAGCAATGCGATAGCGTTTACGCTATTGGAGCAATGTTGACCCCGATTAATGCTGCTGTACAAGATAATCTTCTCATCCCATCTGATAATGATGCAGTTGGTATTAGAATTTTAACAGAGGATAATCGATCTATAGTTCCTTTCAATTCTGAGTTTCGGTTAATTGAGGCGACCAACCAATTATTGTCGAGTAAGCGCTTCATTGCTCAACTTTTGTGGAATAAAAATGTTTACCAACCTGGCTCCTTTAGTGCCGGGGCTTCCGTGGATATATATTACAGATAAAACAGATGATTATTTGATTTTCATTATGGTTTAATGTGGATTTTTTTGGGTGTATTTGTCGAAGGGCTTGCCGGCATTGTTAGATAATGCATCAATAATTTTAAATTCTTAGTGATTTAATACTTATTGGTGCATTTTTAATGCGGCGATGGGTGCGGCAATCTCTTAGCCAAATTTCTATATTTGCATGGTCTTGGCTATATAATAATATTTCGCTGTGCAAAGTTCGTGTTTTATTAGATTCTATATAATTAACACGTTAAGATCTATTGGCTCATAAATGTTTTATATATTCTTTCTAATTATGTTATTTTTGATTTAAATCTTACAGCGCATTTTATTTTTTAGCGCTTTTGTTTATTTTAAAGATATCGTGTTTTGATCTATGATTTATATTTTTATAAGAAATGTATTTTTCATTTTAGTCTTGATTAGAGTTGTTGTATGTATCCCTATAGCTTCGCTCGTCTGGAAATGCAATTGGTGATTTTTATGTATTCATGATCTTTGGTTTCTGTAAGATTTTATATTTCTCAGTTTGGTATAAGTTTATTTTGTCTTGATACTCATCCTTTTGTATGCAGGCTGAAGTAATCGAATCTATGATTAATATCCTCAGTCAAAAAACATGAACGTAAAGTTTTGCTGTCGGGATGCCACTGTCCTACTCAGTTGATTAAATAAATATGTGTCATGCTTAAAGGCGATTTAGCTTTGCTGCGTTCTGTTTAGGTTCTCCATCTCTTGCTTTGATGAATGTGTGATTAAATTTAACTGAGGTCGATATTAATTTATTTTCTAAATTGGATTTATTTATATAGAGGATTTCACAAATTTCGTTATTGTGCGTCCGCTGCGCGAAATAAATAAATGGATAAGGTTTCTGAAGAAGCTGTTTGTCATTTCAGGGAAAAGCAGTTTTAAAGCTATATCTGCCGGGTTTCGTAACGTTCTAAAATATTTTTTGGAACGATCTTGATTGATCCAACAGACTGGAGCTATGGTTTTGCCTCTAACCAACATCGAGTGATTCAAATGAAAAGGATTTTGACTGCTGTAGCTCTTGCCATGTGCGTAGCTTCTGCAAGCCATGCAGATGACCGATTCACCTTTGAGAAATACCCGGCTTCCTCGGTCTCTAACAAAACATTGTCAAAAGTCGATTGGTCGAGTAACAAAGCCCTAGCAGGGCAGTGGCGCATCAAAGAATCCATCGAAGGCACCATTGGCAAGAAAGCCGATTTTGCGGGGCACTTTGTTGTCGCTACTTATGGTTGCGGCACGGGATGCCAAGCCACGGTCTTCGTTGATGTGAACGATGGGAAGCTTTACAAAGCACCTATGCAGTTTCCAAGCGAATCAGATGCGCTAGCGCCTGCTAATGGTGGGGTTGCTCACAGGCAAAACAGCAATGCAATTTTCATGAGCGATTTGCGTTACTACAAAGCTGGTAGCCCGGACATGATGCAATCCGATGGTGTGGTGCTTTGGAATGAAAATTCTAAGAAATTTGAACTTGTAGCCAAATCCAAACCATTCAAAATGAAAATGGACTGACCTATTTTCAAACTGAATTAATTTGTTGTAGTATCCAATCATCACTAATTAAAGGGTTACATCATGTCGAAGCTTGCAGAATTCCGTCAGCTTGAAAAACACCTTGCAGAACAAATGGCCCAACTGGAAGCCTTGAAAGGTGACGCTGGTTTGGCTGAAGAAATCAAATTTGAAGAGAAGCTGCGCAATCTGCTAGGCCAATATGGCAAAAGTCTGCGTGACGTGATCGCAATCCTCGATCCAGCTTCGCTTAACCGCAAAGGTGGTGCTGCTCCTGTAGCTGCCAAAGCAACCCGCCGCGAGCGCGTGGTTAAGGTCTACAAGAACCCGCACACTGGCGAAACCATCGAAACTAAAGGTGGCAATCATCGCCAGCTTAAAGAATGGAAAAACGAGTTCGGTGCTGACACCGTTGAGTCGTGGTTGAGCAAGTAACACCAGCTATCATGCCGCCGCAATGGCGGCATGTGCTTCACGTCTCATCCCTTTGGTGCTTTGCTTGACTCAAAAAGCCACGTATTTAAGCATCTGGTAATTTGAATTCTTCTGCAATGTTCCCGATCCCGTATTTTTCAAGCGCATTGATTTCATACATTGTGTTGTATGTACTGACCACTTCGCCGTCTATTGCAACCTTTGTATTTAGCGTTTTTGCGTCTTTGTTGTAAGTGAAGAAAAATGTTATTCCGTTGGATGCTAGGAAGTTAATGATTTGAAGGCGTCCGTGTTCCTTCTTGAATAGCTCGACGAATTCATCAACGGTTTTGACGTGAAGCGTTGTTTTTGTGTCGATTGAATTTACGGTCAGTTCTTCAAGTTCTTCTTTTAGTCTCGAAACTTCTTCTTCTGCATTCATCAGCATTTTAAGAATGGAAGCCGGGATTGCTCCGTCCTGGATTGTCTCAACTGATTTTTCAAGGTTCTCCAATGTCATTTTCTTTTTGGAAAGAAGAATCTCTTTTTCAATTCTTTCTTTGTTTTGAGATTTGTTGTCCGTGTTTCCTTCCAAGAATCTAATGAAATGCTCGCCAACTTTTGCGTAGCTTATCATGTCCTCAGCCGTTTCTACTTTTGTTCCAAAATCGCCTTCGCTATAAAAAGTTGATTTTTTAACTGCTTCAAATAGGGCGGGCCGTTTTGATAGCATATTCCAAAAGAAGGATGAAGCGATAATGTGGAAAAGAACCGAAACGCCAAAATCATACCGAAAGCGGTTTTTGCATTTATTGTTCTGCTCAAAATTGCTTCTGCAACTCATGTAAAAATAGCGTTTCGTTTGCGAGCCGAAATTATTCATAAAGAACATGGATTCGCCGCAAATCCCGCACATGGCTGTGTGGCGAAAGATGTTTGAGTTGTCTTGGCTTGATCGGCCAGCGCGGCGGTTTACTTTTCGCCCTTGCATTGCTTGGCGAGCTTGTTCAAAAAGCTCAAAGCTTATAATTTGAGGGTAATAGTTTTCAATGTATTTATCGAACTGCATTTTCCCGTCTTTTTTTACTTGGGAATACATGTAGCCAAGTGGATATTTTTTTTCAAAAATGTCTTTAACTCGGTTTTGAGTCCATTTTACTGACGATGTTTTGTTAATTTCTTTAATCGTTGCTGTAACACCTTGAAGCCTTAACGATTCAAAAATTCGGTTAAGCTCTTCGGCTTGTTCAGGGTGTGGCTCAAACTTTTGTGTGAGTTCGTTGTACTGAATGCCAAAAGGAGGACGCTTTTTGTTGAAGGGTATTGATTTTTCAACCGCGTCTTTCTTGGCCTTTGCCCACGCTGATAGGCGGCGAACGCTTTTGGTTTTCGATTCTTCGTGTGAACGTTTTGAAATCACAGACAAAAGAATATCTTGTGATAAATCGTCAATACCGTTTTTATCAGAGGCTTTTTCGTAGCGCTGATTGTCAATCGTGGTGACTAAAACGATACCTTTTTCAAGAATTCCATTGACCAAATCTTTAGCTTGTAAAAGCCTCTGGCGACTCAAACGGTCAATAGATTCAACGAAAACAATATCGCCAGGGCGAATGCGTAGACTGTCGATTTGGTCAATCAGCTCTTTCAGCTTGCCGTGTGTGCGGTTCTTGCCGTTGTACGCTGACACCCCGTTTTCGTAGAAGAAATTCTCATCCGGGATCTGCACCTTGTACTGCTCTGCAAGCACTCGGATAGACTCTTTCTGGCGTGTTACAGAGTCCTTGTCCTCTGCGCCTTGACGCTTCGTGCTGTGCCTTATATATGCGTAGGCTGCTGGGGATGGACTTGTCATGATGGGTCATGCCGAATTGTTAGATTAAGACCTATTATACAAGACCAACCACATGCCGGTGCGCTTCCTGATCTACGTGGCGATCACCGCGCTGACCCGTCTGCTGATCTCCAACGTCTCGCACCACAACCCGCCGGACATGGGCATCATCTACCTGTGCGGCGGGATTCTGCTGCTGGCGTTCTCGATCCTGGTGGTGCGTTACGCCTCGTCGCAATTTCCCTCGGTGAAGATCGAGAAACCGCAACGCAAGCTCGGCGCCGGTTCCGGCGAACACCCCGAGATCGAGAAGGGCGAGCTCTAAAGACCTGCCGACGGTCGAGACTGGCCGTCGATTGGCTGCGGTGGCGGCGGCAGCCCGGCGCCGCTGGTCATCGCTTCGAGGATCGCCATGGCGCTGTGGCCCTGTTCGATGGCGATGCCGAATTGAATGCTTTGCACCAGTCGCTTCAAGCGCTCTGGATCGTTGCGTTGTTCGCTGCTGATCATGCGTTTGGCCACGATGCGGCCTCTGTCCGACAGGGTCAGCATGATGCTGCCGTCCAGCCCCTGAATGCTCAGGTTGATCTGATAGTCCGGCGCGAAGGCATCGGTAATGATCTGAAAAGGGTTGTCCATGATGCGTCACCGCCTGATTGAACGTGCAGTTGTTGACCGGCCGTGATCGGGTTGGTTCGCCATACCGGACCATCGGCCATTCCGTGGCCATTTCGCCAAGTGCTTCTGTGTAGGCGCTGCCGCAGGCTGCGATCTTTTGATCTTCAATGTTTTGATGTCGGTCACGAAGATCAAAAGATCGTCCGAACGCGGCCCGAACCTTCGGGAGCTCCTACAGGTGTGTAGCAAGGGCTGTGCCGGGAAAATTGTCGAACAATGAATACGGCATAAAAAAGGCGAGCACACAGCTCGCCTTGTTTGTTTATGGCCCGTTTCAGGGCAGAACCGAATAGATGATCGCCGACAGTGCAATCAGGCCGATCAGCACCACGAACACGTTCGACACCTGTCCCGAATACTGGCGCAAGGCTGGCACGCGGCGGATGGCGTACATCGGCATCAGGAACAACAGGCAAGCGATGACCGGCCCGCCAAGGGTTTCGATCATGCCGAGGATGCTCGGGTTGAAGGTGGCTACGGCCCAGCAGCTGAGGATCATGAACAGCGCGGTCGCACGGTTCAGCCAACTTGCCGACATCACCTTGCCTCGACCGCGCAGGCTTTTGACGATCATGCCCTGAAAGCCTTCGCTGGCGCCGATGTAGTGGCCGAGGAAGGATTTGGTGATCGCCACCAGCGCGATCAGCGGCGCGGCGTAAGCGATGACCGGGGTCTGGAAGTGGTTGGCCAGGTACGACAGGATCGAAATGTTCTGCGCTTTCGCTGCGGCCAGATCCGCCGGTGACAGCGCCAGCACGCAACTGAAGCAGAAGAACATCACCGTCACCACCATCATGCCGTGGGCCATGGCGAGGATGCCGCTGCTCTTGCGCTCGGCCTGGGCGCCGTAGCGCTGCTTCTGGTCAACGGCGAACGCCGAGATGATCGGCGAATGGTTGAACGAGAACACCATCACCGGAATCGCCAGCCACAGGGTCTTGAAGAACGTCGACAGCGGCATCGCCTCTTGAGCGCTGGCAAAGAACGCGCCGTTCCAGTTGGGGATCAGGCTCAGACCGAGCAACAGCAGGGCGGCGACGAACGGGTAGACCAGCACGCTCATGGCTTTGACGATCACGTTCTGCCCGCAGCGCACGATCGCCATCAGGCCGAGGATCAGCGCCAGCGACAGGATCGCCCGGGGCGGCGGGGCGATGTGCAACTGGTGTTCGAGGAAACTGCTCAGGGTGTTGGTCAGCGCGACGCTGTACACCAGCAGGATCGGGAAGATCGCGAAGAAGTAAAGCAAGGTGATCAGCTTGCCGGCACCGATGCCGAAGTGTTCTTCGACGACTTCGGTGATGTCGCCCGAACGCCCGGATAACACAAAGCGGGTCAGGCCCCGGTGGGCGAAGAAGGTCATCGGGAACGCCAGCAGCGCCAGAATCAGCAACGGCCAGAAACCGCCGACACCGGCGTTGATCGGCAGGAATAAGGTGCCGGCACCGATCGCCGTGCCGTACAGGCCGAGCATCCAGGTGGTGTCGGCTTTGCTCCAGCCCTTGTGGGCAATTTCGGTGTTGCGTGTGCGATCTACAGCGGGATTTTCGGCAGCAGGTGTACGTACATCGGTCATCGTTTTTGCCTCGTTATTATTTTTGCTCGGGCTCACGGTTGGCCGGCCGCAAGTTGCGGCCGGCCGGGGCGGTCAGGGAATGCGCGTCAGCACTCCACCCAGCTCACGGCCAGGCCGCCCCGTGAAGTCTCTTTGTATTTGTCGTGCATGTCGGCGCCGGTATCGCGCATGGTGCGGATCACCCGGTCGAGGGAAATGAAATGTTTGCCGTCGCCGCGCAGGGCCATTTGTGTGGCGTTGATCGCTTTCACCGCGGCGATGGCGTTGCGCTCGATGCAGGGCACCTGCACTAGGCCGCCGACCGGGTCACAGGTCAGCCCGAGGTTGTGTTCCAGTCCGATTTCGGCGGCGTTTTCCAGTTGCTCGGGGGTGGCACCGAGCACTTCGGCCAGGCCCGCAGCGGCCATGGCGCAGGCCGAACCGACCTCGCCCTGACAGCCGACTTCGGCGCCGGAGATCGAGGCATTTTTCTTACACAGAATGCCGACGGCGGCGGCGCCCATGAAGAACGCGACGACATCATCGTCGGACGCGTCCGGATTGAATTTCATGTAGTAGTGCAGCACCGCCGGAATGATCCCGGCCGCACCGTTGGTCGGCGCGGTCACCATGCGCCCGCCGGCCGCGTTCTCTTCGTTGACGGCGAGGGCGAACAGGTTGACCCACTCCATCGCCGACAGCGTCGAACTGATCACGTTCGGCTTGCCGATTTCCAGCAGGCTGCGGTGCAGTTTCGCCGCACGGCGCGGCACGTTCAGCCCGCCGGGCAGGATGCCTTCGTGGCGCAGACCCTGTTCGACGCACTCGCGCATCACCGACCAGATGTGCAGCAAGCCGTTACGGATTTCAGCGTCGCTGCGCCAGGCCCGTTCGTTGGCCATCATCAGCTCCGAGACCCGCAAGTCGTGCTGCTTGCACAGACTGAGCAGTTCGGCGGCGCTGGAAAAGTCATAGGGCAGCACCACGTCACCGGCAGGGGCGACACCGGATTCGGCTTCCGCCGCTTCGATGATGAAACCGCCGCCGATCGAGTAGTACGTTTGCGTGAACAACTCGGCGCTTTCGCCAAAGGCTGTCAGCGACATGGCGTTGGGGTGGTAGGGCAGGCTCTCGTCCAGCAGCAGGAGATCGCGCTGCCAGTTGAAGGCAATGTCTCGCTGCCCGGCCAGCGACAGCAGACCGCTTTCGCGCAGGTGCTGGATGCGCGGGTCGATGGTCGCCGGATCAACGCTGTCCGGCCATTCGCCCATCAGCCCCATGAGCGTGGCGCGGTCGGTGGCGTGGCCGACACCGGTGGCCGACAGCGAACCGTACAAACGGATTTCCACCCGACGTACATCGTTGAGCAACCGTTGGTCGATCAGCGCCTCGGCGAAGGTCGCTGCGGCACGCATCGGGCCGACGGTGTGGGAACTGGACGGACCGATGCCGACTTTGAATAGATCGAAAACACTGATAGCCATGCTAAACCCTTACAAGCAATGGAGTAGGAATCGCTGCCATTTTTTGTAGGACAAGCGCAATGTCGGCGATACTGCCTACCTCGGTCCTACGTGACCAACGAAACTTCCTAAGAAAGCCTTTAGCAGGACTAAACGATGAGTCGTCAATTGCACGCCCAGACCTACGTCTGGCTGCAGGTGTTTTCCTGTGCCGCGCGGCACCTGTCGTTCACCCGTTGCGCAGAAGAACTGCACATCACCCCGGGGGCCGTCAGTCAGCAGATTCGCCAACTGGAAGAGCGCCTCGGCTTTCGCCTGTTCCATCGCCGTGCGCGGGGGGTGGAACTGAGTGCGGAAGGGCAGCGGCTGGCGATTACGGTCAATGAGGCCTACGGCAGCATCGATGCTGAATTGCGCCGTCTGGATGCCGGAATGATCAGCGGGATTTTGCGGGTGCGCTCGATTCCGTCGTTCCTCAGCAAATGGCTGACCCCGCGTCTGCCCCGCCTGCAACAGCGCTATCCGGACATCCAGTTGCGCCTGGTGGCCGAGGACAGCAGCGTGCCGTTGCACGAGGGCGACTTTGATCTGGCGATTGACCTGAACGACGGCAGCTACCCGGGACTGTTATCCACAGCCTTGCTCGATGAGCAGATTTTCCCGGTGTGCGCACCGAGCCTGCTGCGTGGGCGCCCACCGCTGCATGGGCCGGCGGATCTGGGGCATTTCCCGCTGCTGCACGACATCACCGCCTGGCGCGGCAGTTATGAATATGCGGAATGGGAGTTCTATCTCAACGCGATCGGCTTCGAAGGCGCCGATGTCCGGCGCGGCCACACCTTCAATCGCAATCACCTGACCATCGAAGCGGCCATCGCCGGCATGGGCGTGGCGATCGCCCGACGCACACTGCTAAACGATGAGTTGGAGCGGGGGACTTTGATTGTGCCGTTCGGGCTGTCGGTGCCCAATCACAAGCGTTACGTTTTGTTGTATGCGCCGGGGGCGTTGAGCCATCCGGGCGTGCGTGCCGTACATGACTGGCTGGTGGAGGAGGCGGCGATTTTCCGCAGCTTGCACCCGTTGAACGACGGGCAATTGTGAGCAGATTTTGCAGGGTTGCGTGGCGACCCAACTCCCGACCTTACCAGTGACTTGCTCGGTTGTCCGGCTTTTTTTGCGAATGAATATTTATCTTTTTTCAGGGGTTGAAATGTTCGTCAGTCGGGCCGATTGTTGTAACCAAGAGGTCAAGAAATTCAATTCAAGGCCTCTCGCGAGCTAGCTGAAATAAGGGATGAACTATGCAAATCCAAGTCAACAGCGATAACCATATTCAAAGTAGTCAACGACTGGAGGAGTGGGTACGTACAACCATTGAGAGCACGCTCGAACGTTATGAAGAAGACCTGACCCGTGTCGAAGTCCACCTGAGCGACGAGAACGGTGACAAACCAGGTCCCCATGACTTGCGCTGCCAACTGGAAGCGCGGCCAAAAGGCCATCAACCGATTTCCGTCACCCATAAAGCCGATTCGCTGGAACAGGCGATCGACGGTGCAGCCGAAAAACTGGAACACGCGCTGGAGCACCTGTTTGGCAAACTGCGGGGCAAGCCCCGCGCCGCCACCGTGCCATTCAGCAAGGCGAATGACGCACTGCTGGAGGAAGAATTTCTCGAGAATGAACAGGCAGCGATCAACAGTTGATGCGCTGATTTTTCAAGCCACCCCATGAGAACGGGCCTGCGCAAGCAGGCCCGTTTTTTTTTGAACCGTGTGGCGAGGGAGCTTGCTCCCGCTGGGCTGCGAAGCGGCCCCAAAACCTGCAAAGGCGTTCAACAGCCAGACCGCATTAGCAGGATTTACGTCTGCTTCGCAGCCGAGCGGGAGCAAGCTCCCTCGCCACAGTTTTTTTAGAAAGCTACAGACGTCTGCACATAAACCGTGCGCGGCTCACCCACGTACTTGCCCTTGTTGTTGTCATCGAACGAGCGGGTGAAGTACTGGGTATTGAAGATGTTCTTCACCCCCACCGCCACATTCAAATCCGACAGTTGCGGGCCAAAGTCGTAACCCGCACGACTGCTGAACAACATGTAGCCCGGGATCTTGCCAGTGCTGCCGTCGGCGCTTTCTGTCGAGGTGTTGGCGTTGTCGGCAAACTGGTCGCTCTGGAAGCTGCTATCCAGATTCAGCTTCCACGGCCCCTCGGTGTAACCGACGCCAATCGTGCCTTTGTGTTTCGACGAGAACGGCACGCGGTTGCCCTTGTTCGGCCCGTCCTCGCGGATGGTCGCGTCGACGTAGGCGTAAGTCGCGTACACATCGAAACCGGCCAGCGCCGGGCTCAAGGCATCCAGTGCGTAATTGACGCTGGTCTCGATGCCTTGATGGCGGGTCTCGCCACGGGCGATCACCGAATCGTTGGTCTGGTTGCTTTCGTACTGGTTGTCGAAGTTGATCAGGAATGCGCCGATTTCCGCTCGCAGGGCGCCGTTGTCGTAACGGGTGCCGAGTTCCCAGGTGCGGGCCTTCTCCGGTTTGACTTCGCCGCTGCTCACGCGATTGGGCATCTGGCTGTACTGCACGCTACCGAATGAGCCTTCGGTGTTGGCGTACAGATTCCAGCTGTCGCTCAGGTGATACAGCACGTTCAGCGCTGGCAGCGCGGTGTTGTAGTCGCCCTTGTATTTGGCGTTGGTCAGGTTGTTGGTCTGCTGCGACTCGATCATCTCGTAGCGCACACCCGGGGTGATGGTCCATTTGCCGATGTCGATGCGGTCGTCGACGAACAACGCATTGGCTTCGGTGCCACCCCGAGTGTCGCGGTCGTTGCGGCTGTCGGTGGTCGGGTATTGGTTGCTGCTGATCGGCGTGCGGTAGCGCAACTCATGACCGGCCTCGTTGATGTAGCGGTAGCCGACGCCGACTTCATGGCTGGTCGGGCCGAGATCGAAGCCTTGGGCGAACCGGGTTTCGAAACCGCGTACCCAGTACTCGCGCGGCGACAGCGAGAGGAAGCTGCCCTGATCCAGATAACCGCTGCGCAGGGTCTTGGTGAAGAAGGTGTTGGCGGTGAATTCGCGACGGTCTTCCTGATAGCGATAGCCGAAGTTGAACATCGTCCGACGGCCCCAGAACTGGTCTTTCGGGCGTGTCGATTGATACGGATCAGCGTCGTAATCGGCAACGTTGAGGCCGCCGGGCATGTCGGCCTTGCCCTCGTAATACTGGGCCATGGCGTTGAAGCTGTTGGCCTCGTCGAGCTGGTATTTGCCCTTGAGGATCAGGTCGTCGATCTCGGTATCGCTGTGTTCACGCCAGTCGCCGTCCCGGGTGCCGGAGTACAGCAGCGCGCCGCCCAGGCCATTGTCATTGGTGCCGCCCGCGAGCAGGTTGGCGCTGGTCTTGAAGCCGTCATGGCTCGACGACGGGCTGGTTTCCGTCTGGAAGCCGCCCTTGACCGTCGGTTCGTCGGGGATGGCGCGGGTCACGAAGTTGACCACGCCGCCGACGTTCTGCGGGCCATAACGCACGGCGCCGCCGCCACGCACCACGTCCACGGCATCCATGTTGCCCATGCTGATCGGCGCAAAGGACAACTGCGGCTGACCATAAGGGGCGAAGGGCACGGGAATGCCGTCCATCAGCACCGTCGAGCGCGCGGCCAGCCGTGGGTTGAGGCCACGGATGCCGAAGTTCAGCGCCATGTCGTGACTGCCGGTGCCATTGTTTTCCGGGGCGTTGACCCCGGGAATGCGGTTGAGCACGTCGCGCGCCTGAGTCGCGCCCTGACGTTCGAAGTCTTCGCGGCGGATCACGTCGCGGGCGCCCGGATGCTCGAAGACGTTGACCTGCGCCGCGTCGCCGAGCCAGTCGCCAACGACTGTCGAGGTGTCCAGCTCCAGCGCGGTGTCGCTCACCGGTTGCAGGCTGAAGGCATTATCGCCCTCGGCGCGGGCTTGCAGACCGGTGCCTTCAAGCAGTGCATCGAGACCTTGCGCGGCGGTGTAGCTGCCTTCCAGGCCACGGCTTTGCACGCCGCGGGTGATCTGCGAGCCGAAGGAAATCAGCACGCCGGCTTCACGACCAAACTGGTTGAGGGCGTTTTCCAGCGACGCCGGGGCGATGTGATAGGCCTTGGTTTCGGCGGCCAGAGCGGGCAGGGCGCTGAAGCTCAGGCTGGCGCCGAGAACGAGATGACGCAGGCTGCGGGCCAGGGGCGTAAGGCGGGTCGGGTGCATGAACGATGATCCTGAGAAGGTTGAATCAAGGGGGCTTTCCTTCTCTGTCACGCCAGATCTGAAAAACGGCTCACGGTTTACGAATATTTTTTTGAACGACTGTTTTCTGTGGCGAGGGAGCTTGCTCCCGTTGGGGCGCGAAGCGGCCCCTTTATTGAAGAAGGGGCCTGCTGCGCAGGCCAGCGGGAGCAAGCTCCCTCGCCACAGTTTTGTTTCAAACCCGGGCTTCGACGCTCACCCAATAGCGGGTAAAACGCCGCACTTTCACTGGCAGACTGATTTGCAGCAGATCGAGAATCCGTTCGCTGTCGTCCAGTGGATAAGTCCCGGAGATCAGCAGGTCAGCCACTTTGGCAGCGCAATGCAACTGCCCGCGACGGTAGCGACCGAGCTCATCCAGAAAGTCCCCCAGGCGCATGTGCGCGGCAACCAGCATGCCCTCGGCCCAGGCGCCGCTGTTGGCGTCCAGTGCCTTGGCTGCGCTGATCGAGGTGGCGCTGAAACTCAGCTGACGGGCGACGGGCAGTAACATCGGTGCACGCCCGTGGGCGTTCAATTCGACCTGGCCTTCAAACACGGCCACCTGGGTGCGATCGGCAAATTGCCGCACGTTGAGGCGCGCCGCCCGGGTTTTCAGAATGCCCTGTGCCGTGCGCACTTCGAACGCTTGCGTGGTGCTCAGGAGGATCTCGCCTTCCAGCAGACGAATCAGCCGGCGCGTGTTGTCCACGTCCGCCGCACTCGCGGTGTTGAGCTGCAACTGGCTGTCCGCGCCCAGCGCCACCTTGCGTCGCTCACCCACCGGGCTGCGGTAATCAGCGAGCAGCGACGGCAGCGGATTGTGCTCGCGCACGCTCCAGGTGACGGCTGAACCGGCACCGACAATCAGCAGCAGTTTCAACGCCTGACGACGGCTGGCGGACTTCGCTCCGTTCAACGTCGCGTGTGCCAGCGGCGAAGACACACCGCGCAAGCGCTGGTTGACCCGCTGTATGTGGTCCCACGCCCGACGGTGTTCACTGTGCGCGTCCAGCCACTGCTGCCAGGCCTGTTGCTGGCGCGGGGAGAGCGTGCCCTGCTGCATTTCCATCAACCAATGCACCGCCTGCTCGGCCACGTGCGCGGAGAAATCCGGGACGCGGTTCATAGCGCGAAGTAACAGCGCATTGCTGCCTTGTTCAAATGACGTTTGACCGTGGCCACCGAGATGTTCAATTCAGCGGCGATCTGCGGGTAAGTCAGGCCATCGACCTGCGCGAGCAAAAAGGCGCGCTTGACCAGACGCGGCAAGCCGTCGAGCAACTGATCCAGCTCAATCAGGGTTTGCAGGATGATCGCTTTGTCTTCTTCCGACGGTGCAGTCATCTCCGGCATCTGCGCCAGGGTTTCGAGGTAGGCGCGTTCCAGGTCCTGGCGGCGGTAATGATTGAACAGCACGCGTTTGGCGAGGGTGGTGAGGAAGGCGCGCGGTTCGATGATCAGCGCCGGTTCGCGCGCGGTCAGTACGCGGATGAATGTGTCTTGAGCCAGATCCGCCGCGCTCTCCGGGCAGCCGAGTCTGCGCCGCAACCAGCCGGTGAGCCAACGGTGGTGGTCGTGATAGAGCGATTCGACGGGATGGGCGGACGGCAACGGTATTACTCCGGGCGCATGCGGCATGCGTTAGAGAACAAGAACTGTTCGCATTGTAGAGGCGAGGAAGGTCGTCCGGCAATCAGATGCTTTTGCGTATGAGAATATTTATCATTAATATTGCTCGCCTGTTGGTTCGGCTTGTCGGCCGGACGTTTTTTCGTTTCAGGGTCGAAACATGAAAGGCAAACTCGCCTCACTTCCCATGTCCTATCGTCTGGCGGTCACCTCGCGGGTGCTGGCGGCGGTGTTTGGCGGCTATCTGGTCGCGGCACTGGCCAGTGTCGCCCTGACGATGTGGCTGCCGTTGAGCCGCGCCGAAGCGGTGGTGACGGGCATGACCATTTCCTTTCTGGTCTATCTGGTCGCGGTGCTCTGGTGTTTCGCCTGCCGCACCGCGTGGTCGGCGTGGGTCGGGTTGCTGGTGCCGAGCGTGATTCTGGCGACGGCTTCCGGTGCCGCGCGTGGCTTGGGGTACGCATGAAAGAGGGCTTCCGCCAGGCCATGGCCTGGCTGCACACCTGGGCCGGATTGCTGTTCGGCTGGCTGCTGTTCGCGATTTTCCTGACCGGCACGCTGGCCTATTTCAAGGATGAGATCAGCCACTGGATGCAGCCGGAAATCCCCGCGCACGCTATCGATTCAGCGGTCAGCCTGAGCCTGGCGCAAGGCTATCTGCAGCAGCACGCCCCTGATGCCTCGCGTTGGGTTATCGATCTGCCGAATGCCCGTGATCCCGCGTTGTCCGTGCGTTGGCAAGACGCCCCGGCCGAGCGCGGTCAGCGTGGGCGTTTCACGCAAAAGACCCTCGACGCGCAGACCGGCGCCGAAATACAGCCCCGGGACAGCCGGGGTGGCGAGTTCTTCTACCGCTTCCACTTCCAGTTGCAGATGCCTTATCCCTGGGGCCGCTGGCTGGCGACGATAGCCGCGATGGTGATGTTCATCGCGCTGATCAGCGGGATCATCACCCACAAGAAAATCTTCAAGGACTTCTTCACCTTTCGCCCGCGCAAAGGCCAGCGTTCATGGCTCGACGGGCATAACGCGGTGGGTGTGCTGGTGCTGCCGTTTCACCTGATGATCACCTACAGCAGTCTGGTGATTTTCATGGCGATGGTCATGCCGGCGAGCATCCTGGCGTCCTACGGCACTGATCGCGATGCGTTTTACCAAGCGCTGTTTCCCGAAACGCCGATCCCGGAACGCGCCGGCCAGGCGAGCCTGCTGCCAGCGCTGGCACCGTTATTGGCAAAGGCCAGCGAGCAATGGGCGGGTGGGCACACGGCCCGGGTCAGCGTCATCAACCCGGGCGACGCCAATGCCACGGTGCAGCTGTCCCGCGCCAGCTCCGACAGGATCGCCTATGAGTACAGCCACGACGTGACCTTCGACGGCGTCACCGGGCAGCGCCTCGGCGCCACGCCCGACAAGCCGTTGCCGATGACGGTTGCCAGTGGTTTCTACGGATTGCACCTCGGCCATTTCGCCGGACCGATCCTGCGTTGGCTGTACTTCATCTGTGGTCTGGCCGGCACCGCGATGATCGGTACCGGGCTGGTGATCTGGCTTGGCAAGCGTCAGCTCAAACACGCTAAAAGCGGCGTGATGCCGTTCGAGTTGCGGCTGGTGGAGGTGCTGAACATCGCCAGCATGGCTGGGTTGGTGCTGGCCGTGGCGGTGTTCTTCTGGGCCAATCGGCTGTTGCCGCTGAACTTGAGCGCAAGGGCAGAGTGGGAAGTGAACGGCTTTTTCATCGCCTGGGGTTTGAGCGTGCTGCACGCGCTGCTGCGCCCGGGGCGCAAGGCCTGGATCGAGCAACTGACACTGGCGGCAGCGCTGTTCATCGCGCTGCCATTGCTCAACGCCTTGACCACCGCACATCACCTCGGTGTCACGCTGGTTCAGGGGGACTGGGTACTGGCCGGATTCGATCTGACCTGCTTCGCGGCGGGCCTGTTCCTGGCGTGGGCCGCGTGGAAAATGCAACGCGCCGGCCATAGCGTGCGGGTGAAAAAAGCCCCTCGCACCGCGCCCCGGCCAGTCACCCTTGAGCAGAGGACGCACTGATGCTGCTGGCGCTGTTGCTGTGCTATGCGGGGTTCACCGCGCTGTGTCTGTCGATGCCGCGACACCACGATGAACTGCTGGGCAACAAACCTTCGGCGCGGCGCGCCCGTCATTTGAAGCTTGCCGGATGCCTGCTGCTTGGCGCTTCACTGTGGGCTGCAGTGGCTGCCAACGGCTGGAGCTTCGGCCTGGTCGACTGGTTCGCGGTATTGATGGGCAGCGCCTTGGTGCTGGTGCTGCTGATGCCGTATCGACCGAAACTGGCCTTGCTGCTGGCGGCGCTCAGCTTGCTGGCCACGCCGGTCGCCGCCTGGGCGCAGTACTGAGATGTTGACCGGCCATCCCCCGGAATCCCGCGACGACGAGCCGCACGGCGCGCGTGCGCATTTTCTTCAGGTGTTCCTCTCGCAGCGTTCGCAGATGGAAGCGCTGGTGAACCGGCGCGTCGGCTGCCGGGCCACGGCGGCGGACCTGGTGCAGGACCTGTTCCTGCGCTTCTGGCGTCGGCCGCTGGTGCAGGTCGAAGAGCTCAGCACCTACCTTCTGCGCTGCGCCGGCAACATCGCGATCGATCATTTGCGCAGCGAAGGCACGCGGGTGCGAGTCAACGAGGGCTGGCAACCGGACGCGCCGGACAGCCACGGCAGCGAGCCGCAAGCCGCGCTCGAAGCGGGCAATGATCTGCGCCATGTCGAAGCGGCGTTGCGCGCCTTGCCCGAACGCACCCGGCAGATCTTTTTGCTCAATCGCATCCACGGTCGCAAGTACGCGGACATCGCCAAGGCCATGGGCCTGTCCCAAAGTGCCGTGGAAAAACATATGATGCGCGCCCTCGAGGCCTGCAAGGCCAGCCTGCGCGAACCCGCGCCACGCCTGCCAGGGAAAGCACCGTGAATCCCACCGACCGCGTCGCCCCGACGCCCGCTCAGGAACAGGCCGCGCTTGCCTGGCTGAGCCTGTTGCACGACCGCCCGAGCACCGGCGATCAACTGACGTTCAGCCAATGGCTGCGCGCCGACCCGGCTCACGCCGAGGCCTATGCCCAGGCGCAAGTACTCTGGGAATTGAGCGAAAGCCCGGCGCGGACATTGGCCGATGAAGACGCGTTGGCGTTGCAGGGCTACCTCAATGCGATGGATCGTCCGCGTCGCTCACCGCTGCTGCGCGGGTCGGGCGCGCTGGCGATGGCCGCGTGCCTGTTGCTGATGCTCAGCCTCGCCACAGGCTGGCAGCCGCAGCGCTGGATCGATGATCTGGGCGCCGATTACGTCTCGGCGCCGGGGGAAATCCGCACGGTGACCCTGGCCGATCAATCGCAAGTCACGCTGGACGCCGACAGCGCCATCGCCGTGGATTTCAGCCGGGGCGAGCGACATGTGCAGCTTCGTCGCGGCGCCGGTTTTTTCACTGTGACACACACCGGCGAGCCCTTTGTGGTCGAGGCCGAGAAAGGCCAGGCGCGGGTGCTCGGCACGCAGTTCGAAGTGCGTCTGCAGCCGCAGGGCGCACAGGTCACGGTACTGTCCGGACGTGTTGGCGTGACGGCGGATCGCGATGCGCCACAGCAGATTCTGACCGCCGGCCAGCAAGTGGCTTACGGGCAGGGCCGCGCTGAAAAACTGCACGCCGTGGACAGCGAAGCGCAACTGGCCTGGCGTCAGGGCTGGCTGACTTACTACAAGTCGTCGCTGGCCGAGGTGGTGGAGGATTTGCGGCGCTACTACCCGGGGCGGATTGTGTTGCTCAACGCTGAACTGGGCGCGCGCAAGGTCAGCGGCAGTTTTCCGAGCAAGAACCCGCAGGCAGTGTTGAGTTCGCTGCAAGGGGTGATGGGGTTTGAGCAGCATCAGGTGCTGGGGCATCTGATCATTCTGCGCTGAGGCGGCCGGCGCCATCGCGAGCAGGCTCACTCCTGCATTTGGAATGCGTTCCCTCTGTAGGAGTGAGTCTGCTCGCGATAGCGTTCTTTCAGACTCCAAAAAATATTTTCCAAATGTGGTGAGGTAAACCCTGGGCCCATCCGTGTAGTGACTGAAACTGCGAGTCATTCGCATCCGTTGCGGTTCTACACAGGTCATTGAGCAATGAAGTCCAGGGCAAAATCGGGTTCGGTCAAACAGTGGTTGGGTGTTTCGGCATTGAGTTTTTCCACATTGGCGCTGTTGCCGCTGAGCGTGGCGCTGGCCGCTGAGGCCGTCAGCAGACCGGCGCAACAGCAGTTCAGTTTTTCCCTGAATGCCAAACCACTGCCGCAGGCCTTGAGCGACTTCAGCCGCGTCACCGGGCAAAGCGTGGTCTACACCGATGAGGCGCCGTATGGCCTCAATGCGCCGGCCGTCAACGGCCAGATGAGCGCCGAACAAGCGTTGCAACGCCTGCTCAGCGGCTCCGGCATGACCTTCCGCCGCACCGACAGCCACACCCTGGCGCTGGAACCGCAACCCACTGAAGGTGCGCTCAATCTTGGCGCCACCACCATCACCTCGACCCGTGATGAGTCGATGACGTATCAACCGCCGCAAACCAGTTCGGTGATGCGCTCTTCGGCTTCGCTGCAGGAAATCCCGCAGACCGTCAACGTGATCCCGGCCCAGGTCATCCGCGATCAGACCCCGCGTAATCTCGACGACGCGCTGGCCAACGTCAGCGGCATCACCCAGGGCAACACCTTGGGCAGCACCCAGGATTCGGTGATGACTCGCGGTTTTGGCGACAACCGCAACGGCTCGATCATGCGTGACGGCATGCCGATCGTGCAGGGTCGCGGGATGAGCGCCACGGTCGATCGCGTCGAAGTGCTCAAGGGGCCGGCCTCGTTGCTTTACGGCATCCAGGACCCGGGCGGCGTGGTCAACCTGGTCAGCAAGAAACCGGAACTGACCCAGTACAACGCCCTGACCCTGCGCGGCTCGAGCTACGGCGACGGCAAGAACGGCAGCGGCGGCACCTTCGACAGCACCGGTGCGCTGGGTGAGTCCGGGCTGGCCTATCGGCTGGTGCTCGATCACGAAGACGAAGATTACTGGCGCAACTACGGCACGCATCGCGAGACGCTGATTGCGCCGTCGCTGGCCTGGTTCGGCGAACGCACCAAGCTGTCGTTCGGCTACGAGCATCGCGAGTTCCTCACGCCGTTCGACCGTGGCACGGTGATCGACCCGCGCACCAACCACCCGCTGGACATCTCGCGCAACGAGCGTCTGGACGAGCCGTTCAACGACATGGAAGGCCGCTCCGACCTGTACCATTTCGAGGCCGACCACGAACTCAACGACGACTGGAAAGCCCACTTCGGCTACAGCTGGAACCGCGAAACCTACGACGCCAGCCAGGTCCGTGTGACCGCCATCGACACCAAGAAAGGCACGCTGACCCGCAGCATGGACGGCACGCAAGGCGCGATCAGCACCGACCGCTTCACCACCGCCAGCCTCGAAGGCAAGGTCAACGTGCTGGGCATGCAGCATGACCTGGTGTTCGGCGTCGACGACGAGTACCGCAAGATCTACCGCGCCGACCTGATCCGCCAGAAAAGCCTGAGCACCTTCAGCTACGTCAATCCGGTGTATGGCCGCGAAGTCGAAGGCACTACGGTCAGCCCGGCGGACAGTGCGCAAACCGATCTGCTGCGCAGTGATTCGGTGTTCCTGCAGGACTCCATTCACCTCAACGACCAGTGGATTCTGGTCGCCGGCGGGCGTTTCCAGGAATACGACCAGTACGCCGGCAAAGGCGTGCCGTTCAAGGCCAACACCGACAGCAACGGGCAGAAGTTCGTGCCGCGTGCCGGTCTGGTGTATCGCTACACCGACGAGCTGTCGTTCTACGGCAGCTACACCGAATCGTTCAAACCCAACTCGACCATCGCCCCGCTCAGCGGCAGCAGCACCGTGCTCGACGGCAGCATCGCGCCGGAAGAAGCCAAGTCGTGGGAACTGGGCGCGCGCCTGGACATGCCGGGGCGCCTCACCGGTAACATCGCGCTGTTCGACATCAAGAAACGCAACGTGCTGGTGGCCAACTCCGAAGGCCCGACCACGATTTACAGTGCCGCCGGCGAAGTGCGTTCCCGGGGTCTGGAACTGGACCTGACCGGTCAACTGAGCGACCGCTGGAGCATGATCGGCGCCTATGCCTACACCGACGTCGAGGTCACCGAAGATCCGACTTACAAGGGCAATCGCCTGCAAAACGTGGCGAAGAACAGCGGCTCGCTGTCTGCGGTGTATGACTTCGGCAGCGTGATCGGTGGCGATCAATTGCGGGTCGGCGCCGGGGCGCGCTATGTCGGCGAGCGAGCGGGTAACGCGGTGAATGATTTCGACCTGCCGAGCTACACCGTGGCCGATGCGTTCGCCACTTATGACACCAAGCTCGAAGGGCAGAAGGTCAAGTTCCAGCTCAATGTGAAGAACCTGTTCGACCGCACCTACTACACCTCGGCGGCGAGCCGATTCTTTGTGTCGATGGGCGATTCGCGGCAGATTTCGTTGTCGAGCACGCTGGAGTTCTGATCCGAAACCAGCAAAAGATCGCAGCCTTCGGCAGCTCCTACAGTTGGAATGCGTTTCCCCTGCAGGAGCTGCCGAAGGCTGCGATCAGCGCAAAAACGCCTGCCGATATTCCCCAGGCGTCCCACCCAGCACCTGCTTGAACCGATTGGTGAAGTGACTGGCACTGGCAAAGCCGCACGCCAGCGCAATCTCCCCCAACGGCAACGCCGTGCCGCGCAACAACTCCCGCGCCCGGCTCAAGCGGCGTGCCAGCACATACTGATGCGGCGGCAAACCGAAACTGGTGCGGAACATCCGCGCAAAGTGGTATTCCGACAGCGCACACAACCCGGCCAGTTGCCCGAGACTGATCGGCTCGGCCAACTGACTGTCGATGAACTCCACCAGTTGCCGACGCTGATGCGGCGCCAGCCCGCCCTTGAGGCGCAACCCCTGGCGGGCGCCGACCTGGCTGAGCAAGGTGTGGCTGATCAATTCATGGGCGAGGCTACTGGTCAGCAGACGCTCGGCGGGTTCGTCCCAGTTCAGGCTCAACAGTTGCCGAAAGCGCCGCGCCTGTTGCGGGTCTTCGAGAAAAGTCTGCTCGCGCAACTGCATTTCCCGAGGTTCGCGATCAAGCAGGGTGACGCAACCGAGGGCGAATTGTTCGGCGCTGAAATACAGGTGTGCCAGGCGAATGTCGCCGTTGATCACCCAGCCTGATTCATGCTCGGCGGGCAGGATGCAGAGTTTGTCCGGGCCACCCTTGTGCCCCGGCTGACCGCGCCGAAACGTGCCGGTACCGCCGGCGATATAGCAGGAAAGTGTGTGGTGACTCGGTGCTTCGTATTCCTGGGCGTCGTGGTGGTTGGTCCACAGCGCCGCAGACAAGCCGTCACCGAGCTCGGCGCTGTGCACCAGGCGTGCATTCGGCGAGCGGTTGAGGGCTTGAAAGACTTGCAGGGTATCGATAGCGGCCATATGCGGTTCTCTCCAACGCCTTGCATCCTACTCCGTAGGCGTCGCGCTGCCAGCCAGTACGCCGACAAAAGCGCAAGATTGTGCAAGCGCTCCAACCCTTGCTGCCGCACCCTGATTCTCAATTAAACGCGAAACCTGTAGCGAGCGAGCTTGCTCGCCACAGAAAAGCGCTCAGCGTTGCCGCATCAAGGAGTGTTTGCCATGAACCTGTCGTTGTATTTGTTGACCGTGCTGATCTGGGGCACCACCTGGATTGCCCTGAAGTGGCAACTGGGGGTGGTGGCGATTCCAGTGTCGATCGTCTATCGCTTCGGCCTCGCCGCGCTGGTGCTGTTCGTGCTGTTGCTGCTCAGCCGCCGGCTGCAACCGATGAACCGCCGTGGCCATCTGATCTGCGTGGCGCAGGGTTTGTGCCTGTTCTGCGTCAACTTCATGTGCTTCCTGACAGCCAGCCAGTGGATCCCCAGCGGCCTGGTGGCGGTGGTGTTTTCCACCGCGACTTTGTGGAACGCGCTCAATGCGCGGGTGTTCTTCGGCCAGCGTATTGCGCGCAATGTGCTGATGGGCGGGGCGCTGGGCTTGTTCGGGTTGGGGATGTTGTTCTGGCCGGAACTGGCCGGCCATCACGCCAGCCCGCAGACCTTGCTCGGTCTGGCGCTGGCGTTGTGCGGAACCCTGTGTTTCTCGGCGGGCAACATGCTCTCGAGCCTGCAACAGAAAGCCGGTCTGAGACCCTTGACCACCAATGCCTGGGGCATGGCCTATGGCGCGGCGATGCTGTCGGTGTGGTGCCTGGTCAAAGGCATTCCGTTCGACATGGACTGGTCGCCACGCTACGTCGGCGCGCTGCTGTACCTGGTCATTCCGGGCTCGGTGATCGGCTTCACCGCGTACCTGACGCTGGTCGGGCGCATGGGGCCGGAGCGTGCGGCGTATTGCACCGTATTGTTCCCGGTGGTGGCGCTGAACGTATCGGCGTTTGCCGAAGGTTATCAGTGGACGGCGCCGGCGCTGGTCGGACTGGTATTGGTGATGCTGGGTAACGTGCTGGTGTTTCGTAAACCGCGTGCGGCGCTGCTGGCACACAGCAAATTGGCGTGAATGTCCAAGTGCAGCGTTAGTGCCTCAACGCTCCACTTTGATGGCGATGTAAATTAATAGCGGAAAGATGAAATCGACAATATGCCGAGCCCAGTCCTTGGCATTCCAGATTTGTGATGTATCCATGTCAAACCATTCGACACCGATCACCTGCAGGCAGACGTAATAAACAAACATCGCGATCAATAAACCGATAATCGAATATTTCTTTGCTTCATGAAAGGCTTGCTCTGAAGCATTGATCTTGCGCAGAAGATGGTAGGTGCCTATCAGGCAACACGCGGTCCAGGTCACTTCCAGCGTGATGATGAGCCAATAGATTCGGTGGTGCAGCATCGGCGAGTCGATGGCCCGGTAACGGATGTTGGGGTTTGTCTGGGTGGTGTCCATGCTGAGAATGTGGCCGACGTATTCGTAATTCGAGGCGTAGTCGGTAAAGTTGCTAAACATCACCAGCAAGCCGAAAAAGCTGATGTAAGCCATCAGCGTGACTTTGCTGTAGCGGATGAGTTTTTGTGTGCTCAGGCTGTTCAAGTATTTCTCCAGGATGTTTGTCGTGTTGTTGATAAGTCTGGAGAGTTTAATGTTCAGTGTTGTGCTTTTAATCCAAGGTTAAGTTGCAAGGTATTTAGCTGCGGGCGAGTGATGGATGAAACGGGCAAGTGCCGATGAAGCACTTGCCCGTTTTTTCAGCCGCGCCAGACCTGCGGATTGACCAGGTCCTGCGGGCGCTCGCCGAGCAGCGCGCTGCGCAAGTTGGCGAGGGCACGGTTGGCCATGGCTTCGCGGGTTTCGTGGGTGGCGGAGCCGATGTGCGGCAATGTCACGGCGTTTTTCAACTGGAACAGCGGCGATTCGGCCAGCGGTTCTTTTTCGTAGACGTCGAGGCCGGCGCCACGGATGCGGTTGTTTTGCAGGGCTTCGATCAGCGCCGGTTCATCGACCACCGGGCCGCGGGAAATGTTGACCAGAATGGCGCTCGGTTTCATCAGCGCCAGTTCGCGGTGGCTGATCAGGTGGCGGGTCTTGTCGCTGAGCGGCACGACCAGGCAGACGAAGTCGGCTTCGGCCAGCAGTTGGTCGAGGCTGCGAAATTGCGCGCCGAGTTGTTGTTCCAGTTCGGTCTTGCGGCTGTTGCCGCTGTAGAGGATCGGCATGTTGAAACCGAAGTGGCCACGGCGGGCGACGGCGGCGCCGATGTTGCCCATGCCGACGATGCCCAGGGTTTTGCCGTGGACGTCACAGCCGAACAACGGGGCGCCGACGCTGGCTTGCCATTGGCCGGCCTTGGTCCAGGCGTCGAGTTCGGCGACCCGGCGGGCGCTGCTCATGATCAGGGCGAAGGCGAGGTCGGCGGTGCTTTCGGTGAGCACGTCGGGGGTGTTGGTGAGCATGATGCCGCGTTGGTTGAAGTAGTCGAGGTCGTAGTTGTCGTAGCCGACGGAGACGCTGGAGACGACTTCGAGTTTGGCTGCGTTTTCGAGTTGGGCTTTGCCGAGTTTGCGGCCGACGCCGATGAGGCCGTGGGCGTGGGGGAGGGCTTCGTTGAATTGGGCGTTGATGTCGCCGTTTTTGGGGTTGGGGACGATGACGTCGAATTCCTGTTGCAGGCGTTCGATCATTGGGGGGGTGATGCGGCTGAAGGCCAGGACTGTTTTTTTCATTGGGCTGGGGCTCGGCTTCTGGGCTTTATTGCCAAGCAAGCTAACATTTCTTTGTGGGGTTTGGCTTGTCTTGGCGGCCTTTGGGCCGACCAGGTTCTTGGGGTTTTGGGTGTATATCCGTTTCTGCGGGTGTTGCCGCTGGCGGTTTCGCCCTTACGGCGAGTCCCTTTGGCAGACGCCCCAAAGGAACCAAAGGTCTGGGCCCCGGCGTTCGGCCCTCGCTTAGGCTCGGGTTCCTTCGCTCCGGGGTTCATCCGGGGGCATCGTCTACGGTTTGCTTCGCTGCACCTCCTCTCGCTGTGTTCGACTTCGTCGAACGGTCGCTGCGCTCCCACCCCCGGATAAACCCCTCCACTCAGCCTGCCGAAGGGGCCGGTACGGCAAGATCAAGAGCTGCAGCCGAGCTAACGCTCATCCTGTTGAGTGGTGAAGAGCATGCGGTCGGCTTTTGCTTTTCTGTAGGAGTGAGCCTGCTCGCGATGACGGCCTGACAGCCAACCAATCTCCGACTGAATGCACCCAATCCAATTGTAGGAGTGAGCCTGCTCGCGATGACGGCCTGACAGCCGACCAGTCTCCAACTGAATGCACTCAATCCAATTGTAGGCGTGAGCCTGCTCGCGATGGCGGCCTGACAGCCAACCAATCTCCGACTGAATGCACCCAATCCAATTGTGGGAGCTGGCTTGCCAGCGATGGCGGCCTGACAGCCGACCAGTCTCCAACTGAATGCACTCCATCCAACTGTAGGAGTGAGCCTGCTCGCGATGACGGCCTGACAGCCAACCAATCTCCAGCTGAATGCACCCAATCCAATTGTGGGAGCTGGCTTGCCAGCGATGGCGGCCTGACAGCCGACCATTCTCTAACTGCCTGCCCCAATCCAACAAGGGTTCAGCTGTGTGCTGCTGGCTGGGTGATTTCGACATTATCCAGCACTCGATTCACGGCCAGTTCCGCCAGCATGATGATCTGCTGAATCGCCAGAAGGGTGTGCCGCTGTGGCGGATCCACATAGGCCGCAATGTCGCTGGTCATGATGCTCGCCGAGGCCAGTGATTCGCAGGCGTGCACCAGCAAGCTTTCGTTGTCCATGTCGGGGACGACCTGGAACATGGTGCTGGGCTTGTGGGATTTCAGGGGGGTGGAGGAGGGTTTGAGGTAGTGGTCCAGCGCACGCTCGGCGGCGTCGTGGAGTTTTTTCGAGTCGATGGATTCGTAGGGGGAGGTGCAGTCCGTCTCGGGCGGGTTGGGCGATGGTTTGATCATGGTGAAACTCCATTCGGGGTGTGGAGTTCGCCACGTACTGCGACCAAGCAATAGGGTGGCGAACCGTACGCAGGTTGGTCGACCAGGGAATGGAAACCCGGCAGGGCCAAGGCCCTCCCACGCACAGCTCGCCATTAAGCAAGCTTAAAAAGTGCGCCATTCTAAACCCGGACGACCAAGTCCGGTCGTTGATTCGTCAACGACCCCCTGAGCGTATCCACCCAATTTCCGACCCACAACCTTCAAAACCTGTCGGAAAACTTCCGCAAAATCACTCCTTTGTAGGAGCTGCCGTAGGCTGCGATCTTTTGATGTTTAAACATCAAGCCCAAACGATCGCAGCCCGCGGCCGCGCCTGCAGGTTTCGCGATGTGTTGAAAATCAGTTGGCGACGCGGGCTCCGGCGAGGCTGCCGCTTAACTCGTAGGCGGCCAGTTCTGCTTGGTGCGCGGCGAGGATTTCCGGCAGCGATCCGCGCAAGTACTCCACCCAGGTCTTGATCTTCGCATCCAGGTATTGCCGCGATGGGTAGATCGCGTACAGGTTGAGTTCCTGCGAGCGGTAGTTCGGCATCATTCGCACCAGCGTGCCGTTGCGCAGGCCTTCGATGGCGGCGTACACCGGCAGCACGCCGACGCCCATGCCGCTGATGATCGCGGCTTTCATTGCGTCGGCGGAGTTCACCAGGAATGGCGAGCTGTTGATGGTGACCATTTCCTGGCCGTCCGGGCCGTTGAAGGCCCATTTTTCCAGGGGTATCACCGGGCTGACGAGGCGCAGGCAGGCGTGGTTCAGCAGGTCGCTGGGCTTTTGTGCGCAGCCGTTGGCTTTCACGTAGGCCGGCGAGGCGCAGACGATGCTGTAGGTGATGCCCAGGCGTTGCGAGACGAAGCCCGAGTCCGGCAGTTCGCTGGCGAGCACGATGGACACGTCGTAGCCCTCGTCGAGCAGGTCCGGCACGCGGTTGGCCATGGTCAGGTCGAAGGTCACGTCCGGGTGGGTCTTGCGGTAGCGGGCGATGGCGTCGATCACGAAGTGCTGGCCGATGCCGGTCATGGTGTGCACTTTCAGCTGGCCGGCGGGGCGGGCGTGGGCTTGGCTGGCCTCGGCTTCGGCTTCTTCGACATAGGCCAGGATCTGTTCGCAGCGCAGCAGGTAGCGCTTGCCGGCTTCGGTCAGGGCGATGCGCCGGGTCGTGCGATTGAGCAGGCGGGTTTGCAGGTGGGCTTCCAGGTTGGAGACCGCGCGCGAGACGTTGGCCGTGGTGGTGTCGAGTTGCACGGCGGCGGCGGTGAAGCTGCCGGCTTCGGCCACGCAACTGAAGGCGCGCATGTTTTGCAATGTGTCCATGGGGTGCTCTCAAGGGAGATGGCAAATTGTGACACGAAGTTTCAGGGGCTGAGACCCCCGACCAAGGGATTATCTCGTTAACGGTAACAAAGATTCACAGGAATCCCAGCTTATCGCCGCACAGGGCGTTCCATAGAATTGCGCCGTTCCCATGTAGGAGCTGCCGAAGGCTGCGATCTTTCGATTTTGTTTTAAGGGAATCAAGATCAAAAAGATCGCAGCCTTCGGCAGCTCCTACAGAGGGGAACACGCCCCGCCTTATCCTCTTTCAGGAATTCGCAGCTGTGCCGCGTCGCATCAACAGAGCGCTTTTGCCGCTCAGTGTTCTGGCTTTCACTTTGGCTCTCGGCGGCTGCATCGGTACCGCAGGCATTGCCCCGCAAGGCAAGGCGTTGGAGGCCAATACGCTGGCCACCGACGACGCGATTGCCCACGCCGCCAAAGACGCCCACTGGCCCACCGCGCAATGGTGGCAAGCCTACGGCGACCCGCAACTCAATCACTGGATCGACCTCGCCGTGCAGGGCAGCCCGAGCATGGCCATGGCCGCGGCGCGGGTGCGTCAGGCCAAGGCGCTGGCCGGTGTCGCCGAAGCCGCCGAGTCGTTGCAGATCAATGGCGAGTCGACGCTCAAGCGCCACAACTGGCCGACCGACCCGTTCTACGGTCCCGGCGACCTGGCCAACACCAGCACTTGGGACAACAACGCCGCGCTGGGTTTCAGCTACGCCCTGGACCTCTGGGGCCGGGAAAGCAATGCAAGCGAACGGGCAGTGGATCTGGCGCACATGAGCGCCGCCGAGGCGCGGCTGGCGCAGCTGGAATTGCAGAACAACCTCGTGCGCGCCTACATCGAGCTGTCGCTGCATTACGCCCAGCGCGACATCGTTGCGGCGACGCTCAAGCAGCAACAGCAGATTCTTGATCTGGCGCAGAAGCGTCTGGACGGTGGCATCGGTACGCACTTCGAAGTCAGCCAGGCCGAAACGCCGTTGCCGGAAACCCATCGACAGCTGGATGCGCTGGACGAAGAAATCGCCCTGAGCCGCAACCAGATCGCCGCGCTGGCCGGTAAAGGCCCGGGCGCCGGTGCGCAGTTGCAGCGCCCAACCCTGGCGCTGAGTGCAGCGTTGAAGTTGCCGTCGGCATTGCCTGCCGAGTTGTTGGGGCAGCGCCCGGACGTGGTCGCCAGTCGCTGGCAGGTGGCGGCGCAGGCGCGCGGTATCGATATCGCGCATGCCGGCTTTTATCCCAACGTCGATCTGGTCGGCAGCCTTGGCTACATGGCCACCGGCGGCGGGGCGCTGGAGTTTTTGACCGGCAAGAAGCTCAACTACAACGTCGGCCCGGCGATCTCCTTGCCGATCTTCGACGGTGGCCGTTTGCGCAGCGAACTGGGCGAAGCGTCCGCCGGCTATGACATCGCCGTGGCGCATTACAACCAGACGCTGGTCAATGCGCTGAAGAACATCTCCGACCAGTTGATCCGCCGCGAGTCGATGGACAAACAGCAGGCCTTCGCCGCCGAATCCGTGGCCACTGCGCAGAAGACCTACGACATCGCGATGATCGCCTATCAGCGTGGCCTCACCGATTACCTCAACGTGCTCAATGCGCAGACGCTGTTGTTCAAACAACAGCAAGTGCAGCAGCAGGTGCAGGCGGCGCGATTGAGTGCGCATGCCGAGTTGGTGACAGCGTTGGGTGGTGGACTTGGCGCCGGCAACGACGTGCCGACTGCCGAACAAACCCAAGCCCCGAAAACCCCGGCACTTTTGCGGTGAACACAATCCCGACGGCATGCGCAAACCTGTGGCGAGGGAGCTTGCTCCCGCTTGAGCGCGCAGCGCTCACAAGATTTTGGGGGCCGCTTCGCAGCCCAGCGGGAGCAAGCTCCCTCGCCACAGGAATTGTGTGATCCACAGATTTTTTCTTCATTCATTGAGCAAGACCAAATGACTCCCTTGCCCGCACCTCTACGCTGGCTCTACTCCCTGGAATGGCGCCGGGGTCTGTTTGACTGGGCGCGCAGTGATGGCGTGACCTGGGTGTATATCTTCAAGGTTTTGCTCGCCGCGTTCCTCACGCTGTGGCTGGCGATGCGCCTGGAACTGCCGCAACCGCGCACGGCGATGATCACCGTGTTCATCGTCATGCAACCGCAGAGCGGTCATGTGTTTGCCAAGAGTTTCTATCGCTTCCTCGGCACCCTGGCCGGGTCGGCGATGATGGTCACGCTGATCGCGCTGTTCGCGCAGAACACCGAACTGTTCCTCGGCTCGCTGGCGATCTGGGTCGGCATCTGCTCGGCCGGTGCGGCACGCTGCCGCAACTTTCGCGCCTACGGTTTTGTCCTCGCCGGCTACACCGCAGCGATGGTCGGGCTGCCGGCGCTGGCGCATCCGGACGGGGCGTTCATGGCCGCGGTGTGGCGGGTGCTGGAAATCTCTCTGGGGATTCTCTGTTCGACCGTGATCAGCGCCGCGATCCTGCCGCAAACCGCCAGTGCGGCGATGCGCAACGCGTTGTATCAGCGCTTCGGCGTGTTTGCCCTGTTCGTCACCGATGGCCTGCGCGGGCGCAGCAAGGCCGACGCCTTCGAGACCAACAATGTGCGCTTCATCGCCGAAGCGGTGGGCCTGGAAGGGCTGCGCAGCGTGACCGTATTCGAAGACCCGCACATGCGTCGGCGCAACGGTCGCCTCAGTCGCTTGAACAGCGAGTTCATGGGCATCACCACGCGTTTCAACGCCTTGCATCAGTTGCTCGAACGCCTGCGCGGCAACGGTGAAGAACACGTGGTGGCTGCGATCAAACCGGGTTTGCAGGACTTGGCCGAAGTGCTCGACGGTTTCAGCGGCCGCGCCCTGACCAGCCCGGACGCTGCACGCTTGGCGACCGCTTTGGCGACCTACAAGGAAGGCCTGCCGACGCGCGTGCGAACCTTGCGCGGCATCTTCCAGGAAACCGGCCCGAGTGAAGCCGAGCAACTGGATTTCCACACCGCGTACGAGCTGCTGTATCGCTTCGTCGACGACCTGCACAGTTATGCACAGACCCACGCCTCGCTGGCCGATCACAGCCACGAACGCGAACGCTGGGACGAGCCGTTCACCCCGCAGACCAACTGGTGGGCCGCCGCCGCTTCGGGCATTCGTGCCTCGTTCATCCTGATCGTGCTGGGCAGTTACTGGGTCGCCACTGCGTGGCCAAGCGGCGCGACCATGACCCTGATTGCTGCGGCCACCGTCGGCCTGTCCGCCGCCACGCCGAACCCGAAGCGCATGGCGTTCCAGATGGCGTGCGGCACGTTTCTCGGGGCGCTGATCGGCTTCGTCGAGATGTTTTTCATCTTCCCGTGGATCGACGGTTTTCCCCTGCTGTGCGTGATGCTCGCACCGGTGATCGTGCTCGGTTCGTTTCTCGCTTCGCGGCCGCAATACGCAGGCGTGGGCTTGGGGTTGTTGATCTTTTTCAGCACCGGTTCGGTGCCGGACAACCTGACCGTCTACAACCCTTACACCTTCATCAACGACTACATCGCCATGGTCATGGGCATGCTCGTTTGCGCCGCTGCCGGCGCAATCATTCTGCCGCCCAACAGCCGCTGGTTGTGGAAGCGTCTGGAGCAGGATCTGCGCGGCCAGGTGGTGTACGCGATCAGCGGCAAGCTCAAGGGCCTGGCGTCAAGTTTCGAGAGCCGCACCCGCGACCTGCTGCATCAGGCTTACGGGCTCGCCGCCGGGCAGCCGACCGTGCAGAAGAACCTGCTGCGCTGGATGTTCGTGGTGCTGGAAGTCGGCCACGCGATCATCGAGTTGCGCAAGGAACAGGCGATTCTCCCGGTGCACCCGGCGTATGCCGAATCGCAGCCGTGGCGTCAGGCGATCCGCGTGATGGGCCGGGCGCTGGTGCGGCTGTTTCTGCAACCGAACCAGAGCAATCTGGAGCGCGCATTGGTGGCGGTGGATCACGCGATCAGCCGGGTCGCCGCGACTGACGAGCCATTCGCGCCGCACTTCGATACGTCCGCGTTGCGCCGGGTGAAGAGCTACCTGCACTTCATCCGCACCTCGTTGCTCGACCCGCAATCACCGCTCGCCGCCTATGCCGTCGCCAAGCCCGAAGGACTTGCCCATGCCTCGTGAAATCGCCTTCCACGGCGTGTACATGCCGACCATGACCCTGATGTTTTTTGTCGCTGCGGCGCTGGCCTGGGCGCTGGACCGGTTCCTCTCGGGGTTCGACCTGTACCGCTTCTTCTGGCACCCGGCGCTGCTGCGCCTGAGCCTGTTTACCTGTCTGTTCGGCGCCATGGCGCTGACTGTTTACCGTTGACTCTCTCTCTCTGAAGAAGGCCCTGATGAAAAAGTTTTTCAGCCTGCTCGCGACCCTGCTGGTGCTGGCCCTGGCGTTGTGGATCGGCCGCACGTTGTGGGAGCACTACATGAATACTCCGTGGACCCGCGACGGTCGGGTGCGCGCCGACATCATCAACGTCGCCGCAGACGTCACCGGTGAAGTCATCGATGTGCCGGTGCGCGACAACCAGTTGGTGAAGAAGGGCGATTTGCTCATGCAGATCGACCCGGAGCACTACCGCATCGCGGTCAAACAGGCGCAGTCGCTGGTCGCCTCGCGCAAGTCGACCTGGGAGATGCGCAAGGTCAACGCGCACCGCCGCGCCGACCTCGACAACCTGGTGATCTCCAAGGAAAACCGCGACGACGCCAGCAACATCGCCGACGCCGCGCTGGCCGATTACCAACACGCGCAAGCGCAACTGGAAGCCGCCGAACTCAACCTCAAACGCACCGAAGTGCGCGCGGCGGTGGACGGCTACGTGACCAACCTCAATGTGCATCGCGGCGACTACGCGCGCATCGGCGAAGCGAAAATGGCCGTGGTCGACATGAACTCGTTCTGGGTCTACGGCTTCTTCGAAGAGACCAAGCTGCCGCACGTGCGCGTGGGCGACAAGGCCGACATGCAACTGATGAGCGGCGAAGTGTTGAAGGGCCACGTGGAGAGCATTTCCCGCGGCATCTACGACCGCGACAACCCGGAAAGTCGCGAACTGATCGCCGACGTCAACCCGACGTTCAACTGGGTGCGCCTGGCGCAGCGGGTGCCGGTGCGCATTCACATCGATGAAGTGCCGGAAGGTGTGCTGTTGGCGGCGGGGATTACCTGCACGGTGGTGGTGAAGCAGGATACGGGAGAGTAAACCTGTGGCGATGGAGCTTGCTCCCGCTCGGCTGCGTAGCAGTCGTCAAAGCTGACGGCGCGGTTTGCCTGACAGGGTTGGGAGCAGGTATTGGGGCTGCTGCGCAGCCCAGCGGGAGCAAGCTCCCTCGCCACAAAGGGGTTGCATCAGCCTTGGCAAAACGTCTCGTGCAAATGCCGCCACAGCACCCGACCGCCCTCGGTTCTTTCAAACACTACCGTCGAGCGCCGATCGGTGTGCACCCCGCTCGCATCGGTTTGCTGCTCGCGGTAACTCAGCGTCGCTCCCTGCGAATGCAGGGCAATCCCGCGCAGCTCACTGAGCTCGATCCTGAACCCGGGCTTCTTCCCGCCCGCCGTCTGAAACAGCGCGCGCAAGGCGTCGATATCCAGCGCCCGGCCCAGGGGTGTGAACATGGAAAAATCCGCCGAGAACCGGCTCAGCAAGCGCTCCAGTTCTGCCGAATCCTGCTCCACGGCAAACCAGCGCTCGATGACCAGGTGGGCCTGGAGCACCTCATCAAAATATTCGTTGTAGTCAATCATGTGGATTTTTCCTGAAGGGGCGGTGTGCTCAGCAGCGCGAGCACTTTGGAGGCGTCGAAACGCAGCACGGCGACCATTGGCAACAGCGTCAGCAAGGCAGCCGCGAGAAAACAGTATTGAAAACCGTGGCCGCCCAGAGCGCCCAACAGCGAACTCAGCAGCGCCGCGCCGAGGCAGAAACCGAGTTGGCGATTGATGTTCCACAAGGCGCTGGAGTGGCCCATTTTTTCCGGGGTCATACCGACAAATGCCAAGGTCTGCGCGGTCACGCTGCACAGGCTGCCGCCCAGTCCCATCAGGGCGTAGGCGATGATCAGCGGAGCGGCGGCGGGCTGTTCGATGCGCATCAGCAGGACAATGCCCAGGCATTGCAAAAGCATGCCGGCGATCAGCAACGGTTTGGGACCGATACGGTTGAAACTGCGTTTGCCGAGCATGATCGCCACGCCCGAGGCGGCGGCCCAGGCCAGCATCAGCGCACCGGTTTGCGCGGCGCCGACACCGAGCTGGTGCAGGTACAACACGGCAATCATGTTGGTCCCGGTAAAGATCCCGGGCACGAACAGGTAGATCAGCATCGCCAGGCGCAGCGACGGGCTCTTGATCAGTTGCAGGTCGAGGACGGCGTCGGGTTTGTGCCAGCCATCACGCAGGTAAAACCATAAGGTCAAGGCACCGAGCAGCAGGACCCCGCCAGCGAGGTGACGAGTTGCGGAGGCGCTGGCCAGGCTCACGGCCACCAGCAACAGGCTCAGGGCTGACACCGCCAGCAGCAGGCCGCGCAGATCCAGCGTCGGGCGTTCGGTGCTGGGCTGATCGGCTTTCAGCCATAACAGGCCCAGGGCGAACGCCAACAATGCCAGCGGCAGGTTCAGGTAGAAAATCCAGCGCCACGACAAGGCCTCGACGATCAGGCCGCCCGCCGCCGGCGACAGGGCCGGGACCATCAGCGCGACCAGCAACACCACGCCGGTGAGGTGCGCCCGCTGCGCCACCGGGAATTGCCGATACGCCAGGGCTTGCCCGACCGGCAGCAACAAGCCGCCCCCGAGCCCTTGCAGCAGGCGCCAGCCAATCAGGCTTTCAATCGAGCCGGCCTGGGCCACCAGCCCCGAGGCGATGCCGAACAGCAGCAGCGAACCGAGAATCAGCCGGCGCTCGCCCAGCCGTGCAGCCAGCCACACGCTCATCGGAATGATCAGCGTCAGCCCGAGCATGTAGGCGTTGCTGATCCACGCCAGTTGCGTCACCGAGGCGTGCAACTCCCGCGCGATGTCCGGGTAGGCAATGCTGGCGGCGAACATGTTCAGCAGGTCGAGAGCGAACCCGAACAAATACACCAGCGCGACTTTCGAGCGATATGCCATGGCAGCTTCCCTGTGATGAGACGTGCAGGGTAGGGCGCTTGTGGCGATAGGAAAACGCTGGTTTGCCTGCTAGTTTGTCAAAATCATTTTGACAGCGAGGGCCGTGACGATGGTCAGCCTGGACCGTTTCGACACGTTTAAAGCCGTGGTGGAGGCCGGGTCACTGACGGCCGCCGCCGATACCCTGGGCCAGACCCGCGCCGTGGTGAGCTTCAACCTCAAGCGCCTGGAAGAGGAATTGGGCGTGACGCTGCTTACGCGCAACACCCGCCAACTGGCCCTGACCGATGCCGGCGAGCGTTTTTATCGCCGCTGCCTGCGCACCCTCGACGAGGCGCGCCTGGCGATCGAGGAAGCGCGCTCCGAGCATTCGCAACTCAAGGGCACGCTGCGCATCACCACCACCGTGGAATTCGCCCTGGCCCAGGTGGTGCCGGCGCTGGAAGTGTTTCGTCAGCAACAGCCGCAATTGAACATTCACCTGTCGACGTCCTCGACCCATGCTGATCTGATCTCTGAGCGCTTTGACCTGGCGATTCGTCTGGGGCGCATGCACGACTCCAATCTGCGCGCGGTGCGGCTGTCGACGTTCGAAGTGTTTGCAGTGGCCGCGCCGCAACTGGTCGAACGCTTTGCACCGGTGGCCACGCTGGCGACGCTGGAGTCGATGCCGACGCTGGGACACGGACGAGTGCCGGAAATGACCGTGACCGACCCGGCCGGCAGCGAGCATGTCTACCAGCCCAAACCGGGGACCACTGCCATCGTCGCCGACAACTCGGCAACGCTCAGGGCCTTTGCATTGACCGGGCAAGGCGTGGCGATTTTGCCGCAATGGCTGATTCAGGATGATCTGGAGGCCGGGCGATTGGTGCGGTTGCTGGCGGATTACCGCTTTGCCCAGCAGGGTGTGTATGCGCTGTATCCGGACACCCGGCATCTGCCGCTGAAGGTGCGGGCGTTTATTGATTTCATGAAAGCGTGGGGATGACTGTTGGCTGACCCGGCCTCTTCGCGAGCAGGCTCGCTCCCACAGGGGACCTTCGGCATGACAGAGATCCAATGTGGGAGCGAGCCTGCTCGCGAAGGTGTCGACTCCAGGTCAGAGCTTTGCGCGCAACCCGAACCGCTTCATCAACGTCGACTCCAGCAACCCCTTGGGCAACAAATTAGCCAGCAACGGCAACGCCCGGCTGCCATTGCCAATGCGAACTAACCGTGGCGGCTTGTCCTGCTGCACAGCCTTGAGCAATTCAGCGGCAAATTCAGTGGCCGGGGTCGGCTTGTCCTGCGACGCCTTGGCCCGCGCGCGAATCCCCTCACGCAGCGCAAACCACGGCGATTGCTCGTTGATCAACTGCTCGGCTTCATGCCCGGCGTTCTTGGCGAAGCTCGACTGGATCGCCCCCGGCTGCACTTCCATCACGCGGATGCCGAACGGTGCCAGTTCCATGCGCAAGGCATCGCTCAAGGCATGCACTGCGGCTTTCGAGGCGCAGTAGGCGCCGGCGAAGGGCGTGACCAAAACCCCTGAGACACTGCCGATGTTCACCACCAGGCCCTTGGCCCGGCGCAGCACCGGGAACAGTGCGCGAGTCACGCCGACAATCGAGAACACGTTGGTCTCGAACTGGCGCTGCATGGCCGGCACGCCGCCATCGAGCAGCGGCCCCATCGCGCCATAACCGGCGTTGTTGATCAGCACGTCGAGGCCGCCGTGTTGCTGGTTGATCCGTACGCCGAGCTGTTCCAGCGCGGCGCTGTCGTTGACGTCCAACTGGATCGCGGTGAACCCGGCAGCGGCGAGGGCCGAGACGTCCTCGGCCTTGCGCGCACTGGCCCAGACCTGGTAACCGGCGGCTTTGAAGGCGTCAGCGAGGGCGCGGCCAATGCCGCTGGAGCAACCGGTAATCAACGCAACGGGCATGGCGCATTCCTTGTGCAAAAAGGGGGGAGGATCAGTCGGAGAAGCTGCCTTGCAAACGCTCGGCGCGGAACTCCAGGGTTTGCGGACGGTAACCGGCACGCAGCGGTGGCATCGGCAGACAGTCTTCCCATTCGCCGCCGGCCTGCAATTCGCCGGGGCCACGATAGCGCGGCGCGGTGTATTGGTTGTCGGCCAGATTGACCGTGTCGCCCGGCGCGTAGGCGGCGATGCGCCAGCGCAGTTCGGTCAGCGGGACGTCGTTGCCGTTTTTCATTTTCAGTTGCAACGGGCGGTCCGCCGGGCATTGCTCTGGGGCGTAGGCAATGCGCATTTCCAGACGCGCCAGTTGCTTGAGCTCGCGGTTGTCCAGCCACACCACCCAGACCGCCACCAGGCCCAGGCCAACAGCGGCCGCCACCGACACCGGCAACGCCTTGGCCGGATAGCGCAGCAACAGGATCAGCCAGGTGATGACCAGCAAAATGCCGATGAACATGTCGCACAACCTCGCAGGGGTAGAGGGGCATCCTACCTAAGCGTAGGTGAGGTTGGCGATGGGCAGGGCAAAGTCAAAAGATCGCAGCCTGCGGCAACTCCTACAGTTGGAACGCGTTTTCCCTGTAGGAGCTGCCGCAGGCTGCGATCTTTTGCTTTTAAAAAAAGCCCCCGCCCAACCCACTGCGGATAGGGGACGCAGCGGGCTGGACGGGGGCTTCTTGTTACGCGGTGATCACTGCGCGATGGTTTTCACCGACACGCCGCGTTCGATCGGGGTCGAGCGACCGTAGATGTCTTCGAAACGCTCGATGTCATCTTCGCCCAGGTAGCTGCCCGATTGCACTTCGATGATTTCCAGCGGGATCTTGCCCGGGTTGCGCAGACGGTGCACCGAGGCGATCGGGATGTAGGTCGACTGGTTCTCGCAGAGCAGGAACACGTTGTCATCGCAGGTCACTTCGGCGGTGCCGCTGACCACGATCCAGTGTTCGGCGCGGTGGTGGTGCATCTGCAGCGACAGGCACGCGCCCGGTTTGACCGAGATGTGCTTGACCTGGAAACGGCCGCCCATGTCCACCGAGTCATACGAGCCCCACGGACGGTAGACCTCGCAGTGGTTCTGGGTTTCGCTGCGACCCTGCTCGTTGAGGGTGGCGACCATCTGCTTGACGCCCTGCACCTTGTCCTTGTGGGCGATCATCATCGCGTCCTTGGTTTCGACCACGACGATGTTCTCCAGACCGATCACCGACACCAGTTTGCCGTTGCCGTGGATCATGCAGTTCTTGCTGTCCTGGATCACCACGTCGCCCTTGCTGACGTTGCCGTTGGCGTCTTTCTCGTTGACTTCCCACAGCGACGACCAGCAACCGACATCGCTCCAGCCGGCGGTCAGCGGCACCACGCAGGCGCGCTGGGTTTTTTCCATGACGGAATAGTCGATGGAGTTGTCCGGGCAGCAGGCGAAAGTGGCTTCGTCCAGCGTGACGGTGTCGGCGTCCTGCTGGCTGCGCTCGAGGGTCAGCAGGCAGGTGTCGTAGATGTCCGGATCGTGTTTTTTCAGCTCTTCGAGGAAGCGGCTGGCGCGGAACAGGAACATGCCGCTGTTCCAGTAGTAGCCGCCGGACTCGACGTATTCGGTGGCGCGTTTGACGTCGGGTTTTTCGACGAAGTGCGAGACGCGACTGACGCCTTCGGGCAGCAGCGAATCAGCGGTGGACTTGATGTAGCCGTAACCGGTTTCCGGTTTGGTCGCCGGCACACCGAACAGCACCATCTCGCCATTTTCGGCGGCGACGGTGGCCAATGCGAGGGCGCGTTGCAGGGCTTTCTGGTCTTCCAGCACGTGGTCGGCCGGCAGTACCAGCATCAGTTCGTCACGACCTTCGTTGACCAGCATCATCGCGGTCAGCGCCACGGCTGGCGCGGTGTTGCGGCCGAACGGTTCCATCAGGATGCGCTGGCATTCGAGGTTACGGTTGGCCAACTGCTCGTTGACGATAAAGCGGTGATCCTTGTTGCAGACCACGATCGGCGTGTCCATGCCTTCGAACACCAGGCGCTCCAGGGTTTGCTGGAACAGCGTGTGTTCACCGGTCAGGGCCAGGAATTGTTTAGGGAATTGCTTGCGCGAAAGCGGCCAAAGACGTGAACCGCTACCACCTGACAAGATCACCGGAATCATATTGTTACTCCATAAAATCGATTGGTTAGAGGCACGAACGTTGTGTCGTTTCACTCTTGTTGTTGTTTCGTATCCGAACTCTCACTGCGACCCCCTGTAGGAGTGAGCCTGCTCGCGATTGCGGTGGGTCAATCAACACATTCGGTGAATGTGAAACCGATATCGCGAGCAGGCTCACTCCTACAAAGGGAGCCGGGTAAGTTCAGGAAATTTTGTTAGCGGGTCGACACCGGGCGTTTTACCCAGACTGGCGACAGGCTGCTGCCGCTGCCGGTGACATACAGCACCGCGGCTTCACCGCGCTCCAGCGCGACCGGTTTCACGTCGCCGACTTTCTTGTCGCCTTCGTACAGCGCCAGGCTGACTTTCACCGGGTTGATTTCACGTTCGCCACGGCCCTTGGCGGCCACGTTCGGCACCACGTCGGTCTTGCCGTCGGCGGTCTTCAGGGTCAGCGGCTTGTCGCTGAGGTTCTGCACGCGCACCAGGGATTTCTGCTTGTTCTTGAACGGCGGCTCTTCGATCAGTTGCGGCGCGCCGGAAGCGTTGTTGACCAGGGTGTAGTAGTGGTCACCGGCCAATTTCACCGGCAGGGTCTGGCTGCCGACCTTGGCGCTGTAGTCGCCGCCCGGCATGAAGCTGAAGTCGCTGCTGGCCAGTGGTGCAACGTCGCTCAGGTTGGTGCTGCCGACGGTGGCGCTGACTTCGGCGTTGCTGGCGTTGTAGATCCGCACGAAGGTCGAGCCTTTCGGGGCGGTCGGGCCGTACAGCGCGGCGTCGCCACCGGCAAATGCAGGCACCGAGAGCACGCTGAGGCCAGCGACCAGAGCGAAGCTTTTAGCGAGACGACGAGGAGTAGTAGTGAAAGTCATGGTGTTACCTCTCTTTCAGTTTTGCGCCCGATCGGGCGTCTCGGATTTGGTGTTTACAGCTACGTTTTGTTGGCGCGCGCCGGCTTGTTTGAGCTCTGCGACCCACTGCGGGTCGGCGTCACCGATTTCGTTGTTCACAGGCAGATATCGTTCAGGAAACTCCCAGATCAGCACCTGCGGCGGGCTGTTCTTGAAGTCATCGCTTTTCAGGTAGCTGAGCATCGGCAGGATCGGGCCATGGCCGTCTTCGGCGTAATTGACCACGTCGCTGTGCAGCGCTTGTTTCAGCGCGCCGACGAAGTTCCAGTTGGGGTTGGCGCTGTAGCTGGTGCCGACCAGTGCCACCGGCACTTCATGGCTGGCGAACAGCGCGTCGTCACCGGCAGGCTGCTCGCCGGCCGCGACGGTGTTGCGCTTTTGCAGCGGCTCTTGCGCCGGCATCAGGTTTTCGAACAGCGGGTCCAGCGGCAGGAACAGGCGCAGGTCGCCCTTGTGCGTGACCTTCTCCGCCGGCGTGGTGACAAAGCGCTGCGGCTCGCCGCTGAGCGGGAACTTGTCGGCGATGGTTTTCGCCAGGGTGTTGGCCGCGATCTCGGCGCCTTCAGGCGTCCAGTGCGTGTCGGTGCGCAGGAACACTTGCTGACCGTTGTGCTTGGCCTGTTGCAGCGGGCCGAGCAGGTCCGGGGCGAGGATCTTGTCCGCCGCAACACGGGCGTGGAAGTCCTGATAGAGGTTGGCGTGGATGCTCGCCGGTTTCACTTCACCCAGGTGTTCCGGGTACAGGCGCACCTTGGCCGGAACGATCGCCATCACCAGTTTCACGCCTTTGGCCTTGAGGGTCTGGCGCACGCCTTCGACCAGCGCGTAGTTGCCTTGCAGGTTCAGCTCTTCGTTGACGATCGGGTTGAATTCCTCGTCGCTGTACAGCCACTGATCGCGACCGAGCACCACGCCCGGACGACCTTCGTTGAACAGTTTGAAATCCAGCGCGGCCCAGAGGTTGGTGCCCAGACGCTTGATCGGGAATTGATCGTCGTAATGGGTTTCCACGGCTTTGCTCCAGCGGCCGTTGAGAACCGTCGCGTCGGCATTGGTGCTGAAGCCGAAGAAGCTGCGCACCGACCACAGACCGAGCACCAGCAGGGTCACCAGAAACAGCGCGATGTAGAAGATGCGTAATGAGCGGGTCATGTCAGATCCCTCAGAACTGGAAGTAAAGGAACGGCGAGAAGCTTTGCGCCGAGAGTTTGAGAATCGAGGCGATGAACAGCAGCAGGATCAGGCCGCGCATCACGTAACGCGACCAGTCCGCGGTCCAGTAGGCCGGTTGCACCTGGGCTTCGAGGCCGACGGTGTAGCCAGGCTCGTGGATGCTCGCCGGGTTTTCGCCAGGCGCGGCTTTGATCATTCCCGGGGTCGCAGTGGCAGGGCCGTTGGCCTCGACGTTGACTTCGGGTTTGCTTTTGGCCGGCGGCTGGTTGGTGTACAGATCACGCAGGCCGAAGAACGCCAACGTTGCATACGCCACCACCAGGGTTGCCACTTGCAGACCGGTGAGGCTGGCGCGGTTGAGTTCCGACAGCGACCAGTCGCTGAAGCTGAACATTGCGCCGTACATGCGACCGGCGACGTGCAGGTTTTCGGCACGGAAAATTACCCAGCCCATGACCACCAGCAGGAAGGTCAGCGCCCAGCGGATCGGGTTGAGGCTGCGCGGCGAGGTGTTGATGCCGAGCATTTTTTCGATCGCCAGCCACATGCCGTGCCAGGCGCCCCAGACGATGTAAGTGATGTTCGCACCGTGCCACAGACCGCCGAGGAGCATGGTCAGGAACAGGTTGCGATAGGTCATCAGCGTGCCTTTGCGGTTACCGCCGAGGGTGATGTACAGGTAGTCACGCAGCCAGGTCGACAGGCTGATGTGCCAGCGGCGCCAGAACTCGGTGATCGACTGGCTGATGTACGGCTGCTTGAAGTTTTCCATGAAGCGGAAACCCATCATCAAGCCCAGACCGATGGCCATGTCGCTGTAACCGGAGAAGTCGAAATACAGCTGCGCGGTGTAGGCCAGTGCACCGAGCCAGGCATCACCCGTGGTCGGGTTTTGCAGGGCGAAGCAGTGATCGGCGACCACCGCGAGGGTGTCGGCGATGAAGACCTTCTTGATGAAACCCTGCATGAACCGCGTGCAACCTTCGGAGAACTTGTCGAGGGTGTGGGTGCGGTTGTTGAACTGGTCGGCGAGGTCGCGGAAACGCAGAACCGGGCCGGCAATCAGGTGCGGGAAGATCGCCACGAACGCCGCGAAGTCGATCAGGTTACGGGTGGCCGGGGTGTCGCCGCGATAGACGTCGATGATGTAGCTGATCGACTCGAAAATGTAGAACGAGATGCCGATCGGCAACAGCACGTGCGTCAGGATGAACGGCTCCAGACCGAACGAGGTCATGATCGCGTTGATGCTGTCCACACCGAAGTTGGCGTACTTGAAGTAGCCGAGGATGCACAGGTCGACCGCCACACCGAGCAGCAGCCAGCGCTGGGCCGGTTTGGTGCGCACGCCGGCGGCACCGACTTTCAGGCCGATCCAGTAGTTCCACAGGGTGACACCGGCGAACAGCGCCAGGAAGTCCACCCGCCACCAGGCGTAGAACACGTAGCTGGCGATCAGCAGCAGCAGGTTGCGATAGCGTTGCCCGCTCAAGTAGTACAAGCCGAGAAAGATCGGCAAGAACAGAAACAGGAACACGTTGGATGAAAATACCATCCCGATCTCTCCATGTTTGAACCAACAGTCAAGGGCCAAAGCCCCCCCAAACCCCCCACGAAAAACGGGTGGTTGTATTGCATGCTGCGCACTTGCCTGTGGCGAGGGAGCTTGCTCCCGCTGGGGTGCGAAGCGCCCCTGAAAACCTGATCACACGGTGGGTCAGTCAATCCGTGTTCACGGGGTTACGACTGCTTCGCAGCCGAGCGGGAGCAAGCTCCCTCGCCACAGGGGAATATCGTCAGCCTTACGAACCTTTATTGCCCTTCTCATGCGCCGGGTCATAGACCTTGGTCAGGTCGCCACCGAGGCGGAAGGTCTTGAACGGCTGCATGCCGCGCTTCTTCTCGATGACATCCGGCGGGCAGGTGTAGAGCGTGCAGAACGGTTCGAGCCAGGAGAATTTCATGTCCTCTTTGAGGTCGGTCATGTCCTGTTCTTTGCCGTTCTTCTTCTCGAATGCATCCGGGTCTTTCACCCCGGCCAGAACCCGATCACCCAGGCGCTTCAGCGCGCTGTTGTTTTCCTGACGCAGATCGACACCGTTGACCTGGGCGAAGCTGGCGATCATCGCCAGCGGCGGCAGGGCGTAGTTGTGGTAGGCGAGGGCGCGTTGCTGACGCTTGAGCTCGTTGGGCAGGAAACCGTCGGCGTCGACTTGATTGACCCCGACCTTGTATTCCTTCACGGCCCAGTCGAACAGGTCGCGACGGTTGGTCGCGACCGACGTTGCCATCACCGACCAGGCAGCCCAGTAGGAGTGGTTGTTGGTTTTTTCCAGCGGTAGGTTGTCCCAGTCGCTGACCACCTGATCGGCCATCTTGCTGAACCACGCCTCGATCTGCTGCGCCTCTTGCTGATGCGCCGCCAGCGGATGCGAGTCGGAGAATTTCAGGCGAATGTAGGACGAGGCCATGCTGCCCAGCGCCCATTTGCGCATCGACTTGCCGGTGTGGTTGAAGTCTTTCGACATCAGCGCGTCGGCCTTGGCCCACGCGGTCAACCAGTTGAGCGTGCAGTCGAGCTGCTCCGGGCGACCGTCGCGCATGAACTGCATCACCCGTTTAGCGGTGCCGCGTTCCAGGGTGGTGATGTCTTTGGTGGTGTCGCGGAAGGCTTTTTCCGACTGCACGTTCAGCGTCGCGCGGGCCTTGTCCGAACCTTCGTATTTGCTGCGAAACTGCAGCGGCCCGGTGTACGGCGCCGGCATCGCGTCGCAGCCTTCGCTCTTGTCGCCGGTCTTGAATTTATCCACCGGGGCGAAGTAGCCCTGTGGTGGACGCAGTGGCGCGGCGGCCTGCGTGGCGCCGGCGAACATCGCCAGGCTCAACAGGGTGGGCGCCAATAAAGATTTCAATTTCGGATTTCGCATAGCAGACCTCATTGCCCGACCTGAGCGGTTTGTGGCCCAGCGCCCGGGAATACGTTGCGTTTGCAGATTTTCGCTTCGACTTTTTGTGGCGCGGTGCCCGCTTCCGGGCCCTGGACTTCGACTGCCAGCAGGTTTTGCGAGGCCCAGTCTTCGTCCGTGCGCAACTCAAAGGCGAAACGACCGTCGGTGTCGGAGGTTTCCGGTTTCTCGATCTTGATGTCCTCGTGGCGACCGTTCATGTACCAGAGGGTGGCTTGCAGGGTTTTCACCGAAGGGTCGGCGAAGCGGATGTCGACCTGATGGCTGCTGTTCTGCAGGTTCAGGTTTTTGCTGTTGACCAGCAGTTCCTGTTTGCCGCCAGGCTTGAGCGTGGTGCTGGCGGACATTTGCGTGTCTTTGCCTTCGCAGCCGTTATCGAGCAGCGACATCATCTGGCGGTAGATGGTCTCCTGGTCGAGGCGGTACAGCGGCGAGAATTCCCAGATGAGAATCTTCGGTGGCGTTTTCTGGAATTCGTCGCTGCCCAGGTACTGCAGCATCGAACCTTCCAGACCACCGCCGGGGAACGCGACATTGAGAATGTCGGCGCCAATGGCTTCTTCGAGGAAGCCGGCGAAGTTGTAGTTCTTGCCGCTGTGCGAGGTCCCGACGAGGGTAATTTGCGGGTTGCCGGAATCGCCGAACAGGTCGCCGTCACCGGCTTCGCCTTTCGGCTCGGTGGTGAACTGGTCCATGTACTGGATTGCGTAACTGGTGCCGCACAGTTGTCCGGCCATGTTGTGCAGGGTGCCGGTCTTGCCCATGCGTCCGGTGCGCTTGGTTTCGAATTCACGCTTGGGAATGTCGGCGAAGGCCGGGATCTGCTTGACCTTCTCGGCGACGATTTTCGCCGTGCGCTGGGCGCCGTACGGGGTCCAGTGCTGGTCGCCGCGGAAGTAGAAATCGTGCGCGGGCAGGGTGTCCGGCAGCGATTCGTTGGTCAGCGGCGACAGGTCCGGCACCACGTAACCCATCTTGGCGAAACGGCCGAGCATGGTCTTGTAGTTGCCCAGCGCTTTCTCGTAATCGAACGCGGCTTTTTCGGCCGGGTTGAGCTTGTTGCGGTTCACCAGGCCACGGGTCGGCTGATAAACGATCACCAGCTCGACGCCTTTGGCCTTGAACGCATCGTGCAGCTGTTGCAGGCGTTTGTAGCCGGCCGGCGTGGTGTTGAACTCGGTGCGCAAATCTTCCTGGGTGCGGAACAGCCAGTCGCCCTGCGCCTGCACCAGGGTGGTGAAGTTCTGCTGATAGCGCGTGGTGTAGTTCTTCGCGTCATGCGCGGCCGGGCACAGGTTGCAGCACGGTTCGGCGCTGAACTTCGGCGGGGTGGCGGCGGCGCCTTCATCGGCGCGGGCGCCGTTGCTGGCCGCGAGAATGCCCACGGTCAGGGCCGACAGGCTGAGTAATCTGATCAAGTGTGGGTGCATAAAATTATCCTCAGTCCTGCAGTTCGGTCTGGCGTTCGACAGGGTCGATCAGCACGGCTTTCTGCTGGCGCACCAGCAGGTCGAGAATTTCATCCTGGCGCTCGCCGAGGATGCCGTTGAAGCTGATGCCGCTGGATTTGGTCGGCGCCAGCATCGACACGCGATACAACTCGACACTCAAGGGCGAATCGATCGACAGCGGGCCGCTGCCGTTGGCCGCCAGTTCACCGCCGACGACGATCAACGAGACCTGGGCGTCGAACGGGTCAAGCTTGATGTCACGGTCGGTGTCGGTCAGGTCTTTGATGTGGCCGTAGACGCCGGTCAAACCGTTGGCCATGGCGACGTTTTCGTAGAGGCGGATGTTCACGCTGTTACGAATGCGGATGCCGTGGCGCTTGTTGCTGATGACCTTGTTGCCCCACAGCAGGTTGTCGGCAGACTCGTAGAGGGTGATGCCGTCGGTGTGGTTCTTGTAGATCTCGTTGTAGGCAATGATGTTGTTGACGCTGTTACGGTCGATCACCAGGCCCGAGAGGTGGTTGTCGAAGCTCTTGTTGTTGAAGATGAAGCTGTCGTTGACCTCACGGGAAATAATGATCCCGTGCTTCTTCTTCGTACCGTGGACGGTGTTCTCGGCAATGATCAGACCGTGGGAACGGTCATGCGGGTCGATGCCGTAGACGATGTTGTCCTTGTAGGTGTTGCCCTTGACCACGAAGTCGCGGGTCTCGTAGCAATAGAAGCCGTACCACATGTCGGAGAACTCGGAGCCGACGATCCAGCCGGTCGGCTCGGGACGCTTGAGGACCTTGGCCATGTTTGGCGTGTACTGGGAAATACTCACCCCGTACGACTTACTGTTGGCGTAGCCGAAGCTGGCCATCTTGCTGTTGACGATGTAGGTCTCGGTGCCCCCCCAGGCCAGCAGGAACGGCCGGAATTCCTTCGGCGAACGGAAGGTTGCCGGGCCATTGTCCTTCTCGCGCCAGCCGGTGACCTTGGTGTCACGCACGAACAACTGTCCGTCGTTGACCAGGAACGAACCGGCCTCTTGCGACAGACGCAACTCCTGGGTCTGGCCGTCGATTTCGAGGATGCCTTTGCGGCCGACCACGATCGGCAGCTTCGCCAGGTACACGCCCGGCGAGGTTTCGCTGAAGTACTGCTTGGGCAGTTTCTGCGCCAGATCCTTGAGGTTCATATAGCCGTCGTCAACGAAGATCGCCTGCGGGATGCCGTGCTGACGCACCACCCATTCGGCCATCTTGTTATCGCCGCCGATGAAGTCCTTCAGGGCGTCTTCCTGCATCATCCGGCGCACGCTGATCTTGCCCGCTTTACTGCGGTTGATCTTCGCGGCGGCGGCCTCGGCGGTGAAGCCGGACAGGTCAGGCAGTTTCGGCTTGGCCAGTTCCAGCGCCTCGGTCGGCGCGCTGCTGACGGTGTAGGTCTTGGCTTGTTGCAGCTCTTTGGCGGTGGTCACCGGTTTGCCCTGTTGAGGCACAGCCGGCTCCACCGTGGCGAAGGCGCCAGCGGAGGCCAGCAGCATGGCGCCGGCCAACAGGCTGAGCGAGCCTTTCCTTGCATGGTGCATGTCGGGCACTCCCTTGGCGGTTTGCATCAGAAGCGCCAGATCACGTCGATGAACGCGCGGTGCATGTACGAATCAACCTGGCTGCCATAGGCATCACCCGGCTTGAACACGCCGCCACGGAAGCGCACCAGCGCCGAAGGCTCGTCGATCGACTGGCTCAACGCCGCCGGCAACAGGCCTTGCTTGAAGTATTTGGTGACCACCAGGTCCATCTCCTGCCCCAGGTCCTTGTTGCCATCCTGCAGCGGCAGCGAGGTGCTGGAGAGGATCGCGCCAGTAACGTCGTCGGTGTTGTTTTCCACGGCGTTGATGCCGTTGCTGCCCACCGGCTTGTTGCCGTCCACGCGCCAGAACTTGTGGTAGATCAGGCTGGCGTCGTACTGGTCGTTGAGCATCCACGAACCGAACAGGGTGGCGGTCTGCATGTTGCTCATCTCGCCACGGAACGCTTCGCCAAAACGGTGCACTCGCGAGCGCGTACCGGTGTAGTTGGAGCGGTTGCTCTCCAGACCGTTCTGTTGGTAATCGGCGCTGGCGCGGGCATACGCCGCACCGACCTGCCACTGCGGATCGAGGCGCAGGCGCACGCCGAGGTCGGTGGCCCAGCCGTTGATGTCGTCGCTGCGCTTGGCTTGTGCCGGGGCGCTGCCGTCTGAGTTCAGCGGGTTGACCGAGTCGCGGTCGCCGCTCATGCCGGTGATGCTGCCCCAGTAGTTGACGGTGTTGGTGTTGCGCCAGTTGTAGGCGTCGCTGTCGGCGGTCAGGCCGAGCCAGCTGATGTCACCGTTCTGGGTCTTGTCGAGCGAGTCGCGGGGCACACCCGGTTCGGCGTAATCGAGTTTGCCGTCATCGTGGGTGTGGTGGCCGCGAATGCCGACCCATTGCCCCGGCGTCCATTGGTAAGCGGCGTCGGCGTAGGCGTGCAGGCGATCCTTGTCTTTCGGCGCCAGCTCTTTGAGGTCGGTGCGGTATTCGCTGAAGCGTTCGGCCACACCGACGTTGGCGCGCAACAGGGTGGTGTCGAAGGTCCAGTTCAGCGCTTCGATGTTGGTGTCGCGCCACTGGCCGTCGTCGTTGCGCAGACGCTGGCGACCGAACTTGAGCATCTCGCCCGGGTAAGGCGTGAGGCCGCTGTAGCCGACCCAGAACTCGCGCATCGCCAGGTAGTTTTTCTTGGTCTTGCGATCACCGTTGTCGGTGGTCTGGGTGCCGTCGGTGTCGGACTGCTGCAGGGTGTCGGTCTCGATGATGTCGGTCGAGGTCACGGCCTGGCCCATGGCGTAGGCGCTCCACGCGCCGCTTTCGCCGTAGACCCACGGACGCAGGTCCAGGCCCACACCGTTGACGTCGCCACCGGGGGCGGTGCCGAGGTCGCGGTCGTCTTCGGACTGGCCGGTGATTTTCACTTCCAGGCCGAAGTTTTTGCTTTCAGTCATCGCGGCCAGTGTCGGGCAAGACCAGATCAGCGCGAAGGTGAGGCCAATGCCGGCCTTCACAAAGGGATTCAACTTCATAGGGATTCCTCGCCGTCTTCTTCTTGCAGGGCGTGCAGTTGCAGCGTGTTCTGGTTCAGGGCGCCACGGCTGGCCTGTTCCTGTTGCAGCAGGCGCTGGGCTTCGGCCAGACGCTCGGGCGGCAATTGCGCTGCGAGGGTGGTCGCCAGTTCATCGGCTTGCGGGGTGTTCTGCGCCTTGGCCAACTGGCTGAACACGTAGGCGTTGAGCGGGTCGGGCTGGGTGCCCTTGCCTTGGGAAAACAGTTGGGCAATGGCGAAATCGGCGCTGTTCTGGCCGTTGCGCGCGGCGGTCAGCAGATGGTCGAGCGCTTTCTGCGGATAGACCTTGCCCAGGTAACCACGGCGGTAGATCTGGCCGAGGTAGTAGTCGGCGGCGACTTCGCGGCCAACGGCTTTCTGGAAGTGTTCTTCGGCGACTTTCGCGTCGGCCGGGACCAGTTTGCCTTCGTAGTAGAGCTTGCCCAGCAACAGTTCGGCGCGCGGCTGATCGGCGGCGCGGCCATTGTCCAGGTACTGCATCATCTGATCGACGTCACCCAGTTCCGGGAAGTCGTAGAGCAGTTGCGCGAGGGTCACCCACGACGCCGGGTAGCCCGGGGCGATCGGTTCAAGCAGCGCTTGCGCGGTCTTCTCGTCGGTCTTGCCCAGGGTCGCATCGGCCAGCACGCGGGCCACCGAATCGACGCGCTGCGCGCTGACCGTGCCACGGCTGTAACCGGCCTGCATCTGCTTGATCAGCTCGGCCTGTTGCTCCGGCTGGGCACGTTTCTGATAGACCGTGGCCAGTTCGACGTAGCAGATGTCGGTGCTGTTGAGCGCGGCTTTGCAGATCTTTTCCACGTCATCCAGATGCTGGTCGTAAGTGCCCTGGGTGCGATACAGCAGCACCTGCGCCAGACCCGCTTCCGGGTAACCGGATTTGCGCCACTGATCGATCTGCTGCTGGGCGTTGATGTTGGGGAAGCTGTGCGGGTATTGCAGGTACAGCATCGCCAGCGGGATCAACGTATTGCCTTCGCCATGGGCGGCGGCCTTTTTCAGCAGGCTTTCGGCTTCGTGATGCTCAGCCTCGGTGGAACCCGGCTTGGCCACCAGCAGGCGCCCGAGACGGGCCTGGGCCCGTGGCGAAACATCGGCGGCAGCGCGGTAGGTCGCCTCGGCCTGCTTGATCTGCTCGGGGTCGCGGCTGTCGACCTGGATATCGGCGAGGCCGACTTGCGCTTCGCTGTAACCCAGGTCCGCCAGCGCCCGGTAGTTCTGCGCGGCGGTGGCGGTGTCGCCACGCTTGAGCGCTTCGTTGGCCAGACGCTGGTCGGGCAGGCCGGCGCAACCGGCCAGACTAACTGCCAATGCCAAGGCACACACTGTTCCCATGTAGGAGTGAGCCTGCTCGCGATTCAGGCAACTCGGTACATCAGACAAACCGCGGCGCTCCCATCGCGAGCAGGCTCGCTCCCACAGGGTCGGCGGTGTGTTGAAGATATGAGTAGTCACAGGCATGTCCTCGACTTAAAGACCGGCAGCCGTGGCTTTGTCGATCAGCCAGTTCAGGTTCGGGCCACGGTCGCTGTTCACTTCCACCGGGCGGCCGGCGAAGCGGCTGTCCAGCGGCTCGTCCGGCTGGATCTGTACGCGGATGTCGGAGGACAGGTCGGCGCTTTTCAGGCTGGTGCTGCTGACGACCTTGCCGGTGCGGGTCTGGTCTTCGCCGGCGATCTGGAAGCTGACGGGTGTGCCTGGACGCACGTCGCCGAACTGGCGATAGGAGAAGCGTGCATCGACGGTGGCCTGGGTGTTGCGCGGTACCAGGGTGAAGATCACGTCGCCCTTGCTCGCGTACTGCCCGTCCGCCACCAGTTGCTGGGCCACGGTGCAATCGCAAGGGGAGGTCAGGGTGCCGGTCATCTGTTTGCCGAACAGTTCTTCAACCTTGGCCGGCGACAGTTGATCTTCGTCCAGATGACCCTTGAGCACATCGAGCATGCTGGTGCTGAAGGTCGCCAGCGGGGCGCCTTTGGCCGCCACGCCGTCGGACTTGACCAGGCTCTGCACGGTGCCGTCGCGCGGCATGGTGATGTTCATCCCCGGTACGCTGACCAGACCGGCCTGCGCGTGGCTGACGAAGTACATGCCGTATACCGATTTGGCGACAAACCCGAAGGCCAGCAAGCCGACGGCGAAAATCCCGGCACTGAAGGTCACCGCTTTCAGACGCCCGAACGGGGTCATGCCGCTGCCGCCGTCCTTGACCTTGCGCGCCTTGGTGAAGTTGTCGCGCTGCAGGGTCGCCAGCACTTCACCCATGCTGACGATGTCGCCGGCCAGGTGCGAGGTGATCAGGTGACGCAGGGTCGAGATGTCCTGTGGCTCCAGGTTCTGGAACTGGCAACCGGCGCGGCCGGTCTGGCGGTCGTAGGAGCGCACTTGCAGCTCGACGTCCATGGCCAGGCCGAGGTTGTCGATCACGAACTGCAGGCGTGCCTTGTACACCTCGCCGAGGGTCAGCGGCATCTGCCCGGCGTTGAACGCCAGGCCGCCGGCGGACAGGTCCAGGACCCGGGCTTCGACTGGCGTCCGGTCAGGGCCGAAGAAGCGCAGTTTGGCCGGGATTTTCACGCGGGCGTGTTGGCGCTGGGCTTCGGATTCATGCACTACGTTGGCGTTGACGGCGGTATTCATAGGGGCGATTTCCTTGTTAATTCAATAGGGGCGGGTCAGACCATCATCAGCAGCACGGCGACGAAAATGCTGCCGGCGGAGAAGGTCATGGTCCGAGACGACCAGGTGTTGAACCAACGTTGAAAGCTGGCGAGATCACGGGTCAGGGAAGTGGGTTGGCGAGTCCAGGATTGTTGGTCGAGGCGGAAGAACACGTAGATCTTCACCAGCGCACCGACGATCTGGTTGTAATAGAGGATCACCGGGTAAGCCGGGCCGATCCGGTGACCGGAGCACGACAGCAGCAGGGTCAGAATCAGCCGGGTGATGCCGATCCACAGCAGGTAGGCGAGGATGAACGCGCCGCCGTACTTGAAGCTGGCGATGATGGCCACGGTCAGGCCCAGCAAGGACGTCCACATCGATACGCGCTGGTCGAACAGCACCACCGAGGTGAAGGCGCCGAGGCGTTTCACACCCAGGCCCAGCGCTCGCGAGTTCTGGCGCAGGTTGTTGCCGTACCAGCGGAACATCAGTTTGCGGCTGGCCTTGATGAAGCTCTTTTCCGGCGGGTGTTCAACGGTGTTGATCGCCGCGTCCGGCACGTAAAAGGTGTCGTAACCCAGGCGCATCAGGCTGAACCAGCTCGACTTGTCGTCGCCGGTGAGGAACTTGAAACGGCCCAGGCGCCAGTGTTGCAGCGAGTCGCTTTCGACGTCGGCGATGAATTCCGGGTCTGTCACCACGGTGGCACGGAACACCGACATACGACCGGTCATGGTCAGTACGCGCTTGGACAGGGCCATCGAGCACATGTTGATGTGGCGCTGGGCGAAACGCAGCTTGTGCCATTCGCTCATGATGTAGCCGCCGCGCACTTCGCAGAACTCGTTGGTGGTCAGGCCGCCGACGTTGCCGAACAGCTGGAACCACGGCACGGTCTTGCGCACGGTGCCTTCGCCGAGCACGGTGTCGCCGTCGATCACGGCGACCACCGCGCGGTCGTCCGGCAGGTGACGGGAGATCGCCCGGAAACCATAAGCCAGGCCATCGCGCTTGCCGGTGCCGGGAATGCGCACGAAGTCGAGCTTGACCCGGTCTGGCGGATTCATCCGCGCCCACAGCGCCTTGACCAGCAGCTCATCGGACATTTCGACGATCGAGCAGACCACGGTGGTCGGCAGTTCGCAGTCGATGGCTTCGCGGATCACCGAGCTGTAGACCTGCGCCGTAGTCAGCGCGTCGATACGGAAACTGGTGACCATCAGAAACACATGCGACGGGTCCGCCGCTTTACCCAGCTTGCGCACTTTGCGGCGCAGATGCGGGTAGACGATGTAGAGAAAAATCATGCCGCGCACAAAGTGCGTAGCACCCATCGAATAGCGCCAGATACCCACGGCGCCAATCAGGAAAATGAAGTCCTTCGACTCGGAGTCGAATGTGGACGTGGGCAGCATCAAGGCCAGGCCCATCAACAAACTGAGGTAAAACAGCCAACCGGCGGCCTGAAGTAGGCCGTGCTTTAGCCTGTGCATAATCTGCATCCGTCTCGATCTCGGGCCGGGCCCGATGGGGTTAAGGCAGGCTTACAAAAACTTGCAAGGACATGTAGGAGCTGCCGAAGGCTGCGATCTTTTGATCTTTCGCTTGGGATTTTGGTGTTCCCGAAAAGATCGCAGCCTCGTTTCACTCGACAGCTCCTACAGGGCTGCTTTACCAGCAAATGCCTTCGGTGCGCGTACCGGCGTTGGTGGCTTTGGCCATGAAGCCGACCAGGTCGATGACCTGTTTGCCTTGCGGTGCTTCCTGGGCCAGCGAGCGGAATTTCTCGTCGCGGTTGCCGAGGATGATCACGTCGGAGTTATTGATCACCGAATCGAAGTCCGAGTTGAGCAGGGACGACACGTGCGGAATCTTTGACTCGATGTAGTCCTTGTTCGCGCCGTGGACACGGGCGTACTCGACGTTGCTGTCGTAGATGCTCAGGTCGTAGCCCTTGCCGATCAGCATTTCGGCCAGTTCCACCAGCGGGCTTTCGCGCAGGTCATCGGTACCGGCCTTGAAGCTCAGACCGAGCAGGGCGACTTTGCGTTTGTCGTGGCTTTCAACGATGTCGAAGGCGTTCTGCACTTGCGATTCGTTACTGCGCATCAGCGAGTTGAGCAGCGGTGCTTCGACGTCCAGCGAACCGGCACGGTAGGTCAGGGCGCGCACGTCTTTGGGCAGGCACGAACCGCCGAAGGCGAAGCCCGGGCGCATGTAGTACTGGGACAGGTTGAGGGTCTTGTCCTGGCAGACCACGTCCATCACTTCACGGCCATCGACGCCGACCGCTTTGGCGATGTTGCCGATCTCGTTGGCGAAGGTCACTTTGGTCGCGTGCCAGACGTTGCAGGTGTACTTGATCATCTCGGCGACGGCGATGTCCTTGCGGATGATCGGTGCGTCGAGCTCTTCGTACAGCGATTGCAGAACGTCGCCCGAAGCCTTGTCGAACTCGCCGATGACGGTCATCGGTGGCAGGTCGTAGTCCTTGATCGCGGTGGACTCGCGCAGGAATTCCGGGTTGACCGCGACGCCGAAGTCGACGCCGGCCTTCTTGCCCGAGCAGTCTTCGAGGATTGGGATCACCACGTTGGCGACGGTGCCCGGCAGCACGGTGCTGCGGACCACGATGGTGTGGCGGGTGGTTTTTTCACGCAGCACGAAACCGATCTCGCGGCACACGGCCTCGATGTAGTTCAGTTCCAGGTCGCCGTTCTTCTTGCTCGGTGTACCGACGCAGATCATCGACAGGTCGGTGTCACGAATCGCCTCGGCGAAGTTGGTGGTACCGCGCAGACGACCGGTCTCGATACCCTGGGCCAGAAGTTCGCCCAGACCTGGTTCAACAATCGGCGACTTGCCGGCGTTGATCATGTCGATCTTGTCTTTGGCAACATCGACGCCAATCACGTCATGGCCCCGTGCAGACAGGCAACCGGCACACACTGCGCCAACGTAACCCAAACCAAATATGCTGATGCGCATCGCAATTACCTCTGTGTTTTATCAGGCCATTAGATGGCCGGAGTTAATGGTGTTCAGCGGTCATAGTGCACTCGAAAGTGCGGCAAACAGGCGCCACAATGCCGTGTGCAGGCATACTAAGTTCCGAGTGTCTAAATAAGTGCACTCAAGATGTGCGCAACTAGGCCTGATTGTTATTGCTTGCCCTGTTATGCAGCCGATCATCTTGTAGAAAGACTCTTGTGCATGTGTTCAGTCCACCTGATGTCGGGCGAAAAGCCCGTAGATCAAGCGGTTGGGTGCTCAGGCGAGCACGTTTACAGGGGCGCAGCCTCGGCCTTGTAGAGGATGTTTCTGGTGCGTATCACCTATCCATCGCTAGTTCATCAGATGAGTGAACCATCTAGGCAAGTTGCTGTGACAACTTGGTTACATGGTTCTCCGCTCTGCGTAAGTTATCTCGTACAAACTCGGTGAGAATCGTTACCGGTGGTATGAGCTATGCATTTGGACATAGTTCCTACCCACTCATCGCGAAATCTGAAATTTTTTGAAATATTGCCAAAGATGGCACTGGTCTCAATTTGATAGCACTTTCGATTTGGGCCTTTATTAATCGGTGCGTAATCGAGCTAGATAGTTTTGTGCCACTACCGTAAAAAATTTTACGTGCCACTACTGAAAAAAAGTGCGGCTGTCGAGTGAAACTAAAATTAGAATTGGGGAGGTCGGTTTTATGGCGCCAATAAATCGGCGAAATGTAGCGGGGGATTTTTGACGTCGTGCGAGCTGCACGACTCTTTATAGAAAGAGTCGTGCAATGGGCATGCTTTATTCAGGGGCGTGGTCGCGCAGAAACACCAGATTGTCCGGTTTGGACTGTTCGGCGCTGTAGCGATAACCCTGCACATCGAACTGTTTGAGGGCAGCCGGATCGTTGATCTGCTCCTGAATCACGAAACGGCTCATCAGGCCTCGGGCCTTCTTCGCGTAGAAGCTGATGATCTTGTACTGGCCGTTCTTCAGGTCCTTGAACTCGGTGTTGATGATCCGCGCGTTCAGTGCGTTGCGCTTGACCGCCGAAAAGTACTCGTTGGAGGCCAGGTTCAGCAGCACGTCATCGCCTTGCTCGGCGAGCGCTTCGTTGAGCCATTCGCTGATGCGCGTGCCCCAGAAGGCGTACAGGTCCTTGCCACGGGCGTTGGCCAGTTTGGTGCCCATTTCCAGGCGATAGGGTTGCATCAAGTCCAGTGGACGCAGCAGGCCATAGAGGCCGGAGAGCATGCGCAGGTGCTGTTGCGCGTAGTCGAACTGGGCCTCGCTGAACGATTGCGCGTCGAGACCGGTGTACACGTCACCTTTGAACGCGAGCAGGGCCTGCTTGGCGTTTTCCGGAGTGAAGGCGGGCGTCCAGCTGCCGAAACGAGCGGCGTTGAGGCCGCCGATCTTGTCGGACACGTGCATCAGTTCGCTGATTTGCGCCGGGCTCAGTTCGCGCAGTTGCTGGATCAGCTCCTGGGAATGGTCCAGGTATTGCGGCTGGGTGAAGCGCTGGGTCGCCGGCGGTGTTTCGTAATCGAGGGTCTTGGCGGGGGAAATCACCATCAGCATGAAGTCGTCTCCTTTAATCGTGGAGGCGATTCTAGGGGGTTGGCCGGGTTGACTCCAGCTATGAGCGTGATAGGTGATCGACGGCCTGCCGCGATCCCTGTAGGAGTGAGCCTGCTCGCGATAGCGATAGATCAGTCACCACAATGTTGAATGTCAGACCGCTATCGCGAGCAGGCTCACTCCTACAGGGGTCGGCGTTGTGGCTTATCAGCTATAGTGCCGCGCGGGTTTGGTTATGGAGACACCCCTTTGCGCATTGTTCTTTTTTTCACCGCGTGGCTGTTGAGCTGCGGTGCCATGGCGGCACCGGGTGACGCGGCGACGCTGGATCGCAGTACCTGGCCGGAGCAGCTCGGCAGCCCGACGCTGTTCGACGTCGCGTCCCGCGCGGAAATCCTCATGTTCGCCCGTGGCCTGCTCGGCACCGAGGCGCTGGACGAGGCCGCGCTGGCTCAGCGTCTGGGGCTGCGCACGGTCAATGTCGACGCGATCAACAGCCTGCGTCAGCGGTTGTGGGAACGTCTGTTGGCCAACTACAACTTCGCCCAGCAAAGCTGCGACCAGGATGCTTCGTTCTGCTTCCTCGTCGAAGACTTGCCGACCCTGCGTGAGCAGGCCGCCAAGTTCGCGGTCAGCGACGACAGCTATTACACCAAGTGGGCCGAGCCGAGCCGGCTGTTTCATTTGCAATACCTGGACGAGTTGATGCGCAAGGCGGCGCTGTCGCCGCAGACCAGCAGTGAAATCGATCGTTTTGGTGACTACGAGCGCAACGGCGACGAGATGCACGATCGGCTGTTTTTGCTGAGTTTCGACAGTGCCGCCAATCTGCAGCCGGACAACACCGACTGGATCGCCGAGTACCTGCGCAAATCCAACCTCAGCGGCACCTTCTTCCTGTTGGGCAAGGATGTGCAGACGCGGCTGGCGGATCGCTCGGTGAACAACCTGCAGTCGGCGTTCTCCAAACAGTGCGTCGGTGTCCAGGGCTGGGAATTCCGCTCTCACAGCCATTGGCAGGACTGGCAGGACTCGGTGCGCCGCAGCAGCGATCTGGTGAAGAACAAGCTGCCGGAAAACTACGTGCCGCTGTTCCGGCCGCCGGACGGGCAACGGCGCAGTGATGCCGGCAGTTTCTTGCGCAATCAGGGCCTGCAAGTGGCGCTGTGGGACATCGATGCCCAGGACGGCGCGGGCAAGCTCAAGGGCGCACCGAGCGCGCAGCGGGTGCTGACCCTGATGCTGTTGTGGCGTCACGGGGTGATCAATTTCAACATGAAACAGGATGCGGTGAAGACCGCGTTGCCGTGGCTGATCACGCAAACCGCGCAAAGCGGAATCGGTTGGGAGGATTGTCAGGACGCGTTTCGCTGATAAACGGAAAAAGCCCGGAAACATTGGGTTTGGGGCGATTTTGTTTGAGAATTCGATGCAGGCGGACTTCCGACTTTAGCGGGGTCTGAACGGTCCGCCAAGGGCTTTTCGTCACTCTGCAAAATAAACTTAAAAAAACCGTCAAAGTGCTTTTTTATGTCATGGGTTTTGGAGTATTACGAAGACAGACCGCCGAAACCTGCAACACAGGTGGCGTCTTCCAAGACCCACTTTGTGTGCAGTTCATCCGGGCCCTCGCGGATGAATTCGGCAGTCACTTCGAGGCGCAGCACCGCCCAGGTATTGCGTCGAATGGCTCCCACAAAGGTGACCGAGTATGGATGATCACGGACGTAGCCCTTCTTCCAACCAGCCAATCCTTTATGTACTCGATACCAACGTATTGATTCACGATCCAAATGCCCTGCTGAATTTCGAAGAACACCACGTCGCGATCCCGATGACCGTGCTCGAAGAGCTGGACAAGCTCAAGAGCGGGCATCACAGCGTTGCTGCCGAATGCCGCCAGGCGATCCGGCTGATCGACAAGACCCTGGGCGATGCCTCCCCCGAGGACGTCGAGCTGGGTGTGCCGATCCAGCGCGGCAAGGGCGGGCCGAAGGGCTTGCTGTCAATTCTGATGAGCAAGCAGGCCGAGTCGAACCTGATTCTGCCCGAGCACCTGAACGACAACAAAATCATCAACCAACTGATCGACCTGCACACCCGTGATCCGCAGAAGGCGGTCGTGCTGGTCACCAAAGACATCAACATGCGCCTCAAGGCGCGCGCCTGCGGGATCGCGGCCGAGGACTACAGCACCGACCAGTTGGTCGACGACGTGTCCCTGCTGCCCAACGGTTACCACAACATGACCGGTTCCTTCTGGGACCGCGTGAGCAAGGTCGAAACCCGCCAGGATCACGGCCGCACCTGGCACCAGGTGCAACTGATCGACAACCTGCCGGCGGTGCACATCAACGAGTTCATCATTGACGAACAAGGCTTCGTCGGCTGGATCAAGGAAATCCAGGAAGACAAGCTGCTGATCCTCGATCTGCATCAGGAACCGTTGCTGCACCAGGAAGCCTGGGGCCTCAAGCCACGGGACATCTATCAGAGTCTGGCGCTGTATGCGCTGCTGGATCCGGACATCCATCTGGTCAACCTGTCGGGTGCGGCCGGTTCGGGTAAAACCATTCTGGCGCTGGCCGCTGCCATCGAGCAGACCATGGTCAGCAAGCGTTATCGCCGTATCATCGCCACCCGCAGCGTGCAGGGCCTGGACCAGGAAATCGGCTTCCTGCCCGGCACCGAAGCGGAAAAAATGGAGCCTTGGCTGGGCGCCATCACCGACAACCTCGAAGCCTTGCACATGGATGACGAAAACACCCATGGCAGCGTCGACTACATCCTCAGCAAAGTGCCGTTGCAGTTCAAATCGCTCAACTACATTCGCGGTCGCAGCTTCCAGCAGAGCCTGATCCTGATCGACGAATGTCAGAACCTCACGCCGCACCAGATGAAAACCATCATCACCCGCGCCGGCGCCGGTTCCAAAGTGGTGTGCCTGGGCAACCTGGCACAGATCGACACCCCTTACCTGTCCGCGACCAGCTCCGGGCTGACCTACCTGACCGAACGCTTCAAGGACTTCCCGAACGGTGTGCACATCACCCTGCAGGGCGTGCCACGCTCGATTCTGGCCGAATACGCCGAATCGCATTTGTAACCCTTCACACAAAACCGGGCGGCCGAACAGCCGCCCGGTTTTTTATGGATAAACACAAGGCCATTGTAGGAGTGAGCCTGCTCGCGATAGCGGTGCGACATTCAGCGTGAGTGTCGACTGATACACCGCTATCGCGAGCAGGCTCACTCCTACAGGGGATTTACGGGGCAACAGTAATCTCACTCGCAGATATTTGACCCGCAGGTTTACAATCCCTGCTCCTGATCAGGAGTAATCCCGTGCTGACTCATCTCGATTCCCAAGGTCGCGCCAACATGGTCGACGTCACCGAAAAAGCCGTGACGTTCCGTGAGGCGACCGCCCAGGCGCTGGTGCGCATGCTCCCCGAAACCCTGCAGATGATCGTCAGCGGCGGCCATCCCAAGGGCGATGTGTTTGCCGTGGCGCGCATTGCCGGCATTCAGGCGGCGAAGAAAACCAGTGATCTGATCCCGCTGTGCCATCCGCTGATGCTCACCGGCGTCAAGGTCGAACTGAGTGCCGAAGGCGCTGACAGCGTGCGCATCGTCGCCCGCTGCAAGCTGTCCGGGCGGACCGGTGTCGAGATGGAAGCGCTGACCGCCGCCAGCGTCGCCGCCTTGACCATCTACGATATGTGCAAGGCCGTGGACCGCGGCATGACCATCGAAAGCGTGCGTCTGCTGGAGAAGGTCGGCGGCAAGAGCGGGCATTTCCAGGCGGAGCAGCCATGAACCTGACCGTGAAGTTTTTCGCCCGTTACCGTGAAGCGCTGGGCGTGGACTCGGTGAAGGTCGAAGGCGATTTCGCCACCGTCGATGACGTGCGCGCACTGCTGGTGCAACGTGACGGTGCCGAGGTGTTGAGCGAACAGAACCTGATGTGCGCGCGCAACGAAGACCTGTGCCAGCTCGACGAGCCGGTGAGCGATGGCGACGAAGTGGCGTTTTTCCCCACCGTGACCGGAGGCTGAGGCATGGCGATTCGTGTGCAGTCCACGGCGTTTGATCCCGGTGCTGAAGTCAACGCGATGCACGCGGCCAATGTCGGCGTCGGCGCGGTGGTGAGTTTTGTCGGCTACGTGCGCGACTTCAATGACGGGCTGGAGGTGGCCGGGATGTTCCTCGAACACTACCCGGGCATGACCGAAAAAGCCCTCGGCAAGATTGCCGTCGAGGCCGAGCAGCGCTGGCCGTTGTTGAAACTGGAAGTGTTGCACCGCATCGGCGCGCTGGAACCGGGTGAGCCGATCGTGTTTGTCGGCGCCGCCAGCGCCCATCGCCAGGCCGCGTTCGATGCCTGCGCCTTTGTCATGGACTACCTGAAAACCCGCGCGCCGTTCTGGAAGAAAGAAAACACCAGCGACGGCCCGCGTTGGGTCGAAGGGCGTGACAGTGATCATGCCGCTGCGGATCGCTGGAACAATTAAAGTCCTGTTGCGCCCTCAAGTCAGCCATCGCGAGCAGGCTCACTCCTACAGTTGGAATGCGTTCCCCTGTAGGAGTGAGCCTGCTCGCGATGGCGTCATCCGCCATACAAAAAAATCCTGCCTATCTGCCCGATTGACGGCTTGTACCTATAAGTCCAATATGGATTTATAAGTACAAAAAAGGCATGTCCCTCCGTTTCAGCTCTTTCTTGCCAAACCAACAACAACCCGCGAGAGAACGAACATGAAGAAACTCCCCCTCATCACCGGTCTGGCCCTGAGCCTGTTGGCGTGCACCAGCGTGTATGCCGCCGAGCAAACCCTGCGCATCGGCATCGAAGCCGCCTATCCGCCGTTCGCCTCAAAAACCGACAAGGGCGAAATCGTTGGTTTCGACTACGACATCGGCAATGCCCTGTGCGCGCAGATGAAGGTCAAGTGCGTGTGGGTCGAGGGTGAGTTCGATGGCCTGATTCCGTCGCTGAAAGTGAAGAAAATCGACATGGCCCTGTCGTCGATGACCATCAATGAGGACCGTAAAAAGTCGGTGGATTTCACCCACAAGTATTACTTCACCTCGTCGCGACTGGTAATGAAGGAAGGCGCCACGGTCGATGATCAATACGCCAGCCTCAAGGGCAAGAACGTCGGCGTGCAGCGTGCGACCACCACCGACCGTTATGCCACCGAGGTGTTCGAGCCCAAGGGCATCAACGTCAAGCGCTACAGCAACAACGAAGAAATCTACATGGACCTGGCGGCGGGGCGCCTCGATGCGATTTTCGCCGACACCATTCCGTTGAATGATTTCCTGTCGATGCCGCGCGGCAAGGGTTACGCATTTGTCGGGCCTGAGTTGAAGGACCCGAAATACGTGGGAGAGGGCGCGGGGATTGCGGTGCGCAAGGGCAATACTGAACTGGTCAGCCAGTTGAATGGCGCCATCGATGGCATTCGCGCGAGTGGCGAGTACCAGAAGATTTCCGAGAAGTATTTCAAGTCCGATATCTACGGCGACTGATAGTCCGCTATCGCGAGCAGGCTCACTCCTACATTTGGAATGCGTTCCCCTGTAGGAGTGAGCCTGCTCGCGATGGCGTCAAAGAAATCACCGCAAATCTCAGCCCTTCAATTCCTTCAAATGCTTGTACACCGTCGCCCGCCCCATGTTCAGCACATTGGCCACATAGTTCGAGGCGCTCTTGCCCTTGAACGCACCCTCGGCGTGCAGCGCCAGCACCAGTTCGCGCTTGTGGTCACGGGTCAGCAGATTCAGGCTCAGCTGACGTTCGCGCAGCCAGGCGTGGAGGAAGGTGTTGATGCGTTCCTGCCAGTCATCGCGAAACAGGGAGTCCGGTTGCGGGATCAGTTTGCTCGGCGACAGGAACAGGTCCAGCGCGGCCTTGGCATTTTCGAACAGCGAAATATTCAGGTTGATGCACAGCACGGCCAGCGGCCGGCCTTCGCTGTCGCGCAGCACCGTGCTCAGGCTGCGAATCTTCTGGCCGTCCCAATTCAGTTTTTCATACGGGCCAATGTTACGGTCGCTGACATCCTCGCTGAGCATGTCTTCGAGCGACGAATCGTCGCCGATCTCGCGTTTGGACAGGTTGTTGGCGATGTAGTCGACCTTTTGCGTGCGCAGGTCGTGCAGCACCACTTCGGCGTGGGGAAAGAACAGCGTGGCGATGGCGTCGGCGACGGCACGGAAGTTATCCAGTGCCGGATCGAATTCGGGGGCGGTCATGATTGTGGAGCTCCAGGCGGCGTCAACGCCCCCGTGAACAGGGGGCGCTGCGAGTGTGCCGCAATCCGTTGGGCGCGTCATCCGCGAGGGTGTTCAGCCAAGGCGTGCCGGCGAGAGCATGGCGCTGCTCAGCCCGGCCTGCAGCAGCGCCTCAGGCAGCGGCTGACCCCGCACCAATGCCGCGCTGGCCTGGCCCATGGCCGGTGAGGTCTGAATGCCGTAGCCGCCCTGCGCCGCGACCCAGAACAGCCCCGGCACCTGTGGATCGAAGCCGCTGACCAAATCACCGTCGGCGACAAAGCTGCGCAACCCGGCCCAGGTGCGGGTCGGGCGGCGAATGGTCAGGGTCGTGGCTTCTTCTATCTGGTAGATGCCCATGGCAATGTCCAGTTCTTCCGGCTGCACGTCGTGCGGTTCGACCGGGTCGGCATTCGCTGGCGAGCCGAGAAACATCCCGGCGTCGGGCTTCATGTAGAACGATTCGTCGAGGCTGACCAGCATCGGCCAGTGATGGATGTCGACGCCTTTTGGCCCGGCGAAAATGAATGCGGCGCGGCGCTTCGGTTGCAGGCCCAGCGGTCTGGCGCCGGCCAGCGTACCGATCTGGTCGGCCCAGGCACCGGCGGCGTTGATCACCACTGGCGCGCTGAAGGTCTGGCCGTTGGTCTGCACTTGCCATTCGCCGTCAGCGTCACGACTCAGGCCCAGAACCTCGCAATCGGTGTGCACTTCACCGTGGTGACGGCGGATGCCGCGCAGGTAACCCTGATGCAGGGCGTCGGTGTCGATGTCGCTGGCGTTCGGGTCGTAGATCGCGCCATGGACCTTTTCCCGACGCAGGATCGGCAGGCGGGCGCAGGCTTCTTCAGCACTGAGCAATTGCATCTCCGGCACCGTGGCCTTGGCGCTGAGGTACTGGTTATTCAGTTCGGCGGCGTCACCGGTGAAATCGACGGTCATTTCGCCGCGCGGTGTGAGCAATGGATGTTCGCAGAAGCCACTCGGCGGCTGATCGAAAAACTCCCGGCTGGTCAGGGTCAGCGCCCGCACCTGCGTCGTTCCATAAGCGGCGGTGTAAATCGCTGCCGAGCGTCCGGTGGAGTGGTAGGCCGGGTGCGACTCACGTTCCAGCACAATCACTTTGGCGTGCGGCGACAGCCAGAACCCGGTGGAAGCGCCGGCAATCCCGCCGCCGATGATGATGAAGTCTGCCTGGCTCATGAAGGTCTCCGGTGTGGACGCAATATTGAGGAGTTCGCGATCTCCTGTAGGCGTGAGCCTGCTCGCGATAGCGCTTTTACATTCAACATTATCGTTGACTGATATACCGCTATCGCGAGCAGGCTCACTCCTACAGGGGATTTGTGGTGTTAGTTGGTCAAGTGATAAACCGCATTGGCCAGCGCAATGTCCTCCAGTCCCAAGCCGATTGAGCGGAAAAATACGTGACGGTCGTAACCGGGGCGCGAGACTTTCTCGCTGAGCAGATCGGCCAGGTCACCGACAATCGCCGACGAGTCCCAGCCATGCTGCTCGGTCGCGATCAGCATCTCACCGGCCGAGCCCGGCGTGGTCAGCCGATAATCGCAGAACACCTGCATGGCGTTGAGGCTCTGCGGCGGCACTTCATGGGCGCGCGGGGCGTTGGTGCTGATCGAAGTGATCAACGCCGGTTTGCTCAAGCTGGCCGGGTCGATCACCGGGCCGGCGGATGAGGTGCAGAGCATGATTACATCGGCCTCGGCGAGCGCGGCTTCGCGGCTGTCGGCAATCTTCAGATCGGGCGCGATGGCTTTCAATTGTGCCTGAGTTTCAACGTCTGCCAGCAAGGAGGGCGAATACACGCTGATGCTCTGCCAGTCGCGCAGACCTTTCACGTAATGCAGATGGGCCTGTGCGACCTTGCCACTGCCAATGATCGTCAGTCGCGCAGCATTCAGCGGGGCGAGGGCGTCGACTGCCACCGCCGTGGTCGCGGCGGTACGCGCGGTGGTCAGTTCACCGGCATCGCACAGCAGCAGCGGCTGACCGGTTTGCATCGACATCAACAGGGTCCACGCCGTCACCAGCGGCCCCTGTTCGCGGACGATGTACGGCGACGTCTTGACCCCGTACACACCGTCTTCGGCCAGCACCCCCAGATAATTGATGAAGTCGCCAGCGCCCTGCGGGAACTCCACCAACTGCTGCGCCGGTTGCACGGCGTGACCGGCGGCGAGGTCGCGAAACAGTTTGCGCAGGATCTGCGGGACGTCGATGCGCGCCAGCAGTTCGCGGGCCTGAGGTTGGTCGATCACGTAGGGCGTAGTGGCCATGTCAGGCTCCGGCGTCTAGATTTAAACTAATTTGTCCATTATGGACTTTTGGTTGTCTATCGCAAGCGCCCGGTGAAACGCCGGGCGAAAAAAAAGCGCAGTCGTCGCCGGCTGCGCTTTTCTTTATGGGCTCGCTTATTGCGGACGCTTGCGCTCTACCGCACGCAGCAGGTGCGTCGGCGGGGTTTCGCAGCTGATCTTGCGACCGAGCTTCTCTTCGATGGACGGCAACTGGTAGGAGTCGTCCTCGCCGGCGAAGCTGATCGACACGCCGTCAGCGCCGGCGCGACCGGTACGGCCGATGCGGTGCACGTAGTCGTCCGGCACTTCCGGCAGGGTGAAGTTGATCACGTGGCTGATGCCGTCGATGTGAATACCGCGACCGGCGACATCCGTGGCCACCAGCACGCGGATCTTGCCTTCGCGGAAGCCTTCGAGGGTCTTGATGCGCTTGTGCTGCGGCACGTCGCCGGACAGTTGCGCGGCGTTGATGCCGTCGCGCACCAGGCGTTCTTCGATGCGGCGCACTTCGTCCTTGCGGTTGGCGAAGACGATGACCCGTTCCCAGCCGTTATCGTTGACCAGGTTGTAGAGCAATTTGTATTTGTCAGCCGCGGCCACCGCATAGATGTGCTGCTCGACGTTTTCGTTGGCGACGTTGGTGATTTCGATTTCGACGATCGCCGGATCCGTGGTCCATTGCTTGGCCAGGTTCATCACGTCTTCGGTGAAGGTCGCGGAGAACAGCAGGGTCTGGCGCTCGGCCTTTGGCGGGGTCTGGCGAATGATCTGCCGCACTTGCGGGATGAAACCCATGTCGAGCATGCGGTCGGCTTCGTCCAGCACCATCACTTCGACCATGTCCAGGTGCACGTCGCCGCGCTGGTTGAAGTCGAGCAGACGGCCCGGGGTGGCGACAAGAATGTCGCAATGGCGCGCTTCGAGGTGCTTGAGCTGCTTGTCGAAGTCCATGCCGCCCACGAACGTCATGACGTTGAGGCCGGTGTACTTGGTCAGGTCAGCGGCGTCCTTGGCGATCTGCACCACCAGCTCGCGGGTCGGCGCGATGATCAGCGCACGGGGTTCGCCCATGTAGCGTTCTTTCGGCGGCGGGGTCTGCAACAGCTGAGTGATGATCGAGATCAGGAACGCGGCGGTCTTGCCGGTGCCGGTCTGCGCGCGGCCGATGGCGTCTTTGCCGGCGAGGGTGAAACCCAACACCTGCGCCTGGATCGGCGTGCAGTACGGAAAGCCCAGGTCCTGGATGGCGTGCATCAGTTCCGGAGCGAGTTTGAAATCGTGGAAGCGGGTTTTGCCTTCCTGGGGTTCGACGACGAAGTCTTCGAGTTTCCAGGGAATGACCGGTGCCTTGGGCTTCGGTTCGCGGCGCGGGCGGGGCGGTTTCGGCGCTTCGGCGCGGACCGGTTCGGCGGCGGCAGCGGGTTGTGGCTCGGGCTCGGGTGTCGCTACCGGAGCCGGACGTTCAGCCTTGGGCGCATCGCTGCGAGGGCCGGGGGCGTGCGACGGCGCACTGGGAACTGGCGCGAGCTGCTCAGCCTCGCTTTTACCGAACATTTTCTTGAGTGCTTCGAGCACGGTCATCTCATCAATTGGTTAAGGAATGTACGCCGGCCAGTGTAATGCAAGAATCGGGCGCGGCGTAGTGGGATGATCAAAGGGGCGATGCAGCTGAAACGATCAACGCAGGCGTTCAGCCAGCCAGACGCTGATGTCACGAATTTCTTCGGGTAACACTTCGTGCTCCATTGGGTATTCCTGCCATGTCACGGTGACACCATGCTTCACCAAATGCTCATAGGCACTGCGCCCCATCGAGTTTTGCACCACCCCATCGAACTGGCCATGCAGGCACAGTGCCGGGATTCGTTGCTGGCTGGCGCAAAGCTCCATTTCGTCGGTGAAGGTCGGGGCATAGGTGGACAGGGCAAGTACGCCACCCAATGGACCTTGCCACTTTATATAAGCGGTGTGCAGGACCACGGCGCCACCCTGGGAAAACCCCGCGAGGAAAATCCGCGAGGCGTCTATTCCGAGGGTGCGCTGCACATCGATCATTTTGACGATGCGCGCTGACGATTCTTCCAGTTGCCCACGGTCAATCGACCGCGCCGGGCTCATGGCCTTTATGTCGTACCAGCTCGGCATCGCATAACCGCCATTGATGGTGACGGGCAGGGTCTGTGCCTGAGGCAGCACGAAGCGCGTGCTCAGCAGGTTTTCCTGCAGCGCTTCGGCCACCGGCAGGAAGTCATAGCGGTCCGCGCCGAGGCCGTGCAGCCAGATCACGCAGGCGTCTGCGGGCTTTACGGGTTCAAGAATCAGGGGCTCGGTCATGGCTGCTCCAAAAAAGTGCGGGCGCTCTCAATAAGTGCGTGATTGAGGTGCGCGCCCGGTCGATCCGTTAAGAAGATGTCGCAAGGCTACAAGTTTTGCTATTGACCTGTCGCGCAATCGCTTCAGCAGGCGGTGTGGTACGGGCTTTGCTATGAAGGATTCTGTACGAAGCATCCTACGTCTGGCGGTAACACTATCAGTGTACGTCTTGCGACGGGATTGCAAAGAATCCGGTGATGGATGTTCGCCAATGGCCGCTACGGGCAAAGCGAACGTGAAAGGGCTACAGCCCGTTCGGCCGATTGGTGAGAAGTGAGTTGTCCATGATGTGGATTTTCTCCTACTAGACTCATAGCGAAGGTCTTACGTCGGTTGACCCCAAAAAAAGCCAACACGGGTCAACAACGCCTCAAAAGGGTGCGACTGGACTCAAGCTCCGACACAACAAGAGCAAAACTGGAGGTTTGAATGAAGATGTTGAAATCCACTCTGGCGGTCGTGACTGCTGCAGCAGTACTCGGCGTCAGCGGGTTCGCTCAGGCGGGTGCAACCCTGGATGCCGTGCAGAAGAAAGGTTTCGTGCAGTGTGGCGTGAGCGACGGTCTGCCGGGCTTCTCGGTACCGGACGCTTCGGGCAAGATCCTCGGGATCGACGCTGACGTCTGCCGCGCTGTGGCCGCTGCCGTATTCGGCGACGCCAACAAGGTCAAGTTCAGCCAGTTGAACGCCAAGGAGCGCTTCACCGCGCTGCAGTCCGGCGAAATCGACCTGCTCTCGCGCAACACCACCATGACCAGTTCGCGTGACGCCGGCATGGGTCTGAAATTCCCGGGCTTCATCACCTACTACGACGGCGTGGGCTTTCTGGCCAACAACAAGCTGGGCGTGAAAAGTGCCAAGGAACTGGACGGTGCAACCATCTGCATCCAGGCCGGTACCACCACCGAGCTGAACGTCTCCGACTACTTCCGCGCCAACGGCCTGAAGTACACCCCGATCACTTTCGACACCTCCGATGAAAGCGCCAAGTCGCTGGAATCCGGTCGTTGCGACGTGCTGACCTCCGACAAGTCGCAGCTGTACGCACAGCGCAGCAAACTGGCCTCGCCAAAAGACTACGTGGTGCTGCCGGAAACCATTTCCAAGGAACCGCTGGGCCCGGTCGTGCGTAACGGCGACGACGAGTGGCTGGCGATCGTTCGCTGGGTTGGCTACGCGCTGCTGAACGCAGAAGAAGCCGGCGTGACGTCGAAAAACGTGCTGGAAGAAGCCAAATCCACCAAGAACCCTGACGTTGCCCGTCTGCTGGGTGCTGACGGTGAATATGGCAAGGACCTGAAACTGCCGAAGGATTGGGTTGTGAAAATCGTTTCGCAGGTCGGTAACTACGGTGAAATCTTCGAGAAAAACCTCGGCAAGAGCACTCCGCTGGAAATCGACCGTGGCCTGAACGCGCTGTGGACCAACGGCGGTATTCAGTACGCACCACCAGTGCGCTAATGGTTCTATCACCCGGCGGGCCAACCGCCGGGTGATGTTCTGTTCCATTTCTTCCGGGGCACTTCATGCAAAATTCAATCGGCGCACCAAAGCAGAGGCTCAGCCTCAGCGATCCGCGAGTGCGTGCGTGGCTGTTTCAGATCATCACCGTTGTGGCGGTGGTCGCCATGGGCTGGTATCTGTTCGATAACACCCAGACCAACCTGCAGCACCGGGGCATCACCTCCGGTTTCAGCTTTCTGGAGCGCAGTGCCGGATTCGGCATCGCTCAGCACCTGATCTCCTACACCGAAGCGGACAGTTACGCCCGGGTGTTCGTGATCGGCCTGCTCAACACGCTATTGGTGACCTTCATCGGCGTGATCCTGGCGACCCTGCTGGGCTTCATCATCGGCGTGGCGCGGCTGTCGCCGAACTGGATCATCAGCAAACTGGCGACCGTGTATGTGGAAGTGTTCCGCAACATTCCGCCGTTGCTGCAGATCCTGTTCTGGTACTTCGCGGTGTTCCTGACCATGCCGGGACCGCGCAACAGCCACAACTTCGGCGACACCTTCTTCGTCAGCAGCCGTGGCCTGAACATGCCGGCCGCGCAAATGGCTGACGGCTTCTGGGCGTTCTTCATCAGTGTGGTGCTGGCGATTGTCGCCATCGTGCTGATGTGCCGCTGGGCCAACAAACGTTTCGAAGACACCGGCGTACCGTTCCACAAGTTCTGGACCGGCCTGGCGATTCTGCTGGTGATCCCGACCTTGTGCGCGCTGATCTTCGGCGCACCGCTGCACTGGGAAATGCCGCAGCTCAAGGGCTTCAACTTCGTCGGCGGCTGGGTGTTGATCCCGGAACTGCTGGCATTGACCCTGGCGCTGACCGTGTACACCGCCGCGTTCATCGCGGAAATCGTGCGTTCGGGGATCAAGTCGGTCAGCCACGGCCAGACCGAAGCGGCCCGTTCGCTCGGCCTGCGCAACGGCCCTACCCTGCGCAAGGTGATCATTCCGCAAGCACTGCGGGTGATCATTCCGCCGCTGACCAGCCAATACCTGAACCTGGCGAAAAACTCCTCGCTGGCCGCCGGTATCGGTTACCCGGAAATGGTTTCGCTGTTCGCCGGCACCGTGCTCAACCAGACCGGCCAGGCCATCGAAGTCATTGCCATCACCATGAGCGTGTACCTGGCGATCAGTATCAGCATTTCCCTGCTGATGAACTGGTACAACAAGCGCATTGCGCTGATCGAGCGGTGAGGAAACGCGCATGACAACCCATACTTTCAAACCCGACATGCCACCGCCGGCCAAGGTCTTCGGCCCGATGGCATGGATACGCGCCAACATGTTCTCCAGCTGGCTCAACACCCTGCTGACGCTGTTTGCGTTCTATCTGATTTACCTGGTGGTCCCACCGATTCTCAGCTGGGCGATTCTCGATGCCAACTGGGTCGGCACCACCCGCGCCGACTGCACCAAGGACGGCGCCTGCTGGGTGTTCATCCAGCAGCGTTTCGGCCAGTTCATGTACGGCTACTACCCGGTGGAACTGCGCTGGCGCGTCGACCTGACCGTGTGGCTGGCAGTTCTCGGCGTGGCGCCACTGTTCATTTCGCGCTTCCCGCGTAAAGCGGTGTACGGCCTGAGCTTCCTGGTGGTCTATCCAATCGTCGCGTGGTGCCTGCTGCATGGCGGCGTCTTCGGCCTCGACAGCGTGGCGACCAGCCAGTGGGGCGGGTTGATGCTGACGCTGGTCATCGCCACGGTCGGTATCGCCGGCGCCTTGCCGCTGGGGATCATCCTCGCGTTGGGCCGGCGCTCGAACATGCCGGCGATTCGCGTGGTCTGCGTGACGTTCATCGAGTTCTGGCGGGGCGTGCCGCTGATCACCGTGCTGTTCATGTCGTCGGTGATGCTGCCGTTGTTCCTGCCCGAAGGCATGAACTTCGACAAGCTGCTGCGGGCGCTGATCGGGGTGATCCTGTTCCAGTCGGCCTATGTCGCCGAAGTGGTGCGTGGCGGTCTGCAAGCGATCCCCAAAGGTCAGTACGAAGCCGCGGCCGCGATGGGCCTCGGTTACTGGCGCGCCATGGGCCTGGTGATTCTGCCGCAAGCCCTGAAGCTGGTGATCCCGGGCATCGTCAACACCTTCATTGCGCTGTTCAAGGACACTAGCCTCGTGATCATCATCGGCCTGTTTGACCTGCTCAACAGCGTCAAGCAAGCCGCTGCCGATCCGAAATGGCTGGGCATGGCCACCGAAGGCTACGTGTTCGCCGCCCTGGTGTTCTGGATTTTCTGTTTTGGTATGTCGCGCTATTCCATGCACCTGGAACGCAAGCTCGACACTGGCCACAAGCGTTAGGAGTTCTCTGTAAATGAGCGAAGCAATCAAAAAGCCTGTGGGCCCTGAAGGCATTATCCAGATGCAGGGCGTGAACAAGTGGTACGGCCAGTTCCACGTGCTGAAAGACATCAACCTCAACGTCAAACAGGGCGAGCGTATCGTGCTGTGCGGCCCGTCGGGTTCCGGCAAGTCGACCACCATCCGTTGCCTCAATCGCCTGGAAGAACACCAGCAGGGCCGCATCGTGGTCGACGGCGTGGAACTGACCAACGACCTCAAGCAGATCGAGGCGATCCGCCGCGAAGTCGGCATGGTGTTCCAGCACTTCAACCTGTTCCCGCACCTGACCATCCTGCAGAACTGCACGCTGGCGCCGATGTGGGTGCGCAAGATGCCCAAGCGCAAGGCCGAGGAAATCGCCATGCATTATCTGGAGCGCGTACGCATTCCGGAGCAGGCGCATAAATTCCCGGGGCAACTGTCCGGCGGCCAGCAACAGCGTGTGGCGATCGCCCGCGCGCTGTGCATGAAACCGAAAATCATGTTGTTCGACGAACCGACTTCAGCACTCGACCCGGAGATGGTCAAAGAGGTGCTGGACACCATGATCGGCCTCGCCGAAGACGGCATGACCATGCTCTGCGTGACCCACGAAATGGGTTTCGCCCGCACCGTGGCCAACCGCGTGATCTTCATGGACAAAGGCGAGATCGTTGAACAGGCGGCACCGAATGACTTCTTCGACAATCCGCAGAATGATCGGACCAAGTTGTTCTTGAGTCAGATCTTGCATTGATGGCTTGATCACCGCGTCAAACAGAAAAGCCCTGCCGGATGCCCGGCGGGGCTTTTTTCATTGTGCGGAATCAATCTGCGCCGGCTTGGCGCTCAAGGGCCAGTTGCACGGCGCGCAATGCGTTGAGGCGGCCGTGCCCGTAGTAATGACTGTGGCCGTTTGCATCGTATTGACCGAGCGGCCCGTCGTCGGGGTGGCCGATCTTGTCGCAGCAGTCGGCAAGTATCTGCCGCACCGCCAGGCGATCGAGGCCGGGGTTGACGCTCAGCACCAATGCCGCGATGCCCGCGGCGCCAGGGCAGGCGCTGGAGGTGCCGCTGAAGGCGTCGGTGTAGGCCGGCAGCGTTTGCGTGGCGAAGCGTCCACTCAAATCTGTGGTGCGGATGCCGCGGGTCTGCGGGATCGAGGTGGAGGGTTTGAACTTTGGATCAGGGTGTTGCTGATCGCCGCTGGGAAAGCAGCACCAGAGCGCCTTGCCATAATCGCTGTAGGCACTGCGCCGGCTCTGGTCATTGCAGGCACCTACGGCGATCACCTGCGGGTGGCTGGAATAGCCGTCATTATCAGCGCTTTCGTTACCGTTGCCGGCACCGAAGAAAATCACGCAGCCTTTGCCATTACGGCCCTGGGTGGCCGCATATTCGATGGCCAGCCGAGTGCTCGCCGCCAACGGAAATATCTGGGTGTGACGCGGATCCGTCGGGTCGGCCCAATGCCCTTCAGCCGGTCCCCAGCTGCAGGAAATGATGTCGGCCCCCTGCTCGGCAGCCCAGAAGAAGGCGTCGGCCTCGGCGCGTGCACCCAAGGGGCGGGTGAGTTTCAGCGGCATCAGACTGGCCTTGGGGGCGACGCCACTGGCGCCGGACGCGCCATTGGCACAAGCCACCCCGGCAGCGGCAGTGCCATGACGCTCCATGGCATTTTTCGGCCGCGGACCCTGTTTGGCGTTGCGTCGGTCAAAATTCTGCGCGCCGACGACTTTGCCTTCCCCGGCGAACTCGGGATGGTCGATATCAAAGGCATCATCAATGACCGCTATGACGACACCTGCGCCCTGCGTGAGCGCATGGGCGGCCTCGACATTGGCGCTGGCGTCGATGTCGACCTGATAGGTCACGGTGGTTTTTTTCAGGTGCCATTGATTGGCGTGAATTGCCCGGCGCTCACCTTGGCGCAACATTTCCGGATGGCAGTATTCAATGTCGTCGCGCTTGAGCCATTCACAGGTGAGTGGGCAAACATCGGTGCCCCGCGTGCCCGGGTGGTAGACGAAAAAGGCATTTTTTGCGTAGGCCACCTCTTGTTTGATCATCAGACCCAGCTCGTCGAGTATCGCCATGCACTGAGTGGGTTTCAGCGAGTCGATGAACTTCAGAAAGATGTTTTCGGTGTAAAGCACGGGCTCCTGCGTGACAGGGTCCATCAGCACGCTGCCAGCGAAGCGAACATCCGGCAGCGCTCGTAACAGCGCCTTGCGCTGCGCCGGGTCCGAATGCTCAGGCAGTTTGAAGACTTGCACATCCGCATCTTCGACATGCAGCAACAGCTCGCAGCCTTCCAGCGCCGTGTCGGCAGATTCGCAGCACAGCGCGTGCGCCAGTTGTTTTCCCGCGTGGCTGCGCACAGCCAGCCATTGGCGGTTCTTCTCCAATATGAAAGGGCGCCCGTGCTGCTTGCCGAATTGGACTTCTACCATGGTGTTTCAAATCCCTTTGGATGAAAAAGGGCGAGCAAAAGGGCGCTCGCCGTTCAATGCCCGAAGTCTGAAACCAGTCTGCGCCGGGGTATGTAGGAGCATTCTTTCCGCTTCTGTGGGAAAGCACTTTGCTTGAAAGGGGATTCGGCTACTCGAGGTGTAGGTCGTACGCTGCTTGGTGGCGGCGCCCCCAAAGGTTGCCTACAGATGCCATCCTGACTACCATGTCAGAAAATTCATCCTATGATTGGATGAAAGGGCGAATCCATGTCAGACATTTCTCCACTCATTAAACGATCCCTGGTCGATCAGGCCCTGGATCAGTTACGGCAGCGCATCAACAGCGGTGCCTGGCAGGTGGGCGAGCGCCTGCCGACCGAGCCGGAAGTGAGCGCTGAGTTGGGCATCAGCCGCAACACCGTGCGCGAGGCCATGCGCGTGCTGGCGTTCTCCGGGTTGATCGAAATCCGCCAGGGCGACGGCAGTTATTTGCGCGCGGTGGTCGACCCGATGGACACGCTCAAGGCGCTGTCCCGCTGTTCGCCGGAGCATGCACGCGAGACCCGGCACATCCTGGAAGTCGAGGCCATTGGCCTGGCGGCGTTGCGTCGCACCGATGAGGATCTGATCGCCTTGCGTGAAGCGCTTGGCACCAGCGGCAGCCACTACCACGGCGATCTCGACACCTACATTGCCTGCGATCTGGTGTTCCACCGCCGTCTGGTGGATGCCGCGCATAACCCGACCCTGAGCGAGTTGTATCGCTATTTTTCCAGCATTGTCGGCGCGCAATTGCGCCAGACGCTGAACATCGTCCCGCGCCGTCAGGAAGTGTTCGACCTGCACATCGAGCTGCTCGATGCGGTCGAACAACGCGACCCGGAACGGGCCAAAGCCATATCGAGGCAGTTGATCAATGAACCTTGAAAGCGAGAAAAACTTCTCAACCCCCAAGCGTACGGCAGAACTTGAAGAGCTGCTGATCGACGCCGAGGCCGATGATGAGCAAGTGCAGCAAAGCCATCCGCTGGTGCGCCGGCCGTGGCTGTTGCTGCTGGGGCTGATTCTGGTGGCGCTGAACCTGCGCCCGGCGCTGTCGAGCATGGCGCCACTGCTCAGTGAAGTATCGAAGAGTCTGGGCCTGTCTGCCGCGCAGGCCGGTCTGCTGACCACTTTGCCGGTGTTATGCCTTGGCTTGTTCGCACCGCTGGCGCCGATTCTGGCGCGGCGTTTCGGTGCCGAACGGGTAGTGCTCGGCATTCTGCTGACCCTGGCCGGCGGGATCATCCTGCGCAGCAACTTCGGTGAGATCGGCCTGTTCGCCGGCAGCGTGCTGGGCGGTGCGAGCATCGGCATTATCGGCGTGTTGCTGCCGGGCATCGTCAAACGCGACTTCGCCAAACATGCCGGGACCATGACCGGCGTCTACACCATGGCCCTGTGCCTGGGCGCGGCGATGGCGGCGGGTTCTACCGTGCCGCTGAGCGAACACTTCGACAACAGTTGGGCGCTGGGCCTGGGTTTTTGGGTGATCCCGGCGCTGGTGGCGGCGCTGTTCTGGCTGCCGCAAGTCGGGCAAAAACACGGCGCGCACAACGTGGCCTATCGGGTGCGCGGGCTGCTGCGTGATCCGCTGGCCTGGCAGGTGACCTTGTACATGGGCCTGCAATCGTCGCTGGCGTACATCGTGTTTGGCTGGTTGCCGTCGATCCTGATCGGCCGCGGACTGACCCCGACCCAGGCCGGTCTGGTGCTGTCCGGCTCGGTGATCATCCAGCTCGCCAGCTCCCTCGCGGCGCCATGGCTGGCGACCCGTGGCAAGGATCAACGCCTGGCAATCGTGCTGGTCATGGCGCTGACCCTCGGTGGTTTGTTCGGTTGCCTGTATGCACCGATCGAAGGGCTGTGGGGCTGGGCGATTTTGCTGGGGCTGGGGCAGGGCGGTACGTTCAGCCTGGCGCTGACGCTGATCGTGCTGCGTTCGCGCGACTCGCATGTCGCGGCGAACCTGTCGAGCATGTCGCAGGGCTTCGGATACACGCTGGCGTCAATGGGGCCGTTCGCGGTCGGCGTGGTGCATGACTGGACCGGCGGCTGGAATGCGGTGGGCTGGATCTTCGGCATCATTGGCACCGGTGCGATCATCGCCGGGCTGGGTGCCGGGCGTGCGTTGTACGTGCAAGTGCAAAGCGAAAAGATCTGACACGGTTCAAATTGTAGGAGTGAGCCTGCTCGCGATAGCGGTGTGTCAGTCAGCGCAATGTTGACCGACACACCGCTATCGCGAGCAGGCTCACTCCTACAGTGGTTCTGTGTGTTGCTGATATTCGGTGCGCGAATGCCGATAGTGTTTCTGCGGTCTTCCGCTTATCGTGCTGGCAATCTGTCCATCTTCTGGAGTTTGCCCATGAGCGAAGCCCACGCCGCCCTGATCACCCGCTTCTACCAGGCCTTCCAGCGCCTCGACGCCGAGGCCATGGCCGCCTGCTACACCGACGACGTGGTGTTCAGCGATCCGGCATTCGGCGAGTTGCGCGGGCGGGATGCCGGCGACATGTGGCGCATGCTGACCACCCGCGCCAAGGATTTCTCCCTGACCTTCGACAATGTTCGCGCCGACGAGCGCAGCGGTGGTGCGCACTGGGTGGCGACGTATCTGTTCAGCCAGACCGGCAACGTGGTGATCAACGATATCCAGGCGCGATTCGTGTTCCGTGACGGCAAGATCTGCGAGCACCACGACCACTTCGACCTGTGGCGCTGGTCGCGTCAGGCCCTGGGTTTCAAAGGCTTGCTGCTGGGCTGGACGCCACTGGTGCGCAACGCTGTCCGTGCGCAGGCGCTGAAGGGACTGAAGGCATTTCAGGCCGGTCGCTGATAAGATCGCGTCCTGTTTCCTACACATCCTGATCCTGAAGTGACCAGCCTTAGCGAAAAATCTGTCGACGTTGCCGAACCGGTGTGCAAGTCCTGGTTCGTCTACCTCGTGCGCGCGGCCAACGGTTCGCTGTATTGCGGGATCAGCGACGACCCGGTGCGCCGTTTCGCCAAGCATCAGAGCGGCAAAGGCGCACGCTTCTTTCTGTCCAGCCCGGCGATGGCACTGGTCTACACCGAGCGCTGCCGCGACAAGAGCGATGCCTTGCGCCAGGAACGCTTGATCAAGAAGCTGCGCAAGAGCGCCAAGGAATGCCTGGTGGCGTCTTATCAATCTGACTGATTGGTTCCCATCAGCCAGATCTGTAGGCTGCTAAGCAAATGCACGCTAAGCTGCCGGCTCACTAATTGAGCGGCGGAGCCGAGCATGTCCGAGTTGATCCTGCATCATTACCCGACCTCTCCATTTGCCGAAAAGGCCCGCCTGCTGCTGGGCTTCAAAGGCCTGTCCTGGCGCTCGGTGCACATCTCGCCGGTGATGCCGAAGCCGGATCTGACGGCCCTGACCGGCGGCTATCGCAAGACCCCGGTGCTGCAGATCGGTGCCGACATCTACTGCGACACATCGTTGATCGCCCGTCGTCTGGAGCAGGAAAAAGCCCTGCCGGCGTTTTTCCCCGAAGGTCAGGAAATGACCAGCGCCAGCTTCGCGGCGTGGGCCGATTCGGTGGTGTTCCAGCATGCGGTCAGCCTGGTGTTCCAGCCGGAGTCGGTGGCGGTGCGTTTTGGCAAATTGCCGCCGGAAGCGATCAAGGCGTTCATTGCCGACCGTGCCGGTCTGTTCAGTGGCGGCAGCGCCACCCGGCTGTCGGCCGAACAGGCCAAGCATCAATGGCCAACGATCATGGCGCGCCTGGAGCAACAGTTGCAGCGCGAGCAGGGCGACTTCCTGTTTGGTGAGCCGTCGATTGCCGACTTCGCGCTGGCGCATCCATTGTGGTTCCTCAAAGCCACCCACGTGACCGCACCGCTGGTGGATGAGTATCCGGCTGTTTCGGCCTGGTTGGGTCGTGTGCTGGGCTTTGGCCACGGTGCGGCGAGCGAGATGACCTCGGACGAGGCGTTGGCGGTTGCGCGTAACGCGACACCGGCGGCCTTGCCGAATGAGCAGTTCGTTGACCCGAACGGCTTCAAGGCCGGCCAGCAGGTGGCGATTGCCGCGACGGATTACGGGGTTGATCCGGTGGTGGGCGAGCTGCTGTTTGCCGGCCGCGAAGAGCTGATCCTGCGCCGTGAAGACGAGCGTGGCGGTGTGGTGCATGTGCACTTCCCGCGCTTTGGTTTCCGCATCGAAGCCAAGTAACGGTTACACACAACATCCTGTGGCGAGGGAGCTTGCTCCCGCTCGACTGCGCAGCAGTCGCAAAATATGCGAACGCGCGCTCGCCCTGAAAAGCGGGGGCCGCTTCGCAGCCCAGCGGGAGCAAGCTCCCTCGCCACAGGTGTGTGTGCTATTTCAGGGCAGCGAGAATTTCGTCCGGGTCGAATCCACGAATCAATGTGCCATTCACGTCGATCAACGGAATCCCGCGCCCGCCCAGTGCCTCATACGCCTTGCGCGCCTCGGCATCCTTCTCGATGTCGAATTCCTTGAAGGGAATCCCCTTGCTGTCGAGAAAACGTTTGGTCTGCTTGCAGTAGCCGCACCAGTCAGTGGCGTACAGCACAACACGGGCCTGGGCCCGCGTCTGCTCAGAGACCATTTGCGACGGATTGAATACCCGCTCGATCTTGCCCCAGTTCTGATAGATCACCACCACCAGCAGAACCAGCGCGACCTTCTTCAGCACATTGCCCAGCATCAGTTGCGGCGCTTGAGCTGATCGGTGAGCGAGGTCGGCAGGCCCTTGATGATCAGGGTGCCGGCTTCTTCGTCATACTCGATCTTCGAGCCCAGCAGGTGCGCTTCAAAGCTGATCGACAGGCCTTCGGCGCGGCCGGTAAAGCGGCGGAACTGGTTGAGCGTGCGTTTGTCCGCCGGAATCTCCGGCGACAGGCCGTAATCCTTGTTGCGGATGTGGTCGTAGAAGGCTTTCGGGCGCTCTTCGTCGATCAGTTCCGACAGCTCTTCCAGGCCCATCGGCTCGCCCAGTTTGGCCTGGCTGCTGGCGTAATCCACCAGGGTCTTGGTTTTCTCGCGGGCCGAGTCTTCCGGCAGGTCTTCGCTTTCGACGAAATCGCTGAAGGCCTTGAGCAGGGTGCGGGTCTCGCCCGGGCCGTCGACGCCTTCCTGGCAGCCGATGAAGTCGCGGAAGTATTCCGAGACTTTCTTGCCGTTCTTGCCTTTGATGAACGAGATGTACTGCTTGGACTGCTTGTTGTTCTGCCACTCGGACACGTTGATCCGCGCCGCCAGGTGCAGTTGGCCGAGGTCGAGGTGGCGCGACGGGGTCACGTCCAGCTCGTCGGTCACCGCCACGCCCTCGCTGTGGTGCAGTAGGGCGATCGCCAGGTAATCGGTCATGCCTTGCTGGTAGTGGGCGAACAGCACGTGGCCGCCCACTGACAGGTTCGACTCTTCCATCAGCTTTTGCAGATGCTCCACCGCGACTTTGCTGAACGCCGCGAAGTCCTTGCCGCCGTCCATGTATTCCTTCAGCCAGCCGCTGAACGGGAACGCGCCGGACTCCGGATGGAACAGGCCCCAGGCTTTGCCCTGTTTGGCGTTATAGCTTTCGTTGAGGTCGGCGAGCATGTTCTCGATGGCCGCGGACTCAGCCAGTTCGGAGTCACGGGCGTGCAGAACTGCGGGCGTGCCGTCGGGTTTTTTGTCGATCAGGTGGACGATGCAATGACGGATCGGCATGGGCTTCTCGGCTGGTGGAAGGGAGGAGGGCAGGCTCCCCCGAAAAAGCGCCCAGTGTACCGCAACCACTGGTTTTGGCGCGGGGTGAAGGGCAAATCCGGGGCGGGTGGCGGCCCTTATGCAGTTTTTTACCGATTTAGAGCAATAAACCTGACCAAATGGGTAGCTAGAGGCGGATATTTCCCCGTCTCTGTGCTAGTTTTGCCCGGTCTTACGCGAAGTCACTGCGTTAAGCGTGCATTCAGCATTTGTCAGGTCGAACCAAACCCTGATTTCGGCATCTATAACCCCGACTCGTCGTGGTTATCGCCGAGGGTGCCAGATCCAGAAGATCGGGCTCGATGGCTGACACTGCACTCTGCAATCCATATGAATTTGATAGGGAAGGAACACTACATGGCTCTTACTAAAGACCAACTGATCGCTGACATCGCTGAAGCTATCGACGCGCCGAAAACCACCGCGCGTAACGCTCTGGACCAACTGGGCCAAATCGTTGCTGATCAGCTGGAAAATGGCGGCGAAATCACCTTGCCAGGTATCGGCAAGCTGAAAGTGACCGAGCGTCCTGCCCGCACTGGCCGTAACCCTTCGACTGGCGCTGCCATCGAAATCCCTGCCAAGAAAGTGATCAAGCTGGTTGTGGCCAAAGGCCTGACCGACGCTGTGAACAAGTAAGACGCAGCGATAAAAAACCGTGCACCGGAGCGATCCGGGCACGGTTTTTTTGTGCCTGCGATTTGGCGAGGAGTTGAGCCGCCCTGTAGGAGCTGTCGAGTGAAACGAGGCTGCGATCTTTTGATCTTGTTCTTAAGGATCAAGATAAAAAGATCGCAGCGTGCCGCAGCTCCTACAGCTTCGCCGGTGCAGGCGTTAGCGCGTCCAGCGCTCGCGACGCCAGATCTGCTGTTCGGACTTGGTCTGGAAGGTCCACGCCACGAAGCGGCTCTGCTTCTGCCCTTGCGACATCTCCACCACCTGGCTTTCCAGCACGCCGGCCTTCTTCAGCGCGGTTTCGATGGCAGGCAGGTTCGAGGCTTTCGACACCAGCGTGCTGAACCACAGCACCTTGTGCTGGAAGTTCGCGCTCTCGGCGATCAGTTGTGTCACGAAACGGGCTTCGCCACCCTCACACCACAGCTCGGCCGACTGACCGCCGAAGTTCAGCACCGGCAGTTTGCGTTTCGGATCGGCTTTACCCAGTGCGCGCCATTTGCGCTCGCTGCCCTTGGTCGCCTCTTCCATCGAAGCGTGGAACGGCGGGTTGCACATGGTCAGGTCAAAGCGTTCACCCGGCTCCAGCAAGCCAATCAGGATGTGCTTGCGGTTTTCCTGCTGGCGCAGCTTGATGACCTTGCTCAAGTCGTTGGACTGGACGATGGCCCTGGCCGCTGCCACGGCCGTCGGGTCGATTTCCGAGCCGAGGAAGTGCCAGCGGTATTCGCTGTTGCCGATCAGCGGGTAGACGCAGTTGGCGCCCATGCCGATGTCCAGCACATTGACGATCGCGCCACGCGGGACCTTGCCGTCGTTCATGCTCGCCAGCAGGTCGGCGAGGAAGTGCACGTAATCGGCACGGCCCGGCACCGGTGGGCACAGATAATCTGCCGGGATGTCCCAATGTTCGATGCCATAGAACGACTTGAGCAGCGCCCGGTTGAACACGCGCACCGCATCGGGGCTGGCGAAGTCGATGCTTTCCTTGCCGTACGGGTTGGTGATCACGAACTTCGCCAGTTCCGGCGTGGTCTTGATCAGCGCCGGGAAGTCATAGCGACCCTGGTGGCGATTGCGCGGGTGCAGGCTGGCCTTTTCACGCGGCTCGACGGCTTTGGCCGGGGTCGCGACATCAGGCTTCTTGCGCGCAGGTTTGGGTGTGCGGGGGGCGTTCATGGGTGTGATCGATTCGGGTATGGCTGAAAGTGGCGGGTATTGTCCCACATCCGGCCGCTGTGAACCCTATTCCCTGTAGGAGCTGCCGCAGGCTGCGATCTTTTGACTTTGATTTTTAAAAACAACATCAAAAGATCGCAGCCTGCGGCAACTCCTACAGGGGAAAAATGTGGCAGGAACAAAAAAGGGAGGCCGTTGCGGGCCTCCCTTTTTCATTGCGGCTTGCCCTTACAGGCTGGAAATCCGCGCGTGCTGCTCGGCCAGCTTACCCAAAGCCTGTTCAGCCTCGGCCAGTTTGGCGCGTTCCTTCTCGATGACTTCGGCCGGAGCCTTGTCAACGAAGCCGGCGTTCGACAGCTTGCCGCCCACCCGCTGGACTTCGCCCTGCAGACGCAGGATTTCCTTGTCCAGACGGGCCAGCTCGGCGCCCTTGTCGATCAGACCGGCCATTGGCACCAGCACTTCCATCTCGCCCACCAGCGCGGTCGCGGACAGTGGCGCTTCTTCGCCGGCCGCCAGCACGGTGATCGATTCCAGACGCGCCAGCTTCTTCAGCAGCGCTTCGTTCTCGGTCAGGCGACGCTGATCTTCAGCGCTGACGTTTTTCAGGTAGATCGGCAGCGGTTTGCCCGGGCCGATGTTCATTTCGCCACGGATGTTGCGCGTGCCGAGCATCAGGCCCTTGAGCCATTCGATGTCGTCTTCGGCCGCCGGATCGATGCGCTCTTCGTTGGCCACCGGCCAAGGTTGCAGCATGATCGTCTTACCCTGAATACCGGCCAGCGGCGCGATGCGCTGCCAGATTTCTTCAGTGATGAACGGCATGAACGGATGCGCCAGGCGCAGCGCCACTTCCAGTACGCGAACCAGCGTGCGACGGGTGCCGCGCTGACGTTCAACCGGCGCGTTCTCGTCCCACAGCACGGGCTTGGACAGTTCCAGGTACCAGTCGCAGTATTGGTTCCAGATGAACTCGTACAGCGCTTGCGCGGCGAGGTCGAAACGGAATTGATCCAGTTGGCGGGTCACTTCGGCTTCGGTGCGTTGCAGCTGCGAGATGATCCAGCGATCCGCCAGCGACAGCTCGTAGGCTTCGCCGTTCTGGCCGCAGTCTTCGCCCTTGTCCAGAACATAACGCGCGGCGTTCCAGATCTTGTTGCAGAAGTTGCGATAGCCTTCGACGCGGCCCATGTCGAACTTGATGTCGCGACCGGTGGAAGCCAGCGAGCAGAAAGTGAAGCGCAGGGCGTCGGTACCGTAGCTGGCGATGCCGTCGGCGAACTCGTCGCGGGTCTGCTTCTCGATCTTCTTCGCCAGTTTCGGCTGCATCATGCCGGAGGTGCGCTTCTGCACCAATTCTTCCAGCTCGATACCGTCGATGATGTCCAGCGGGTCAAGGACGTTGCCCTTGGACTTGGACATCTTCTGGCCCTGGCCATCACGCACCAGGCCGTGCACGTAAACGGTCTTGAACGGCACCTGCGGGGTGCCGTCCTCGTTCTTGATCAGGTGCATCGTCAACATGATCATCCGGGCAACCCAGAAGAAAATGATGTCGAAACCGGTGACCAGCACGTCGGTGGAGTGGAATTTCTTCAGGAATTCGGTCTTTTCCGGCCAGCCGAGGGTGGAGAAGGTCCACAGCCCCGAACTGAACCAGGTGTCGAGCACGTCGTTGTCCTGCTGCAGCGCAACGTCCGGACCGAGGTTGTGCTTGGCACGCACTTCGGCTTCGTCGCGACCGACGTAGACCTTGCCCGACTCGTCGTACCAGGCCGGAATCCGGTGGCCCCACCACAACTGACGGCTGATGCACCAATCCTGGATGTCGCGCATCCACGAGAAGTACATGTTTTCGTACTGCTTGGGCACGAACTGGATACGGCCGTCTTCAACGGCAGCAATCGCCGGTTCAGCCAATGGTTTGGTCGACACGTACCACTGGTCGGTCAGCCACGGCTCGATGACGGTGCCGGAGCGGTCGCCTTTCGGCACTTTCAGGTTGTGATCGTCGACGCTGACCAACAGGCCGGCGGCGTCGAACGCAGCGACGATCTGCTTGCGCGCTTCGAAGCGCTCGAGACCGGCGTATTCAGCCGGGATCTTGCCGTCGACGCTGTCGTTCAGCGTGCCGTCGAGGTTGAACACCTGCGCCGCAGGCAGCACGTTGGCGTTCTTGTCGAAGATGTTCAGCAGCGGCAGGTTATGACGCTTGCCGACTTCGTAGTCGTTGAAATCGTGGGCCGGGGTGATTTTCACGCAGCCGGTGCCGAATTCCGGGTCGCAGTAATCGTCGGCGATGATCGGGATGCGGCGGCCGACCAGTGGCAGCTCGACAAACTTGCCGATCAGCGCTTTGTAGCGCTCGTCGTTCGGGTTAACGGCCACGGCGGAGTCGCCGAGCATGGTTTCCGGACGGGTGGTCGCGACGATCAGGAAATCGTTGCCTTCAGCGGTTTTCGCGCCGTCGGCCAGCGGGTATTTCAGGTTCCACAGGAAGCCTTTCTCGTCGTGGTTTTCCACTTCGAGGTCGGAAATCGCCGTGTGCAGCTTGGTGTCCCAGTTGACCAGGCGCTTGCCGCGATAGATCAGACCGTCTTCGTGCAGGCGTACGAAGGCTTCTTTAACCGCTTCCGAGAGGCCGTCGTCCATGGTGAAGCGCTCGCGGCTCCAGTCCACGGACGAACCGAGACGGCGGATCTGCCGGCTGATGTTGCCGCCGGACTGATCCTTCCATTCCCAGACTTTCTCGAGGAATTTCTCGCGGCCCAGGTCGTGACGGTTCTGGCCGGTGGCTTCCAGCTGACGCTCCACCAGCATCTGCGTGGCGATACCGGCATGGTCGGTGCCCGGCTGCCACAGGGTGTTGCGACCTTGCATGCGGCGGAAACGGATCAGGGCGTCCATGATCGCGTTGTTGAAACCGTGACCCATGTGCAGGCTGCCGGTGACGTTCGGCGGCGGGATCATGATGGTGTAGGAATCGCCCGCGCCTTGCGGTGCGAAATAGTTCTCGGACTCCCAGGTGTTGTACCAGGAAGTTTCAATGGCGTGCGGCTGGTAGGTCTTATCCATGCGCGGCGGGACCCTATTGGCATTTATTCAGGAAAAGCCGGGAAGTATAGCGGGGCATGGGGCCGAGGGCGAGCGGGACGGGCCGGATGGGGATCTAAATGTGATCGCGAACTCTGTGGCGAGGGAGCTTGCTCCCGCTCGGCTGCGCAGCAGCCGTAACCACTGCCACGCAAGCTTCGCGGACAAAACACTGTTGAATGGTTTTGGGGGCGCTTCGCGCCCCGGCGGGAGCAAGCTCCCTCGCCACAAAAAATGCCTGGGGCCGGTTTATTCGTACTGGCTGAGCAACCGTTCCATGCGCGCGTCGAGGCGGCGTTTGATTTCGGTTTCGATGTGCGGCGCGAAGTCGTCGATCACGTCTTGCATGATCAATTGCGCGGCGGCGCGCAGTTCGCGGTCCAGGTGCAGCAGGGCGTCCGGGCCTTTATCCACAGGTGCAGCAACAGGTGCGGGGGTCGGCGCGGCTGGCGGTTCGATGGCGGGCGGCGTGGCGTCGACGGCCTCGAACAGCATCGGAATCTGTTCCTGTTCACCCTCATCGACCGTGTCGGTCAGCAGGGGCGGTTGCAGGTTGTCATCGCCGAGCAGTTGGCGGATCGATTCGAGATCGTCCAACAGATGCGCGGGCTTTTGCAGCGGTTTTGGAGTGTCCATCGGCGTACTCAGAGTCGCTGTAAACGGTGATCTTGCAGAGGATAGCCCTGTTCGCGGTAGAAACGGAAACTCTCCCGTGCCGCCGCACGAATCGTCGGATCTTCCACCACCACTTCCGCCACACGGGCGAATTTGCTGGCGAAGGCCGGGACTTTCAGGTCGAGATTGACCAGCAGATCCTGATGCGCGCCACAGTCAGCGCCCACCCCCAGCACGATCAAACCGTCCGGTTCGCTGTCGGCAGGGCCGTGAGGCACGAAGGTTTCGCCCTTGAACGCCCACAGGCGTGCATCGAGGTCGTCACGCTGGGCAACATCGCTGCAATGCAGGTAGATGCGGTGGCCCATGCGCCAGGCTTTCTCGGTGAGTTTGCAGGCAAAGTCCAGCCGGGCCGAAGGGTCGGCGCTGGGCAGGATATAGAAGTCGACTTTGGTCATTGCGGTTCCTGAGCCTTGAACGGCATCACCGCAAAGTGACGCCGCTCAGGTTCATCGGTTTCAGGCTTTGGCGCGGTCCAGCAGGTATTGGGTCAACAGTGGGACCGGACGGCCAGTGGCGCCCTTGTCCTTGCCGCCGCTGGTCCATGCGGTGCCCGCGATGTCCAGGTGCGCCCAGTTGAGGTTCTTGGTGAAGCGCGACAGGAAGCACGCGGCGGTGATGGTGCCGGCCTTTGGTCCGCCAATGTTGGCGATGTCGGCGAACGGGCTGTCCAGTTGCTCCTGGTATTCGTCGAACAGCGGCAGTTGCCAGGCGCGGTCGTCAGCAGCCTTGCCGGCGCTGAGCAGTTGCTCGATCAGTTCGTCATTGTTGCCCAGCAGGCCGGAAGTGTGTGCACCCAGTGCCACGACGCAGGCGCCGGTCAGGGTGGCGATGTCGATCACCGCTTGCGGCTTGAAGCGCTCGGAGTAGGTCAGGGCGTCGCACAGCACCAGACGGCCTTCGGCGTCGGTGTTGAGGATTTCCACGGTCTGGCCGCTCATGGTGGTGACGATGTCGCCCGGACGCGAAGCGGTGCCGCTCGGCATGTTTTCGGCGCAGGCGAGGATGCACACCAGGTTGATCGGCAGCTTCAGCTCAAGCACGGCACGCAGAGTACCGAACACGCTGGCGGCGCCGCCCATGTCGTATTTCATCTCGTCCATGCCGGCGCCCGGTTTCAGGCTGATGCCGCCGGTGTCGAAGGTGATGCCCTTGCCGACCAGCGCGTAAGGCTTCTCGGACTTCTTGCCGCCGTTGTATTGCATGACGATCAGGCGTGGCGGTTGGGCGCTGCCCTGGCCCACGGCGTAGAACGAGCCCATGCCCAGGGATTTGATCTTCTTCTCGTCGAGGACTTCGACTTTCAGATCCTTGAACTCTTTGCCGAGGTTCTTCGCCTGTTCGCCGAGGTACGTCGGGTGGCAGATGTTCGGCGGCAGGTTGCCCAGGGTGCGGGTGAAGGCCATGCCGTTGGCGATTGCCGTGGCGTGGTTCACGGCGCGCTGTACTTCGGCCTGAGCGGCCTTGATGGTCAGCAGGGTGATTTTTTTCAGGGCGCGCGGTTCGGCTTTCTGGCTCTTGAACTGGTCGAAGGTGTATTCGCCGTCTACCAGGGTTTCGGCCAGCAGGCGGGTCTTGCCGTAGCTGTCGCGGTTTTTGACGATGATTTCATCCAGCGCCAGCACGGCGTCGCTGCCGCCCAGGCCCTTCAGGGTGTTGAGGATGCCGGCAACGATTTTGCGGAACGGACGGTCGCCCAGTTCTTCATCCTTGCCCACGCCGACCAGCAGCACGCGCTCGGCCTTGAGGTTCGGCAGGCTGTGCAGCAGCAGGCTTTGACCGACCTTGCCGGCCAGGTCGCCACGCTTGAGCACGGCGCTGATCGCGCCCCCGCTCAGCTCGTCGACCTGTTTGGCGGCGACGCCGAGTTTGCGGCCTTCGCCGACGGCAACCACCAGGGTGGCGGTTTTCAACGTTTCTGGGCTAACGCTTTTTACAACCAGTTCCATGTCCGGATCCCTGAATGAATGGTCAACACACAGGCGTTCGACGGTGTCCGCAGTCGCCTGCTTATAGATAGAAGAGACGCAGGCCAGTGCCCGCGACAAAGGCCGCAGTTTGAACCTCGCTCCCTGCGCCTGACAACCCTCGGCGGCACGATCTTCAACCGATTACACGCTTGGGTGAGTGTGCGCAGTGACAGGCGCCCTCAATCACAGGATAATGCCGCATCTTTTTTCGACGGCTCTGCCTTGCGGGTCGCTCGAAACGTTTGCTTGTTTGGCCGCCTTAGCCTGACAACCCTGGAGTGTCTGGTTTGATCGTCTTCCGTTATCTGTCCCGTGAAGTGATGTTGACCCTGAGCGCCGTCAGCGCCGTGCTGCTGGTCATCATCATGAGCGGTCGCTTCATCAAATACCTTGCCCAGGCCGCTGCGGGCCAACTCGATCCGGGATCGCTGTTCCTGATCATGGGTTACCGTCTGCCGGGTTTCATGCAGCTGATCCTGCCGCTGGGCCTGTTTCTCGGGATCCTGCTGGCGTACGGCCGGTTGTACCTCGAAAGCGAAATGACCGTGCTCTCGGCCACCGGCATGAGTCAGCAGCGTCTGCTGCGCATGACTCTGTTTCCGGCGACGCTGGTGGCACTGGTGGTGGCGTGGTTGAGCCTGAGCCTGGCCCCGCAGGGCGCCAATCAGTTCCAGCTGTTGCTGAACAAGCAGGACGCCCTGACCGAGTTCGATACCCTCGAGCCCGGCCGTTTCCAGGCGCTGCGTGATGGCACCCGGGTGACCTACACCGAGACCCTGACCGACGATCGCGTCAACCTCGGCGGCGTGTTCATCTCGCAGAAGAACCTGGGTGCCAATCAGAAGGACCGCGGGATTTCCGTGCTGGTGGCCGAGAAGGGCCGTCAGGAGATCCACCCGGACGGCAACCGCTACCTGATCCTGCACAATGGCTATCGTTATGACGGCAGCCCGGGTCAGGCCGATTACCGCGCAATCAAATACGAAACCTACGGCGTATTGCTGCCCAAGCCCGATGCCAGCGACGAAGTCACCGACCGCGACGCGATGCCGACCTCGACTCTGCTGAGCAACGACGACGAGCGTTCCAAGGCTGAACTGCAATGGCGTCTTTCGCTGCCGTTGCTGGTGTTCATCGTGACCCTGATGGCGGTGCCGCTGTCGCGGGTTAACCCGCGTCAAGGGCGTTTCCTGAAGCTGCTGCCGGCGATTCTTCTTTATATGGCTTACCTGACCATCCTGATTGCCGCCCGCGGCGCCCTTGAAAAAGGCAAAATCCCGCCGGCCCTCGGCTTGTGGTGGGTGCACGGGATCTTCCTGGTCATCGGTCTCGGCCTGCTGTACTGGGAGCCGCTGCGCCTGAAGCTGGCCAGCCGTCGCAGCGCTGCGCTGGAGGTGGCCCGTGGTTAAACTCGACCGCTATATCGGCAGCAGCGTATTCGTGGCGATCATCGCCGTGCTGGCGATCATTCTGGGTCTGGCGACCCTGTTTGCCTTCATCGACGAGATGAGCGACGTCAGCGATACCTACACGCTGACCGATGTGCTGAGCTTCGTCATGCTCACCGCGCCGCGTCGTCTCTATGAAATGCTGCCGATGGCCGCGCTGATCGGCTGCCTGATCGGCCTTGGCAGTCTGGCCAGCAGCAGTGAGCTGACCGTCATGCGTGCGGCGGGTGTGTCCATCGGGCGCATCGTCTGGGCGGTCATGAAGCCGATGCTGGTGCTGATGCTGGCCGGTGTGCTGATCGGCGAGTACGTGGCCCCGGCCACCGAAAGCATGGCCCAGGCCAATCGCTCGCTGGCACAGGGCAGCGGCGACGCGCAAAGCGCCAAGCACGGCATGTGGCACCGTCAGGGTGAGGAGTTCATCCACATCAACGCCGTGCAGCCCGACGGCCTGTTGTATGGCGTGACTCGCTATCACTTTGACAAGGAGCGCCATCTGCTCAGCTCCAGCTTCGCCAAGCGTGCAGAATTCGACGGCAAGCGCTGGCTGCTCACCGACGTGACCACCACGGTGTTTCACGAGCGCAGCACGGAAGTGCTGAACGCGCCGAGCGAGGAGTGGGACGTGTCGCTGAGCCCGCAACTGCTCAACACCGTGGTGATGGCGCCTGAGTCGCTGTCGATTTCCGGTCTGTGGGGCTACATCCACTATCTGGCGGACCAGGGGCTGAGCAACGGTCGCTACTGGCTGGCATTTTGGGTCAAGGTGTTGCAACCGCTGGTCACCGCCGCGCTGGTGCTGATGGCGATCTCCTTCATCTTCGGTCCGTTGCGCTCGGTGACCCTCGGTCAGCGGGTGTTCACCGGTGTGCTGGTGGGCTTCACCTTCCGCATCGTTCAGGATCTGCTCGGCCCATCGAGCCTGGTGTTCGGCTTCTCGCCACTGTTCGCGGTGCTGGTACCGGCCACGGTGTGTGCGCTGGCCGGGGTCTGGTTGCTGCGACGGGCCGGCTGATGGCCGCGTTGTTGCCAGCGCTTTAACCTCGAAAACGCCTCGGTCGACAGATCGGGGCGTTTTCGTATGCAATCCGGGTGACAGGTGAACGTGACGCTTGCGCCGTGTATCAGGTACAATTCCCGGCTATTTTTCGGCGGGCCAAGCCTGCAGCCTTTTTGAGTGTTGATCCGTGAGTGATTTGAGTCATATCCGCAATTTCTCCATCATCGCCCACATTGACCATGGCAAGTCGACGCTGGCTGACCGTTTCATCCAGATGTGCGGTGGCCTGGCCGAGCGTGAAATGGAAGCCCAGGTACTGGATTCCATGGATCTGGAGCGCGAACGCGGGATCACCATCAAGGCCCACAGCGTTACTCTCTATTACAAAGCCAAAGATGGCGTCACCTACCAGCTGAACTTCATTGACACCCCGGGCCACGTCGACTTCACCTATGAAGTCAGCCGTTCCCTGGCCGCGTGTGAAGGTGCGTTGCTGGTGGTCGATGCCGGTCAGGGTGTTGAAGCCCAGTCCGTGGCCAACTGCTACACCGCGATCGAGCAGGGCCTCGAGGTCATGCCGGTGCTGAACAAGATCGACCTGCCACAGGCCGAGCCGGACCGCGTCAAGGACGAGATCGAGAAGATCATCGGCATCGACGCCACCGACGCCGTTACCTGCAGTGCCAAGACCGGCCTGGGTGTCGACGAAGTGCTCGAGCGTCTGGTCGCGACCATTCCCGCGCCAACCGGCAACATCGAAGATCCGCTGCAAGCGTTGATCATCGACTCCTGGTTCGACAACTACCTGGGCGTTGTCTCCCTGGTGCGCGTGCGTCATGGCCGCGTGAGGAAGGGCGACAAGATCCTGGTGAAATCCACCGGCAAGATCCACCTGGTCGACAGCGTCGGTGTGTTCAACCCGAAACACACCGCCACCGCAGACCTCAAGGCCGGCGAAGTGGGCTTCATCATCGCCAGCATCAAGGACATTCACGGTGCACCGGTGGGTGACACCCTGACCCTGAGTTCGACGCCGGATGTCCCGGTACTGCCGGGCTTCAAACGCATCCAGCCACAGGTTTACGCCGGTCTGTTCCCGGTCAGCTCCGACGACTTCGAGGACTTCCGCGAAGCGCTGCAGAAACTGACCCTGAACGACTCGTCGCTGCAGTACACCCCGGAAAGCTCCGACGCCTTGGGCTTCGGCTTCCGTTGCGGGTTCCTCGGCATGCTGCACATGGAGATCATCCAGGAGCGCCTGGAGCGCGAATACGACCTGGACCTGATCACCACCGCGCCAACGGTAATTTTCGAGCTGGTGCTGAAAACCGGTGAAACGATTTACGTCGACAACCCATCCAAGCTTCCGGATGTGTCGGCCATCGAAGACATGCGCGAACCGATCGTGCGTGCCAACATCCTGGTTCCGCAGGAACACCTGGGCAACGTCATCACCCTGTGCATCGAGAAACGCGGTGTGCAGGTCGACATGCTGTTCCTCGGCAATCAGGTGCAGGTCACTTACGACCTGCCGATGAACGAAGTGGTCCTGGACTTCTTCGACCGTCTCAAATCCACCAGCCGCGGCTATGCTTCGCTGGATTACCATTTCGATCGTTACCAATCGGCTAATCTGGTGAAACTGGACGTGCTGATCAACGGTGACAAGGTCGACGCCCTGGCGTTGATCGTGCACCGCGACAATTCGCACTTCAAAGGTCGCCAGTTGACCGAGAAGATGAAAGAACTGATTCCTCGTCAGATGTTCGACGTGGCGATCCAGGCGGCCATTGGCGGTCAGATCGTTGCCCGGACAACCGTCAAGGCACTCAGAAAGAACGTATTGGCCAAATGCTACGGCGGTGACGTAAGCCGTAAGAAAAAACTGTTGGAAAAGCAGAAGGCCGGTAAGAAACGCATGAAGCAGGTCGGCAACGTGGAAATTCCACAAGAAGCCTTCCTTGCCGTGCTCAGGTTGGAATAGTCAGGTCCTATGTCACTAAATTTCCCGCTGTTGCTGGTCATCGCCGTGTTCGTCTGCGGCCTGTTGGCGTTGCTCGATCTGTTGTTCCTGGCACCGCGTCGGCGTGCTGCCATTGCCTCTTATCAAGGCAGTGTCAGCCAGCCAGAAGCCGTGGTGGTCGAGAAACTGAACAAAGAGCCGTTGCTGGTTGAATACGGCAAGTCGTTCTTTCCGGTGCTGTTCATCGTGCTGGTGCTGCGTTCGTTCCTGGTGGAACCGTTCCAGATCCCGTCCGGCTCGATGAAACCGACCCTGGACGTTGGCGACTTCATTCTGGTGAGCAAGTTTTCTTACGGGATCCGCCTGCCGGTGATCGACAAGAAAATCATCGAAGTCGGTGATCCGCAGCGCGGTGATGTGATGGTGTTCCGCTACCCAAGCGACCCGAACGTCAACTACATCAAGCGTGTAGTCGGCCTGCCGGGCGACACGGTGCGTTACACCGCTGACAAGCGTCTGTTCGTCAATGGCGAGTCGATTGCCGAGCAACTGGTCGGTTCCGAGCCGGGCACGCTGGGCAGCGCGGAGCTGTACAAGGAAAAACTCGGCGCTGCCGAACACCTGATCCGCAAGGAAATGAGCCGCTACCGCGCTACCCCGGACCATACCTGGACCGTGCCGGCCGGCCATTACTTCATGATGGGTGACAACCGCGACAACTCCAACGACAGTCGCTATTGGGATGATCCGAACATTCCCAAGGATCTGCTGGGCATGGTTCCCGACCAGAATATCGTCGGCAAAGCCTTCGCCGTCTGGATGAGCTGGCCGGAACCGAAACTCAGCCACCTGCCGAATTTCTCGCGGGTTGGCCTGATCAAGTAATCAATCACGGCGCTGTTGACCACAGCGCCGAATGCATTTCTGGAGTCGACACAAATCGGCGCCAGGGCATGAAGCCACGATATTCAGGACGTCATTTTTGAACACAGCGTTAATTGTCCCAGGCCTGCGCCGTACCCCGGCGATGGCGGTGGAATCCAGCCACGAACTCAGCGTGGGTAAACCGTGAGCGTTTCTCTAAGCCGTCTCGAGCGCCAGCTCGGTTACACCTTCAAGGATCAGGAGCTGATGCTGCTGGCCCTCACGCACCGCAGCTTTGCCGGGCGTAACAACGAACGCCTGGAATTCCTCGGCGATGCCATCCTCAACTTCGTTGCCGGCGAGGCACTGTTCGATCGCTTCCCGCTGGCCCGCGAAGGCCAGTTGTCGCGTTTGCGCGCGCGTCTGGTGAAGGGTGAGACACTGGCCGTGCTGGCCCGTGGTTTCGACCTGGGTGATTACCTGCGTCTGGGCTCGGGCGAGCTGAAAAGCGGTGGCTTCCGTCGCGAATCGATTCTGGCCGACGCCCTCGAAGCGCTGATCGGTGCGATCTACCTCGATGCCGGCATGGACGTCGCCCGCGAGCGCGTACTGGCCTGGCTGGCCGGCGAGTTCGAAGGCCTGACGCTGGTCGACACCAACAAGGACCCCAAGACCCGTCTGCAGGAACACCTGCAATCGCGCGGTTGTGAACTGCCCCGCTATGAAGTGGTGGATATTCAGGGTGAGCCGCACTGCCGTACCTTCTTCGTCGAGTGCGAAGTTGTCTTATTGAATGAAAAAAGCCGAGGTCAGGGTGTGAGCCGTCGTATTGCCGAACAGGTAGCGGCCGCCGCAGCACTGATTGCCCTGGGCGTGGAGAATGGCAATGACTGATACAAACGCAACTCGCTGTGGCTACGTTGCCATCGTCGGCCGTCCCAACGTCGGTAAGTCGACGCTGCTGAACCACATCCTTGGCCAGAAGCTGGCGATCACCTCGCGCAAGCCGCAGACCACCCGCCACAACATGCTCGGGATCAAGACCGAGGGGGACGTGCAGGCGATCTATGTCGACACCCCCGGCATGCACAAGGGTGGCGAAAAGGCCCTGAACCGCTATATGAACAAGACCGCTTCGGCGGCGTTGAAAGACGTCGACGTGGTGATCTTCGTGGTCGACCGCACCAAGTGGACCGAAGAAGACCAGATGGTCCTGGAGCGCGTGCAGTACGTGACCGGCCCGCTGATCGTCGCGCTGAACAAGACTGACCGCATCGAAGACAAGGCCGAGTTGATGCCGCACCTGTCGTGGTTGCAGGAACAGCTGCCGAACGCGCAGATCATTCCGATTTCCGCGCAGCACGGGCACAACCTCGAGGCGCTGGAAAAGGTCATCGCCGATCATCTGCCGGAGAACGATCACTTCTTCCCGGAAGACCAGATCACCGACCGCAGCAGCCGCTTCCTCGCCGCCGAACTGGTGCGCGAGAAAATCATGCGCCAGATGGGCGCCGAGCTGCCGTACCAGATCACCGTCGAAATCGAAGAGTTCAAGCAGCAGGGCAAGACCCTGCATATTCACGCGCTGATCCTCGTCGAGCGTGACGGTCAGAAGAAAATCATCATTGGCGACAAGGGCGAGCGCATCAAACGCATCGGCACCGAAGCGCGCAAGGACATGGAGCTGCTGTTCGACTCCAAGATCATGCTCAACCTGTGGGTCAAGGTGAAGGGCGGCTGGTCCGACGACGAGCGTGCACTGCGTTCGCTGGGTTACGGCGACCTGTAATTCACGGTTCTGCTTTGCGGGCGGGCTTCTGTGGCGAGGGAGCTTGCTCCCGCTCGGCTGCGAAGCAGTCGTAAAATCAGGCAGCACAGGGTGTCTGAAAAAGTTACGTCGCTGATCGTGGGGCTGCTTCGCAACCCAGCGGGAGCAAGCTCCCTCGCCACAATGGATTGGCTCCTAAAGAAGTATCTCCCAGAGATTCGGACTTCCGATGTCCTCAACCCCACCTCCCGCCCAACTCGCCTACGTCCTGCACTCTCGCGCCTATCGCGAAACCAGCGCGCTGGTCGATTTCCTCACGCCGCAAGGTCGGTTGCGGGCGGTGCTGCGCAGTGCGCGGGGCAAGGCCGGGACGCTGGCGCGGCCGTTCGTGCCGCTGGAGGTGGAGTTTCGTGGCAAGGGTGAGTTGAAGAATGTCGGGCGCATGGAAAGTGCCGGTAACGCGACGTGGATGGTCGGCGAGGCGCTGTTCAGCGGCCTCTATCTCAATGAACTGCTGATCCGTCTGCTGCCCGCCGAAGATCCGCACCCGGCGGTGTTCGAGCATTACGCCGCGACCTTGCTGGCGCTGGCCGAAGGTCGTCCGTTGGAACCGCTGCTGCGCTCCTTCGAATGGCGCCTGCTGGACGATCTCGGTTACGGCTTCTCGATGAACACCGATATCCACGGCGAGCCGGTGGCTGCGGATGGCCTCTATCGCCTGCAAGTGGATGCCGGGCTTGAGCGTGTCTACCTGCTGCAACCGGGCCTGTTCAACGGCGTTGAATTGCTGGCCATGGCCGAAGCCGACTGGACAGCCCCCGGTGCACTCTCGGCGGCCAAGCGTCTGATGCGTCAGGCACTGGCGGTTCATCTGGGCGGTCGTCCCCTCGTCAGCCGCGAGCTATTTCGCAAGCCCTGATATGCTGTGCGCCGAATCTTTCCCTTCAGGAGCGCATCCGTGACCACCAGCAATCGCATTCTTCTTGGCGTGAACATCGACCACGTCGCCACCCTGCGTCAGGCCCGTGGCACGCGCTACCCGGATCCGGTCAAGGCGGCGCTGGACGCGGAAGAGGCGGGCGCCGACGGCATCACCGTGCACCTGCGTGAAGACCGTCGGCACATTCAGGAGCGCGACGTGTTGCTGCTCAAGGATGTGCTGCAGACCCGCATGAACTTCGAAATGGGTGTCACCGAAGAAATGATGGCCTTTGCCGAGCGCATCCGTCCGGCGCACATCTGTCTGGTCCCGGAAACCCGTCAAGAGCTGACCACTGAAGGCGGTCTGGATGTGGCGGGGCAGGAAGAGCGCATCAGGGCGGCGGTCGAACGCCTGTCGAAGATCGGCAGCGAAGTGTCGTTGTTCATCGATGCCGACGAGCGTCAGATCGCCGCGTCCAAGCGCGTCGGCGCACCGGCCATCGAGTTGCACACCGGGCGTTACGCCGATGCCGAAACACCGACCGAAGTGGCTGAAGAGTTGAAGCGTGTGGCGGACGGTGTGGCGTTCGGTCTGGCCCAGGGCCTGATCGTCAATGCCGGGCATGGCTTGCACTACCACAACGTTGAAGCCGTGGCGGCGATCAAGGGCATCAACGAACTGAACATCGGCCATGCGCTGGTGGCGCATGCGTTGTTCGTCGGCTTCAAGTCGGCTGTCTCTGAAATGAAAGCGCTGATTCTGGCTGCTGCGCTCAAAGGCTAAAGATCAAAAGATCGCAGCCTTCGGCAGCTTCTACAGGTTTTTGAGTACACCCGTAGGAGCTGCCGAAGGCTGCGATCTTTTGCTTTTAGAGCGGGGCAGGTTCCTGCGCCGGTTTGGTCTTGTCGATCCCCGGCACATGCAGATTGCCTTCTGCAACCTGATCGCCTTCAAGCTGCGGCTGGGTTACCCAGGTCAGGATGTCGTAGTAGCGACGGATATTCGCCACGAAATGCACCGGCTCGCCGCCCCGGGCGTAGCCGTAGCGGGTCTTGCTGTACCACTGCTTCTGCGACAGGCGTGGCAGCATCTTCTTCACGTCCAGCCACTTGTCCGGGTTCAGGCCTTCGCGGGAAGCCAGTTTGCGTGCGTCATCGAGGTGGCCGCTGCCGACGTTGTAAGCCGCCAGGGCGAACCAGGTGCGGTCCGGCTCCTGAATCGATTCGTCGAGCTGATCCTTCATGTAGGCCAGGTATTTGGCGCCGCCCATGATGCTTTGCTTGGGATCGAGACGGTTCGATACGCCCATGGCCTGAGCCGTGTTCTGGGTCAGCATCATCAGGCCGCGCACGCCGGTCTTCGAGGTGACCGCCGGTTGCCACAGCGACTCCTGATAACCGATGGCCGCGAGCAGGCGCCAGTCGACTTTCTCTTTCTTGGCGTAGGTCTTGAAGTGCTGTTCGTATTTGGGCAGGCGCTGCTGCAAGTGCTGGGCGAAGGTGGTGGCGCCCATGTAGCCGAGGACATCGACGTGGCCGTAATAACGGTCCTTCAGGCGCTGCAGGGTGCCGTTTTTCTGCACCTTGTCGAGGTAGGCGTTGATCTCGTTGAGCAGGCTGTTGTCTTCGCCGGCGGCCACGGCCCAGCTCTGGCTGCGCGCATCGCCAAGGTCGAAGGCCACGCGGATGTTGGTGAAGTACACCTGGTTCATCGCCACTTCGTTGGAATCGACCAGCGTCAGGTCGATCTGGCCTTCATCGACCATGCGCAACAGGTCGACCACTTCAACGGCGTCGGATTCTTCGTATTCGATACCAGGAAATTTCTTTTTCAGCTCCGCCAGCTGTTCGGCGTGGGTGCTGCCCTTGAGCACCATGATTTTCTTGCCGACCAGATCACCGGGATCGGTCGGCCGCGACTGGCCGTTGCGGTAGATGATCTGCGGGGTGACTTCGAGGTAGGAGTGGGAGAACCGCACCTGCTTCTTGCGTTCTTCGCTGCTGACCAGGCCGGCCGCCGCCAGCACCGGGCCGTTCGGTTTGCCGATCTGGTCGAACAGGTCGTCGAGGTTGTCGGCCGTCTCGATCTTCAGCTCGACCCCCAAATCGTCGGCGAAGCGCTTCACCAGCTCGTATTCGAAGCCGGTTTCACCGCTGCGATCCTGAAAGTAGGTGGCGGGGCTGTTACGGGTAATCACCCGCAGCACACCATCCTCCTTTACGCGCTCGAGTGTGTTGGGTTTATCAACACAGCCACCGAGCATCAGGAAGAGTCCGGTTGCGATCAGCCATTTGGCGTACCGCGGACGCAAAGCCGTTGGGAAAAACATCTGCGCAGTATACGCAAACGGCTGCGGGCGCCATATCTCGACAGTGAAGGGCTTGTCTGCTAGAGATCACAAATCTGGCCGAAACCCCACAGGAATGGGGCTAAAGGGCATTTTGTTACAGTAAAAATAAGCCAGCGTCACAGCCCCGTTAAATCTGACTTCAAAGGCAGAAACACAGATTGATATCCGAGTGCAACCGTGCGTAGCGTTTCGGGTGATGTTGAGGGCGGTTTAGGCTAGAATGCACGGCCTCAAAGCACACCCCTTCCCGAGGCTGTCCCGAAGATGTTGATCCTGCGCGGCGCTCCTGCCCTTTCTGCCTTTCGCCACAGCAAACTCCTTGAGCAACTGAGCCAGAAGGTTCCAGCTGTCAGTGGCCTGTATGCTGAATTCGCTCACTTCGCCGAAGTCACCGGCGTCCTGACCGGCGACGAACAGCAGGTGCTTGCGCGCCTTCTGAAGTACGGCCCAAGCGTTCCGGTACAAGAGCCGACCGGTCGTCTGTTCCTGGTGTTGCCGCGTTTCGGCACCATCTCGCCATGGTCGAGCAAGGCCAGCGACATCGCCCGCAACTGCGGCCTGAGCAAGATCCAGCGCCTGGAACGTGGTATCGCGTTCTACGTGGCCGGCCAGTTCAGCGAAGCTGAAGCTCAGCAGATCGCCGACGTGCTGCATGACCGCATGACCCAGATCGTTCTGGCCAACCTGGAACAGGCCGCCGGTCTGTTCAGCCACGCCGAGCCGAAGCCGCTGACGGCGATCGACATCCTCGGCGGCGGCCGCGCCGCACTGGAAAAGGCCAACACCGAGCTGGGCCTGGCCCTGGCCGAAGACGAGATCGACTACCTGGTCAACGCCTTCAACGGTTTGAAGCGCAACCCGCACGACATCGAACTGATGATGTTCGCCCAGGCCAACTCCGAGCACTGCCGCCACAAGATCTTCAACGCCAGTTGGGATATTGACGGCGAGAGCCAGGAAAAAAGCCTGTTCGGCATGATCAAGAACACCTATCAGATGCACAACGAAGGCGTGCTGTCCGCTTATAAGGACAACGCGTCGGTGATCGTCGGCAACGTGGCCGGCCGCTTCTTCCCGGATCCGGAAACCCGCCAGTACGGCGCGGTGCAGGAACCGGTGCACATCCTGATGAAAGTCGAGACCCACAACCACCCGACCGCGATTGCCCCGTTCCCGGGCGCGTCCACCGGTTCCGGTGGCGAGATTCGCGACGAAGGTGCAACCGGTCGTGGCGCCAAGCCAAAGGCCGGCCTGACCGGTTTCACCGTGTCCAACCTGCAGATCCCGGGCTTCGAACAACCGTGGGAAGTGCCGTACGGCAAGCCTGAGCGCATCGTTACCGCGCTGGACATCATGATCGAAGGCCCGCTGGGCGGCGCCGCGTTCAACAACGAATTCGGTCGTCCGGCCCTGACTGGCTACTTCCGCACCTTCGAACAGTCGATCAGCACCCCGCACGGTGACGAAGTTCGCGGTTACCACAAGCCGATCATGTTGGCTGGCGGCATGGGCAACATCCGTGAAGAACACGTCAAGAAAGGCGAAATCGTCGTTGGCTCCAAGCTGATCGTGCTCGGCGGCCCGGCGATGCTGATCGGTCTGGGCGGCGGCGCCGCTTCTTCCATGGCCACCGGCACCAGCTCGGCGGATCTGGACTTCGCTTCCGTTCAGCGTGAAAACCCTGAAATGGAGCGTCGGTGCCAGGAAGTCATCGACCGTTGCTGGCAGCTGGGCGACAAGAACCCGATCAGCTTCATCCACGACGTGGGCGCGGGCGGTCTGTCCAACGCCTTCCCGGAACTGGTCAACGACGGCGACCGCGGTGGCCGTTTCGAACTGCGCAACATTCCAAACGACGAGCCGGGCATGGCCCCGCACGAAATCTGGTCCAACGAATCCCAGGAACGTTACGTTCTGGCGGTCGGCCCGGAAGACTTCGAGCGCTTCCAGGCGATCTGCGAACGCGAGCGTTGCCCGTTTGCCGTGGTCGGCGAAGCCACTGCCGAGCCACAACTGACCGTGACCGACAGCCACTTCGGCAACAACCCGGTGGACATGCCACTGGAAGTGTTGCTGGGCAAGGCGCCGCGCATGCACCGTTCGGTGGTTCGCGAAGCCGAGCTGGGCGATGACTTCGATCCGTCGAACCTCGACATCACTGAAAGCATCGAGCGCGTTCTGCACCACCCTGCAGTGGCGAGCAAAAGCTTCCTGATCACCATCGGCGACCGCACCATCACCGGCCTCGTGGCCCGTGACCAGATGGTGGGCCCATGGCAGGTTCCGGTGGCCGACGTTGCCGTGACCGCCACCAGTTTCGACGTCTACACCGGTGAAGCCATGGCAATGGGCGAGCGCACTCCGCTGGCTCTGCTGGACGCCCCGGCGTCGGGCCGCATGGCCATCGGCGAAACCCTGACCAACATTGCCGCTTCGCGCATCAACAAGATCTCCGACATCAAACTGTCGGCGAACTGGATGTCCGCTGCCGGCCACCCGGGTGAAGACGCACGTCTGTACGACACCGTGAAAGCGGTCGGTATGGAACTGTGCCCTGAGCTGGGCATCACCATCCCGGTGGGCAAGGACTCGATGTCCATGGCCACTCGCTGGAACGACAATGGCGAAGAAAAAACCGTGACCTCGCCGATGTCGCTGATCGTGACCGGTTTCGCGCCAGTGGCTGACATCCGTCAGACCCTGACCCCGGAACTGCGCATGGACAAGGGCACCACCGACCTGATCCTGATCGACCTCGGTCGCGGCCAGAACCGCATGGGCGCCTCGATCCTTGCCCAGGTTCACGGCAAGCTCGGCAAGCAGGCGCCGGACGTCGATGACGCCGAAGACCTCAAAGCCTTCTTCGCGGTGATCCAGGGTCTCAACGCCGACGGTCACCTGCTGGCTTACCACGACCGTTCCGACGGTGGTCTGCTGACCTCCGTGGTGGAAATGGCCTTTGCCGGCCACTGCGGTCTGAGCCTGAACCTGGACAGCGTTGCCGAAAACTCGGCAGAAATCGCCGCGATCCTGTTCAACGAAGAGCTGGGTGCCGTTATCCAGGTTCGTCAGGACGCGACGCCAGACATCCTCGCGCAGTTCAGCGCGGCCGGTCTGGGCGACTGCGTGTCGGTGATCGGTCAGCCGATCAACAATGGCCAGATCAACATCACCTTCAACGGTGACACCGTGTTCGAAGGCCAGCGTCGTCTGCTGCAACGTCAGTGGGCCGAGACCAGCTACCAGATCCAGCGTCTGCGCGATAACGCCGACTGCGCCGAGCAAGAGTTCGACGCGCTGCTGGAAGAAGACAACCCGGGCCTGAGCGTCAAGCTGAGCTTCGACGTCAACCAGGACATCGCCGCGCCTTACATCAAGAAAGGCATCCGCCCACAGGTTGCCGTGCTGCGTGAGCAGGGCGTCAACGGTCAGGTAGAAATGGCCGCCGCGTTCGACCGCGCCGGTTTCAACGCGATCGACGTGCACATGAGCGACATTCTCGCTGGCCGCGTCGACCTGAACGAGTTCAAAGGTCTGGTGGCGTGCGGTGGTTTCTCCTACGGCGACGTTCTCGGCGCCGGTGAAGGCTGGGCCAAGTCGGCGCTGTTCAACAGCCGCGCCCGCGATGCGTTCCAGGGCTTCTTCGAGCGTAACGACAGCTTCACCCTCGGCGTGTGCAACGGTTGCCAGATGATGTCCAACCTGCACGAGTTGATCCCGGGCAGCGAGTTCTGGCCGCACTTCGTGCGCAACCGCTCCGAGCAGTTCGAAGCGCGCGTGGCGATGGTGCAGATCCAGGAATCGAACTCGATCTTCCTGCAGGGCATGGCTGGTTCGCGCATGCCGATCGCCATCGCTCACGGTGAAGGCCATGCCGAGTTCTCCAGCGAAGAAGCCCTGCTGGAAGCCGATCTGTCCGGTTGCGTGGCGATGCGTTTTGTCGACAACCACGGCAAGGTCACCGAGGCCTACCCGGCCAACCCGAACGGTTCGCCGCGCGGGATCACCGGTCTCACCAGCCGTGATGGCCGTGTGACGATCATGATGCCGCACCCGGAGCGTGTGTTCCGTGCGGTGCAGAACTCGTGGCGTTCGGAAGACTGGACCGAGGATGCTCCTTGGATGCGCATGTTCCGTAATGCGCGCGTCTGGGTGAACTAAGGCCTGTGTACAAGCTGGCGTTTTTTGTTCCTGACAGTCATGTCGAGGTGGTCAAGGGGGCTGTGTTCGCTGCCGGTGGTGGGCGGATCGGTGACTATGACCACTGTGCTTGGCAGGTGCTCGGTCTGGGCCAGTTTCGTCCGTTGGATGGCAGTCAGCCGTTTATTGGGCAAGCGGGGCAGGTTGAGCGGGTTGAGGAGTGGAAGGTTGAGCTTGTCGTTTGTGATGAGTTGATTCGTGATGTGGTGGCGGCTTTGAAGTTGAGCCACCCTTACGAGACGCCGGCTTATGAGGTGTGGCGGTTGGAAGATTTCTGATCTTTCTGCCGCTGGAACGAGAAACCCGCAGATGAGAGATTGTCTGCGGGTTTTTTGTTGCCTGCGATTTGCTTTTCTGTAGGAGTGAGCCTGCTCGCGATGGCGCCCTGACAGGCGACCACGTTCTGGCTGATTGAGTGAATATCCGTTTCTGCGGGTGCTGCGGCTGGCGGTTTCGCTCTTACAGCGAGTCACTTTTGACAAACGCCTCAAAAGTAACCAAAAACGCTTGCTCCTACGTTCGGCCCGCTCGCTGGGGCTCGGGGTCCCTTCGCTCCGGGATCGATCCGGGCGCAGCGTCTACGGTTTGCTTCGCTGCACCTCCTCTCGCTGTGTTTGGCTTCGCCAAACGGTCGCTGCGCTCCCACGCCCGGATCGATCCCTCCGCTCAGCCTGCCGACGTCGCCCGTGGATCAAGATCAAGAGCTGCAGCCGAGCTAACGCTCATCCTGTTGAGTGGTGAGGAGCAAGAGCGGTGCGCGTTCTGCTCCTGCTGTTGTGTGAGAGCCAGCTTGCTGGCGATGGCGGCCTGAAAGCCGATCTGTCTCTAACTGAATAAGCCCAATCCCCCTGTAGGAGCTGCCGAAGGCTGCGATCTTTTGATCTTGCCTTTGATTGTGGGAAGCCAAAGTCAAAAGATCGCAGCCTTCGGCAGCTCCTACAGGAGGATGTTTTGTGTTTAAGGGTGTGTGGAATTACCAGAACCTTCCCACAAGGTTTTCAGGTTGTCCGTCGGACGTCCGGTCTCTAGGCTTTGCTTGTCGCTGCCAATTCAGCGACCGGGAGGTGAGATGCCCGATTTGGATCCCCAGACAAGTGCCCCCATAATTGCGGCCAGCTTTCGCTGTCAGCAAGTCATTATGGCGGCTATGTACGGGCGGACTTCGGTCCGGCCGGATTTGGGGTCCTTACCGGTAATCTCACTCCGTACATGGCTGCCACCTCTTCTTCGAGTGAGATCGGGAACAAGTGGCTGCAACACTTAAAGGACTTGCTCGATGGACAAATTGATCCCCGATCCACCCCACGAACCCACCACCCCACTCGCCGAAGCCATCCGCGCCGAAGACCTCGCCAAAAACCGCGAAGCCATCAAACGCGCCCTCGATTTTTACCTGAGCCCACAACCGGCCCAGCCGCGCCAGCCGAGCACGATGTTCCTGGTCAACCCCGGCATCGACACCGAAACTCTGCTGGCCCACGCCTACGAATCGTTGGCCTGCGCCAGTGCCATGGCCAGCAACTTCGCCAACGAACTCAGCGGCCTGCAACGCAGCACCGCATTGGCGATCCAGCAAATCGTCATGCTCGCCGAACTGGCGGTAAACCGTGCACTGGATCGAGTGGATCCGCAGACCTGACAAAAAAAACCGGCAATAGCCTAATGCTGTTCACTTAAGAAATTTTGCGTTCAATTGAAACCCGTGGCGAGGGAGCTTGCTCCCGCTGGACTGCGTAGCAGTCCCTCTTTTGAGGCCGCTTCGCGACCCAGCGGGACGGTGCGGCGATCCGACAAGCTCCCTCGCCACAGTTGCAGTGTCGGGCTTAAGTGAGGAGCATTACGGCAATAGCCGGGTTTTTTACGTAGCGCAAAAGCTCATCGGGAGCTTATTGAGCAACCTCGCCGCCCATGTAGTCGGCGAGATATTCCTCCCATGTGATGACACCGTCACCATTGGCATCCAGTGATTTCAGCAGGCTGTCCATTTCCAGTTCGACAATCGCTCCGTGAACTTTTTGGTAGTTTTCCCGGAAGTCTTCCACCTTTACGCCGGCTTTCTCGGAGCCACCGTAAGACTTGAAACGTTCAAGTTCAGAGCGGCGCTCTTCATCAGATAGTGAGCTCATATTGATCTCCTCCATGTCAGATCGAATCGAACAAACATCACGGCGACGGCTACTGGATGTACTGCCTGATACAGCCAACGTAGGCTTGGCGTTTGAGAGGGTCAACTGTCAGGCCTGACAGTTGACAGGCCCCTACACAGACAGTGGTTCACGTCGATTGACCAAGGCCTCAATCGCCCCACTCAAACTCGCCGCTTTCTCGCCAATCAGCAAATGCCAGACGCCACCTTCCAACTGGCTGACGCCCTGACACCCCAACTCTTTCAATTGAGCCTCGGACAATGCTTTACCATCGGCCAGTTGCAGGCGAATGCGCGTCAGGGCGATGCAGTCCAGTTGCAGCACATTGTCGCTGCCGCCTAGTGCCGTCAGCCATTGTTGAGCTTCGGGGGCCGCGACCAGCACGGCTTTGGATTCCTCGACCACCGCAGCAGGCGCGGCCATCAGTGCGCGACCCAGTGCCGGCATCGCCAGGCGAATTTCATCGGCAATGCTGTCGGCCAGCGGCCCGACCACCACTTGCAAACTGCCACCCTTGCCCGGACGCACCACCGCCATCGCGCCCAGCGCTTTCAGATCAGCATCGGATGCCTTGTTGCGATCGACCATCTCCAGTCGCAGACGCGTGGTGCAGGCGCCGACCGTCAGCAGATTTTCTGCGCCACCCAATGCCTTGATGTAAGCACTGGCCCTTTCGTTTTCAGTGAGTACGGCTTTTTCACTAACAGCCACATCCTCACGTCCCGGCGTCTTCAGATTGAAACGGCGAATACAGAAATCAAACACCGCGTAATACACCACGGCATACGCCAGCCCGACCGGGATCACCAGCCAGCCATTGGTTGAGCGCCCCCAACCCAGCACCATGTCGATGAAGCCGCCGGAGAAGGTGAAGCCCAGGTGGATGTTCAGCGCATTGGTGATTGCCATCGACAGGCCGGTCAGCAGTGCATGCAGCAGATACAGCAGCGGCGCGAGGAACATGAAGGCGAATTCGATTGGCTCGGTCACCCCGGTCAAAAACGAGGTCAGGGCCATCGACAGGAAGATCCCGCCCATGACCTTACGGCGTTCCGGCAAGGCGTTGCGGTACATCGCCAGGCACGCCGCCGGCAGGCCGAAGATCATCATCGGGAACATGCCGGTCATGAACTGGCCGCCCTTCGGATCGCCGGCGAAGTAGCGCGACAGGTCGCCGGTGACCAGTGCGCCGGTAGTCGGGTCGGTAAAGTTGCCGAACACGAACCACGCCATGTTGTTGAGGATGTGGTGCAGGCCGGTGACGATCAGCAGGCGGTTGAACACGCCGAAGACGAAGGCGCCGAAGCTGCCGCTTTCCATCATCAGGGTGCCGAAGCTGTTGATGCCGTGCTGAATCGGCGGCCAGATATAGCCAAACACCACACCCAGTGCGACCGCCGCAAAACCCGTGACGATCGGCACGAAACGCCGGCCGCCGAAGAACGCCAGGTACTCCGGCAGTTTGATGTCCTTGAAGCGGTTGTATAGCGCGCCGGCCATCAGGCCGCTGACGATCCCGGCGAGCATGCCCATGTTGATGCTCGGGTCTAGCACCTTGAGGGTGGAGATCATCACCAGATAACCGATCACGCCGGCCAGACCCGCAGTGCCGTTGTTGTCCTTGGCGAACCCGACGGCGATGCCGATGGCGAAGATCATTGCCAGGTTGGCGAAGATCACTTGGCCGGCATCGTGAATGATCGCGATGTTCAGCAGGTCGGTGTCACCCAGACGCAGCAGCAGGCCGGCAATCGGCAGGATCGCGATCGGCAGCATCAGCGCACGGCCGAGGCGTTGCAGGCCTTCGATGAAAAGTTGGTACATGGTGGTTCTCCCTGCTCTTTATAGAGAGCTTGTTGTTAGTGCAGAGGCCAATGCTGGTGGCAGGCGTGACGTACCGCAGCGGCGCTGTTCAGTTTGAGCAGGTCGTGGCTGAGGCGTTGGCATTCGGCCTCGTGCAACTGGCGCACGCGGTCCTTGATTTCACCGATCTGCACCGGGCTGACCGACAGTTCCGTCACGCCCAGGCCGACCAGCACCGGCGTCGCCAGCGGATCGGAGGCGAGGGCGCCGCACACACCGACCCAACGCTTGTGCACCGCCGCGCCTGCGCAGGTCATGGCAATCAACCGTAGCAGCGCCGGATGCAAGGCATCGACCCGGGCGGCTAAACCTGCGTGGTCGCGGTCCATCGCCAGGGTGTATTGCGACAGGTCGTTGGTGCCGATCGAGAGGAAGTCGGCGTGTTCGGCCAGTTGTTCGGCTTGCAATGCCGCGGCGGGGACTTCGATCATCACGCCGATTTCCGGACGCTGGCTGATGCCCAGCTCCAGGCACAGCGCATCGACCCGTTGACGGATGTGCAGCAGTTCCTCGACTTCGGTGACCATCGGCAGCAGGATCCGGCAACGGCGCAGCGGGCTGACTTGCAGCAGCGCGCGCAGTTGCTGATCGAGGATTTCCGGGCGGGCCTGAGCCAGACGAATGCCGCGCAGGCCCAGTACCGGGTTGGCTTCGGCGGGCAGCGGCAGGTAGTCGAGTTGCTTGTCGCCGCCGACGTCAATGGTGCGGATGATCACCGAGTGCTCACCCATGGCATCGAGCACGGCTTGATAGGCGACGCGCTGTTCTTCGACGTCCGGCGCGGTTTGCCGGTCAACGAACAGAAACTCGGTGCGCAGCAGGCCGACGCCATCGGCGCCATTGGCGAACGCATCGGCTGCTTCATGGCTGGAGGCGACATTGGCGACCACTTCGATGGTCACGCCATTGCGCGTTTCCGCCGGCAGATGCGCTTTGGCTTGTTGGGCGTCGCGGCGTTGTTGGCGGTCGATTTGCGCTTGCTGGACGTCGGCCAGACGCTCAGTGTTCGGCGTCAATTCAAGGCGACCGCCGTCAGCATCCAGCACCACTGACTGCCCTTGCGGCTGATCGAGCAAAGCCGAGCCCAACGCCACCAGGCACGGCAGACCTTTGCCCCGCGCCAGAATCGCTACGTGCGACGTCGCGCCGCCTTCGGCCATGCACAACCCGACGACCCCTTGGGCGCTGAGTTGCAGCAGATCCGACGGGGTCAGTTCATGCGCGGCGACGATGGCGCCGGCCGGCACCTCGTAACGCCAGGCTTCGCCGAGCAGCGCGCGCAGCACCCGTTGCTTGAGGTCGCGCAGGTCGTTGGCGCGTTCGGCCAACAGCGCGCTGCCGGTGTGTTGCAGCACCTCGCACTGCACATCGATCGACTGGCTCCAGGCGTGAGTCGCCGCGGTGCCTTGATCGATGGCGTGCTGCGCGGCGTCGAGCAGGGCCGGGTCTTCGAGCAATGCCAGATGCGCGGCGAAGATCGCTTCTTCGTCGGTGTTCTTGTGCCTTTTCGCTTGAGCGAGCGTGGCGTGGATTTCGTCGCGTACCTGATTCAGCGCCGATTCCAGAACCTGCTGTTGCACCCGAGGATCATGCTTGCCCGCATCCGCCGGCAGGTTGATCGCGTTCAAGCGCAGCAGCGGCCCGCCGACCAGCCCCGGTGCGGCGCACACGCCCTGCAGCACACCCGCTTCGGCCGGGCGCTGGCGCGGTGCAATGCTGACCGGTGCGGCGGCGTGATGCTCTTCGGGCAGAGCGGTCGCCAACGCGTTGAGCAAGGCGTGCAGCGCGGCTTCGGCATCCGGCCCCTGACAGCTGACTTGCACGTCATCCTGCTCGCCGATGGCCAGTCCCATCAGACCGATCAGGCTGTTGCACGGCGCCGATTTGCCGGCGAAGTGCAGCTGCGACTGGCTCTTGAAACCTTGTGCGGTCTGACGAATCAGTGCAGCGGGACGCGCGTGCAAGCCGCCGCGATGAGCGACCAATACGTGCCCACGCACCTCAGGTCCGCCAATGTCTTCAACATCCGCCGTGGTGCCGTTGCGGGCAATGATGTGCAGCAAGGGGTCGCCGACCTTCACCGCTTTGAGCGTGATCGGTCGTACCTGAAAATCCTGGCTGTTGGTCAGGATCAACAGGCTGACCAGGCTTTTGCACTGCTGGCCGACCTTGTCCAGGTCGTAGCGCAACAACGGTTGGCCCTTGCTGACCCGCGTGCCTTCCTTGACCAGCATCGAGAAACCTTCGCCGTTCAGTTCAACGGTGTCGAGGCCCAGGTGCAGGAGGATTTCTGCGCCGTTGTCAGCGCGTACTGTCAGTGCATGGCCGGTGCGGGCGACATGGATGATCACCCCGGCGCAGGGCGAATACAGGGTGTCGTTCAGCGGATCGATGGCAATCCCGTCACCCATCGCGCCGCTGGCGAACACCGCGTCCGGGACTTTGGCGAGCGTGAGCACCGGGCCGCTGAGCGGGGCGCTGAGGGTCAGCTCTTTATTGTTGTTGTGCATGGCTCGGTCTCATCAGTAGTTCGGAATGTCGCGATTCCACGGTATTGCTGAATGCCTGCATCGCGATCTCACGGTTTCGCTGAGCCCTGTAGGAGCTGCCGAAGCCTGCGATCTGTTGATCTTGATCCATAAAAACCAGATCAAAAGATCGCAGCCTTGGGCAGCTCCTACGGGGGGATTCGTCGTCCGTCTTGGTTATCAGTGGGTACGGGTCACTTTGCTCAGGTGGCGCGGCTGATCCGGGTCCATGCCCCGGGCCACGGCCAGGCCTGCGGCCATCACGTAGAAACTCTGGATCGCCAGAATCGGGTCGAGGGCCGGGTGTTCGGCGCGGCTCAGGGTCAGGTCGCGTTCGAGAATGTCGTCCGGCGCGGCGAGCAACACGCGGGCGCCGCGTTGACGCATCTCCGCCGCCAGGCTGATCAGGCCCGCCTGCTCGGCACCGCGCGGGGCGAACACCAGCAGCGGGTAGTGCTCGTCGATCAGCGCCATCGGGCCATGGCGGACTTCGGCGCTGCTGAACGCTTCGGCCTGGATCGCCGAGGTTTCCTTGAACTTCAGCGCGGCTTCCTGCGCGATGGCGAAACCGGCACCACGGCCGATGACCATCAGGCGTTCACAATCGCGCAGCGCATCGATCGCTGCGCTCCAGTCCTGTTGCGCCGCTTCGCGCAGGCCTTCGGGCAGGGCGTTGTGCGCTTGCAGCAGTTCGCTGTCCTCTTTCCAGTGCGCGATCAGACGGGCGCTGGCGCTGAGGGTGGCGATGAAGCTCTTGGTCGCCGCGACACTGCTTTCGGTGCCGGCGAGCAACGGCAGGCTGAATTCACAGGCCGCTTCCAGTGGCGAATCGGCGGCGTTGACCATCGACACGCTGAGTGCGCCACGCTTGCGCAACAGGCGCAGGCTGTTGACCAGATCCGGGCTCTGACCCGACTGCGAAAAGGCGAACGCGACCTGACCGCTGACCTTCAACGGCGCCTGTTGCATGGTCACCACCGACATCGGCAACGACGCCACCGGCACGCCCAGCTGCTGCATGGTCAGGTAGGCGAAGTAGCTCGCCGCGTGGTCGGAGCTGCCGCGCGCGACGGTCATCGCCACTTGCGGCGGCTGACGGCGCAGGCGCCCGGCGATCTCGATCATCTGTGGATCGAGTTGCTCCAGTTGGGCTTGCACGGCCTCGAACGAGGACAGCGCCTCTTCAAGCATTTTTGAAGTCAATGTCTTCTCCTTCGACCATGACGGCGGTCAGTGTGAGTGAGCGATCCAGCCGCACGCAGTCGGCCCAGGCGCCTGGTTCAAGGCGCCCGCGTTCGGTGATGCCGAGGTAGTCGGCGGGGAATTGCGAAAGACGTTGCGAGGCCTCGCTGATCGGCAAACCGATCTTCACCAGATTGCGCAGGGCCTGATCCATGGTCAGGGTGCTGCCGGCCAGCGTGCCGTCGGGCAGGCGCACGCCGCCCAGGCATTTGGTCACGGTGTGGCTGCCGAGTTTGTACTCACCGTCGGGCATGCCGGCGGCGGCGGTCGAGTCGGTGACGCAATACAGGCACGGGATCGAACGCAGGGCCACGCGGATTGCACCGGGGTGCACGTGCAGCAGATCCGGGATCAGCTCGGCGAACTTGGCGTGAGCCAGCGCGGCGCCAACGATCCCCGGCTCGCGGTGATGCAGCGGGCTCATGGCGTTGTACAAATGGGTGAAGCTGGTGGCACCAGCCTCCAGGGCGGCGACGCCTTCCTCGTAGCTGCCGAGGGTGTGGCCGATCTGCATGCGGATGCCACGGCTGCTCAGCTCACGGATCAGACCGTCGTGGCCGGCGATTTCCGGGGCGATGGTGATCACGCGGATCGGCGCCAGCGCCAGGTATTCCTCGACTTCGGCCATCAACGCGGTGTGGGCGAAATTCGGTTGCGCGCCGAGTTTGCCGGGGTTGATGTACGGGCCTTCCAGGTGCACGCCGAGTACCCGCGCGGCGCCTTGCGGACGCTGTTCGCAGAATGCTCCGACCTCTTTGAGCACACTGGAGATCTCGGCGCTCGGCGCGGTCATGGTGGTGGCCAGCAGCGAGGTGGTGCCGAAGCGCACGTGGGTTTTGGTGATGGTTTCGAAGGCGCTGGCGCCTTCCATGATGTCTTTGCCGCCACCGCCGTGGACGTGCAGGTCGATGAAACCCGGCAGCAGATAGGGCAGGTCATTGTCGGCCGGATCGCACGGCACGCCTTCGATCGACACGACTTTGCCGTGTTCGTGGATCAGCCGGCCGCGAATCCAGCCGCTGGCGGTAAGGATGTTGTCTTCGGACATTTTGGTTCTCGCTTTTGGCCGCGCTTATCGACGCAGCTCTCTATCTACGAAGCTCTTTATCTACGAAGCTCTGCAACAAAGTCGTAGTAGTCGTTGCGGCAATAGGTGTCGGTGACTTCGATCGGTGTGTTGTCTTCGAGGTAGCCGACCCGGGTCATCAGCAGCATGGCGGTGCCGGGGGCGATGCCGACCAGTGCGGCGAACTCGTCCGAGGCGTTGATTGCCTGAATGTGCTGCAGGGCGCGGACGATCGGTTTGCCGATGCCGTCGAGGTATTCGTAGAGCGAATCGCCGACCTGTTGCGGCTTGGGCATGACCGAGGCGGGCAGGGTGCTCATCTCGATCGCCATCACCGTGTCGTCGGCCTTGCGCAGGCGTTTCATGCGCGCGACCTTGTCGTTCGGCGACAGGCTCAGGCGGATCAGTTCTTCGTGGGTCGGCAGGGTGACTTCGCGCTCCAGCCACTGCGAGCTGGGCACGAAACCCTTGAGGCGGAGCATTTCGCTGAATCCCGAGAGGCGCGACAGTGGTTGTTCCAGGCGGGGTGTGATGAAGGTGCCGGAACCTTGCAGGCGGCGGATCAGACCTTGATCGAGCAGGACTTCCAGCGCCTTGCGGGCGGTGACCCGGGAGATCCCCAGTTGCTCGCTGAGGTTGCGCTCGGACGGCATCGCCTGCTCGGCCTTCCACTGCCCGGCATGGATCGCCGATTCCAGATTGCGCGCCAGCTGCAAGTACAGCGGCGTCGGCTGGGAGTCATCTGGGCGTAGGGCCTGGAGGTCGTTCATGTAGGTCATTTCCGGCGCGAGTATAGGATTGTTGTGGCTCGCTTATGGGGCGGAAATTAATACCACTTGAATACCATGTCAACGCAGGGAATTGGCCTGCAGTCCAATGAAATGGCGGGTTAGGGGCGGGTTGTCTTGAAGTGGTATTAGAGGTGGCATGCAGAAAGCAAAAGATCGCAGCCTGCGGCAGCGCCTACAGTCGAGAGTGGTATCACCCCTGTAGGTGCTGCCGAAGGCTGCGATCTTTTGATTTATTTTTTAACGCCGACCGACGGTATCGGCTGAATGAGTACTTTGTGGCGAGGGAGCTTGCTCCCGCCTGGCTGCGTAGCCGTCGCAAAACCCAAGAGCGAGGGCTGCTTCGCAACCCAGCGGGAGCAAGCTCCCTCGCCACAGATTGTAGGTCCGTTTAAGGGCGGATTTCGATCATCGTGCCGTCCGGCACCAGGCCCCAGACCTCGCGCATGTCCATGTTACGCATGGCGATGCAGCCGTCGGTCCAGTCCAGCGTGTGGAACAGATCTTCGGGCGTGTCCTCGGTGTCGGGCGTGCCGTGGATCATGATCATCCCGCCAGGCTCGACGCCTTCACGCCGGGCGCGCGCCGAATCGCTGATGTTCGGGTAGGAGATGTGCATCGCCAGGTTGAATTTTTCGCTGACCTTGCGCCAGTCGATCCAATAGAAGCCTTCCGGGGTGCGTTTGTCGCCTTCAATCAGTTTCGGACCTTTTTTCGCGCCCTTGCCCAGGGAGATGCGATAGGTCTTGATCGGCTTTCCATCGGCAATCAACTGCAGTTGATGCGCCGATTTGAGCACGAGGATTTTTTCGATCATCGGGGTATTCGACGGCGTCACGGTGGTCACGAAGGACGCTTGGGAGACTGAGACGAACGACAGGCAAAACAGGGCAAGCAACCAGCGCATTGAAACGATTCCCCAGGAATGACGCAGTGTTAAGTGTAGGAGCTGCCGAAGGCTGTGATCTTTTGATCTTTGGATTTTTTGAGTCAGCCAATGGCAGGCTGAGCCAGCGGCGGTATCGACTCGGAGCGAACCGGGTAGGTTTCGGCGCGGCGGTCAGCAAAGAAGCATTCTAAGGTACGCCCCACCGTGCGGAAAGCCAGCTCGTCCCAGGGAATGTCGGCTTCGTCGAATAGTTGCACTTCGAGGCTCTCGGGGCCGGCGGCAAAGTCCAGATCGACCAGTTCGGCCCGAAAGAACACGTGCACCTGGCTGATGTGCGGCACGTCGATCAGGGTATAGATGCTCAGGTTGCGCACCCGGGCGCAGGCTTCCTCGGCGGTTTCGCGGACGGCGGCCTGCTCGATGGTCTCGCCGTTTTCCATGAACCCGGCGGGCAGCGTCCAGTAACCGAGGCGCGGTTCGATGGCGCGGCGGCAGAGCAACACCTGGCTGCCCCAGGTCGCGACACAACCGGCCACGATATTGGGGTTCTGATAGTGAATGGTCTGACAGCTATCACAGACAAATCGCAGCCGCGAGTCGCCTTCGGGAATACGCTGGGTCACCGGGTTGCCACACTGGCTGCAAAATTTCATGCTGGGGTTCCTGAATGCTGCGCCTATCTTGGCGTGCAGCGGTGCCGGTCGGCAAGTTGTCGTTTCGCGACATGGCCCGGCGAGGGGCTTGGGCGGCTGCCATGATTGGTGCATGATGCAGGGTAAGGCACAGATCGAGAACACTCATGCTGGACGAGCTACTGCATCGGGTAAGCAACCACACACCGCGCACGCTGGAGACCGATAAACGTTTCCCCGAGGCCGCTGTTCTGGTGCCGATCACCCGCAGTGACGAGCCCGAGCTGGTGCTGACCCTGCGCGCCAGCGGCCTCTCGACCCACGGCGGCGAGGTGGCTTTTCCCGGCGGACGCCGCGACCCGGAAGACCCTGACCTGATTTTCACCGCCCTGCGCGAGGCCGAGGAAGAAATCGGCCTGCCGCCGGGGCTGGTCGAGGTGATTGGCCCGCTCAGCCCGTTGATTTCGCTGCATGGGATCAAGGTCACGCCTTATGTCGGGGTGATCCCGGACTTTGTCGAATACCAGGCCAACGATGCCGAGATCGCTGCAGTCTTCAACGTGCCGCTGGAATTCTTCCGCAAAGACCCGCGTGAACACACGCACCGTATCGATTATCAGGGCCGTAGCTGGTATGTGCCGAGTTATCGTTACGGCGAATTCAAGATCTGGGGGCTGACGGCGATCATGATCGTCGAGTTGATCAATCTGCTCTATGACGAGCAGATCAGCCTGCACCATCCCCCCAAAAGCTATATCAATACCTGAAGCCATCGCTCGAATGGCCCGTCATCGTGAGCCCTGAGGAAAACAAGATGAAATACCGCCTGGGCGACGCCCGCGTCGACACCCACCCACAGAGCTGGGTCGCGCCCAATGCCGTGCTGGTGGGCAAGGTCAAACTGGAAGAGGGCGCCAACGTCTGGTTCAACGCCGTGCTGCGTGGCGACAACGAACTGATCCTGATCGGCAAGAACAGCAACGTCCAGGACGGCACGGTGATGCACACCGACATGGGCTATCCGCTGACCATCGGCACCGGCGTGACCATCGGTCATAACGCCATGCTGCATGGCTGCACCGTCGGCGATTACAGTCTGATCGGCATTAACGCGGTGATACTCAACGGCGCAAAGATCGGCAAGAACTGCATCATTGGCGCCAATTCGCTGATCGGCGAGGGCAAGGAAATTCCGGATGGTTCGCTGGTGATGGGCTCGCCGGGCAAGGTCGTGCGTGAGCTGACCGAGCCGCAGAAGAAGATGCTCGAAGCGAGCGCCGCGCACTATGTGCATAACTCGCAGCGCTACGCGCGTGATCTGGTAGAGCAAGAACAATGAGCACGCCTGAAAGACCTGTCGCCTCGCCATGCGTGAATATCTGCGCACTGGATGAGGATGACATTTGCACTGGCTGCCAGCGTACGGTCGCGGAGATCACCCGCTGGGGCCGCATGACCAATGACGAGCGCCGCGTGGTGCTGGGGTTGTGTCATGAGCGGGCGAAGGCGAGTGGATTGGTGTGGATGATCCCGGCCAAGCGCTGATGGCTCGGCTGGCGAGCGTCCGTGGCGAGGGAGCTTGCTCCCGCCGAGGCGCGAAGCGGCCCCTCTTTTGCTCTTGAAAGCAGGGACTGCTGCGCAGCCTGGCGGGAGCAAGCTCCCTCGCCACAGGTAAGCCTCAACCTTGTATACAAATCGTAAGCCGACTTGGCCGAAATCTCCTCCTCAAGTAACCTGTGCGCCAATTTCCCAGGTCGCCGCCATGATTTTTCTCATCGCCTACATCAGCAGCGTCGTGCTGATCAACTTCGCCTTTTCCACCGCCCCCCACCTGGACATCATCTGGTCGGCCTGGGGCGGGTTGGTGTTTGTGTTGCGCGACATGGTGCAGACCCGTTTCGGCCACGGCGCCATCGTGGCGATGCTGGCGGCGCTGGTGCTGTCCTACGTCACCTCCGATCCGTCCATCGCCCTGGCCAGCGCCACGGCGTTCGCGATCTCCGAATGCATCGACTGGCTGGTGTTCAGCGTCACCAAACGCCCGTTGCGTGACCGCTTGTGGATCAGCTCGGCGCTGAGCATCCCCCTCGACACCTTCATCTTCTTCGGCATGATCGACCTGATGACGCCGCCGGTGATCATTACCGCACTGGCCTCGAAGTTCGCCGGCGTGACTGCGGTTTGGCTGATCATGGCCTGGCGCGAGCGCAAACAGGCTGTCGCCAGCTGAAGCCAAACCCTCGGGTTCATGTAAAATGCCGCGCTTTCTCCCCATGGAAAGCGCGTCTGGCGTTGCTTTCCTCGATGATCCGCTTCTTTGAGGACCTGAGATGACCCGTATCGGAACTCCATTGTCGCCGACCGCGACCCGCGTATTGCTGTGTGGCTGTGGTGAGTTGGGCAAGGAAGTGGTGATCGAGCTGCAACGCCTGGGCGTTGAAGTGATTGCCGTCGACCGTTACGCCAACGCGCCGGCCATGCAGGTTGCACACCGCAGCCACGTGATCAACATGCTCGATGGCGCCGCCCTGCGTGCGGTGATCGAAGCCGAGAAGCCGCACTTCATCGTGCCGGAAATCGAAGCGATCGCCACCGCCACTCTGGTCGAACTCGAAGCCGAAGGCTTCACCGTGATTCCGACCGCGCGCGCCGCACAACTGACCATGAACCGCGAAGGCATCCGTCGTCTGGCGGCTGAAGAGCTGGACCTGCCAACGTCGCCGTACCACTTTGCCGACACCTTCGAGGACTACAGCAAAGCCGTCCAGGACCTGGGCTTCCCGTGCGTGGTCAAGCCGGTCATGAGCTCCTCGGGCAAAGGCCAGAGCCTACTGCGCAGCGCCGATGACGTGCAGAAAGCCTGGGATTACGCGCAAGAAGGCGGCCGCGCCGGCAAAGGCCGGGTGATCATCGAAGGCTTCATCGATTTCGATTACGAAATCACGCTGCTGACCGTGCGTCACATCGGTGGCACCACGTTCTGCGCACCGGTCGGTCACCGTCAGGAGAAGGGTGACTATCAAGAATCCTGGCAGCCACAGGCCATGAGCCCGATTGCCCTGGCCGAATCCGAGCGCGTGGCCAAAGCCGTGACCGAAGCACTGGGTGGTCGCGGCCTGTTCGGCGTCGAGTTGTTCATCAAGGGTGATCAGGTGTGGTTCAGCGAAGTTTCGCCGCGCCCGCACGACACCGGTCTGGTGACCCTGATTTCCCAGGACCTGTCGCAGTTCGCGCTGCATGCCCGCGCCATTCTTGGCCTGCCGGTGCCGCTGATCCGTCAGTTCGGCCCTTCGGCTTCGGCGGTGATTCTGGTGGAAGGGCAGTCGACCCAGACCGCCTTCGCCAACCTCGGCGCCGCGCTGAGTGAGCCGGATACGGCGTTGCGTCTGTTCGGCAAGCCGGAAGTCAACGGTCAGCGCCGCATGGGCGTGGCGTTGGCGCGGGATGAGTCGATTGAGGCTGCTCGTGCGAAAGCGACCCGGGCGGCTCAGGCTGTTGTTGTAGAGCTGTAAACCGAGTCGCGTCCATCGCGGGCAGGCTCACTCCTACAATTGGAATGCGTTTCCCTGTAGGAGTGAGCCTGCTCGCGATAGCGATCTATCAGGCAACCTGATTCAGATCGTTGCCACGCGTTTCCTTCAGGCACAGCACCGCAATCAAACTCAGCACCGCTGCCGCCGACACATACCCGCCGACATAACTCAAACCTCCCATCGCCACCAGTTTCTGTGCGAAGAACGGTGCCGCCGAGGCGCCGACGATGCCGCCGAGGTTGTACGCGGCCGATGCGCCGGTATAACGCACGTGCGTCGGGAACAGCTCCGGCAGCAGTGCACCCATGGGCGCAAACGTCACGCCCATCAAGAACAGCTCGATGCACAGGAACAGCGCCACGCCCCAGGTCGAGCCCTGTGTCAGCAATGGTTCCATCAGGAATCCGGACAGAATCGCCAGCACGCCACCGATGATCAGCACCGGTTTACGCCCGTAACGGTCGCTGGCCCAGGCGGACAGCGGCGTTGCGGCGGCCATGAACAGTACGGCAAAACAAAGCAATCCAAGGAACGTTTCCCGGCTGTAGCCGAGGGTGGACACGCCGTAGCTCAGGGAAAATACCGTCGAGATGTAAAACAGCGCGTAGCACACCACCATCGCCGCCGCGCCGAGCAGGGTTGGCGCCCAGTACTGGCTGAACAGCTCGACCAGCGGCACCTTGACCCGTTCCTGACGAGCGATGGCATTGGCGAATACCGGGGTTTCGTGGAGCTTGAGGCGCACGTACAGACCGACCATCACCAGCACCGCGCTGAGCAGGAACGGAATCCGCCAGCCCCAGCTGCGGAATTGTTCGTCGTTGAGGGTCATGGCCAAGGTCAGGAACAGGCCGTTGGCCGCGAGAAAACCGATCGACGGGCCTAGCTGCGGGAACATGCCGAACCACGCCCGTTTACCCTTGGGCGCGTTTTCCGTCGCCAATAGCGCCGCGCCACCCCATTCGCCGCCCAGCCCCAAACCCTGACCGAACCGCAGCACACACAGCAGGATCGGTGCCCAAGCGCCAATGCTGTCGTAACCCGGCAGTACGCCAATCAGCGTGGTGCACACGCCCATCAGCAACAGCGAGGCGACCAGGGTCGATTTGCGCCCGATGCGGTCACCGAAATGGCCGAATAGCGCCGAACCCAACGGTCGGGCGAGGAAAGCGATGCCGAAGGTGAGAAACGCCGAGAGCATCTGCGCAGTGCCGGAGGTCTGCGGAAAGAACACCGGCCCGATTACCAGTGCGGCGGCGGTGGCATAGACGTAGAAGTCGTAGAACTCGATGGCGGTGCCGATGAAACTCGCCGTCGCCACGCGGGTGGCGGAGTTGGTCGGCTGGGCAGGCGCGGTGGCGCTGTAAGCGGTACTGGTCGTCATGCGGTGATCCCTGACAGTCATGAGCTCCGTTGGAGCGAATTATTATGGTCGAGCACCCAGGGATGTGGGATGAGGCGCGGTCGCTGTTTCGAGTAGGAACAGTCGCCGGGGTGATGCGGAAATAGCCGAAACCTGTCTTGTGCGGGGTAAGCACGAGGTTCGGCGGCGCTTGGGTAAGCACCTCGATTATAGGAAGGGGGCTAACGATCAAACAAGAGCAAAAGAACGCAGCGGATTGACGTCGATTGATCTTCCTGTGGCGAGGGAGCTTGCTCCCGCTGGGTTGCGAAGCGACCCCAACACATTTACGGCCGCTGCGCGCCCGAGCGGGAGCAAGCTCCCTAGCCACAAAAGCGCTTAAACCTTGGCGGGCACCGAGCTCGTATGCCAGATCAACACCTTGCTCACCCGGTTCTCCTCGGTCTCGAGAATTTCCAGGCGGTAACGTCCGATTTTCAGGCACACCGCGCTTTCAGGAATGGTCTCCAGCGCCTCGGTCACCAGGCCGTTGAGGGTTTTCGGCCCGTCGCTGGGCAGGTGCCAGCCCAGGCATTTGTTCAGTTCGCGGATCGACGCGGTGCCGTCGATCACCATGCGCCCGTCGCCCTGGGGATGAATGTGCGGATTGTCGAGGCTGTGTTCGCTTTCGAATTCGCCGACGATCTCTTCGAGAATGTCTTCCAGGGTGACGATGCCCAGCACTTCGCCGTACTCGTCCACCACCATGCCCAGGCGACGCTGCTGTTTGTGGAAGTTCAGCAGTTGCAGCTGCAGCGGCGTGCTTTCCGGGACGAAGTACGGTTCGTAGCTGGCGGCCAGCAACGCTTCGCGGGTCAGCGTGCCATCGTTGAGCAGGTGGCGGATCTGCCGGGTGTTGAGCACCGCTTCGACCTGGTTGATGTCGCTGTGGAACACCGGCAGGCGCGTGCGCTTGTTGTGGCGCAGTTGCTCGATGATCTCTTCGATCGAGTCGTCGAGGTTGATCCCGTCGACATCGCTGCGCGGCACCAGAATGTCGTTGACCGTGATGTTGTCCAGCGCGTGGATGCCCGAAACCGGATGGCTGCGCGACGGATGTTCCGGGTCTTCGTGGTGATCAGAGGGCTCTTCGTCGTCGCTCTGTTGCACCACTTGTGGCTTGCGGGCGAAAGGCCGCAGCAGCAAGCCGCTGATGCTGCTCAGTAGCCAGGCCAGCGGGTAAAGGATTTTCAGCGGTACGGCCAGCAGGGTATTGCCGAAGGACAACACGGCCTCCGGATAGCGCTGGGCCACGGTGCGCGGGAAGTAATCGGCAAACACCAGCAACACGGCAGCGGCGCCGAGGCAGGCTGCCCACGGGCCGTTCTCTTCGCACAGGAAGATCGCCAGCAGCGTGGCGATGACCACCGCGAGGGCGCGGCACAGGGTGTTGCAGAGGATCAGGCTGTCGAGCGGGAAGCTCAGCTTCGCCAGCGGTTTATCGCTGGCGCGTGAGGCGGTGCGTTGGGCGAGCAGGTGCTGCTGCGCGATTTCGACGGCGGTAAACAGCCCCGACCATAAAATCAGCAGGACAAATACCGCGAGCATCGGCCCTATGGGCAAACCGTCCATTTATGCCGCCCGTCAGATGTGCAGGATGTATTCACGAACCAGTTTGCTGCCGAAATACGCCAACATCAGCAGGCAGAAACCGGCGAGGGTCCAGCGAATCGCCTTGTGACCGCGCCAGCCGAGACGATTGCGGCCCCACAGCAACACGCTGAACACGATCCAGGCCAGGCACGCCAGCAGGGTCTTGTGCACCAGATGCTGGGCGAACAGGTTCTCGACGAACAGCCAGCCGGAGATCAGCGACAGCGACAGCAGCGTCCAGCCGGCCCAGAGGAAGCCGAACAGCAGGCTTTCCATGGTTTGCAGCGGCGGGAAGTTCTTGATCAGGCCTGACGGGTGCTTGTGCTTGAGCTGGTGATCCTGCACCAGCAGGAGCAAGGCCTGAAACACCGCGATGGTGAACATGCCATAGGCGAGGATCGACAGCAGGATGTGAGCGAGAATGCCCGGCTCTTCGTCGATGATCTGCACGGTGCCCGCCGGGGCGAATTGCGCCAGCAGCACGGTGGCCGCGCCCAGCGGGAACAGCAGCACCAGCAGGTTTTCCACCGGGATCCGCGAGCAGGCCAGCAGTGTCAGGGCGATGACGGCGGCGGCGATCAGGCTGGCGGCGCTGAAGAAGTCCAGGCCCAGGCCGATCGGCGTCAACAGGTGCGTGAGCAGGCTGGCGCTGTGGGCGAGCACGGCGAGGACGCCGAGCGTAACCAGCAGGCGCTTGTTCGCCTTGGCGCCGGAGGCCAGGCGGGTGCCCTGATAAAGGGTCGCAGCGGCATAAAGAAGCGCGGCGGCGAGTGTGGTCAGCAAACTGGGTGACAAGGGGAGCATAAATCCTGTTAAGCAGGCCCGAAAGGCGCTGAGTTTGGCATAGAACCGTCATGCCACGAAAGTGCGAGGTGTCCGCCCGACGCAGTCTTCGCTATAATCCGCGACCTGCCCACGCCGCAGGCTCGCCGAGCACAAGTTGAATCCGGTCTGGGCCGCCATTATCCCGGTCTACACAGGGCCTGAAAGGATCGCGCAATGTTTGAAAACTTAACCGACCGTCTCTCGCAGACGCTGCGCCATGTCACCGGCAAGGCGAAGCTGACTGAAGACAATATCAAAGACACCCTGCGCGAAGTGCGCATGGCGTTGCTCGAAGCCGACGTCGCCCTGCCGGTGGTCAAGGACTTCGTCAATTCGGTCAAGGAGCGCGCTGTCGGCACCGAGGTGTCGCGCAGCCTGACGCCGGGCCAGGCGTTCGTGAAGATCGTCCAGGCCGAACTCGAAAGCCTGATGGGCGCGGCCAACGAAGACCTGAACCTGAGCGCCGTGCCGCCAGCGGTCATTCTGATGGCTGGTCTGCAGGGTGCCGGTAAAACCACCACGGCCGGCAAACTGGCGCGCTTCCTTAAAGAGCGCAAGAAGAAGTCGGTGATGGTCGTGTCGGCGGACGTTTACCGTCCTGCGGCTATTAAACAGCTGGAAACCCTGGCCAACGACATCGGTGTGACGTTCTTCCCGTCCGACCTGAGCCAGAAGCCGGTGGACATCGCCACCGCAGCTATTAAAGAAGCCAAACTGAAATTCATCGACGTGGTCATCGTCGACACCGCCGGTCGTTTGCACATCGACGAAGAGATGATGGGCGAGATCAAGGCGCTGCACGCCGCGATCAACCCGGTCGAAACGCTGTTCGTGGTCGACGCCATGACCGGTCAGGACGCCGCCAACACGGCCAAGGCCTTCGGTGATGCACTGCCGCTGACCGGTGTGATCCTGACCAAGGTCGACGGTGATGCCCGTGGGGGTGCCGCGTTGTCGGTTCGCGCAATCACTGGCAAGCCGATCAAGTTCATCGGTATGGGCGAGAAGAGCGAAGCGCTCGATCCGTTCCACCCTGAGCGTATTGCTTCGCGGATCCTCGGCATGGGCGACGTGCTCAGCCTGATCGAACAGGCCGAAGCGACCCTCGACAAGGACAAGGCCGATAAACTGGCCAAGAAGCTGAAGAAGGGCAAGGGCTTCGACCTCGAAGACTTCCGCGATCAGCTGCAACAAATGAAGAACATGGGCGGCCTCGGCGGGCTCATGGACAAACTGCCGAGCATCGGCGGCGTCAACCTGTCGCAAATGGGCAATGCCCAGAATGCTGCAGAGAAGCAGTTCAAACAGATGGAAGCCATCATCAACTCCATGACCCCGGCCGAGCGCCGCGACCCTGAGCTGATCAGCGGTTCGCGCAAGCGCCGGATCGCCATGGGTTCCGGCACTCAGGTGCAGGACATCGGCCGCTTGATCAAGCAGCACAAGCAGATGCAGAAGATGATGAAGAAATTCACCGCCAAAGGCGGAATGGCGAAAATGATGCGCGGCATGGGCGGTATGTTGCCCGGCGGCGGCATGCCCAAGATGTGAAGAATTTGCGCCGGTCGTCGCACCGGCGCAGACCCCGCAAGGACGCGGGATCAACAGCAAACCCGCACTCGGCGGGAGCTGACTGGCCGTTTTCATCGACGGCTCTATATGCAAATCCGCACGGCATGCCATAGGCGCCGGAAAAAGTCATTTGCAAAAGTCCGGATATTCCTTAGAATATGCGGCCTTTCGGGCACCCATGCCCGCTGTGCATTTAGATTTGCAGCACCGACTACAGGAACGATGTTCACATGCTAACAATCCGTCTTGCCCTTGGCGGCTCCAAAAAGCGCCCGTTTTACCACCTGACCGTAACCGACTCGCGTAACCCGCGTGACGGCTCCCACAAAGAACAGGTTGGTTTCTTCAACCCTGTTGCCCGTGGTCAGGAAATCCGTCTGTCCGTGAACCAAGAGCGCGTAGCCTACTGGCTGAGCGTTGGTGCACAGCCTTCTGAGCGTGTTGCTCAGTTGCTGAAGGAATCTGCCAAGGCTGCAGCCTGAGCAGTATGAGCGCGACGCCAGAAAAAGCTGATGACCTGATCGTTGTCGGCAAGATTTTTTCGGTTCACGGCGTTCGCGGCGAGGTGAAGGTCTTTTCCTTTACCGATCCGATTGAAAACCTGTTGGACTACCGCAACTGGACGCTTCGGCGCGAAGGCGTGGTGAAACAGGTCGAGCTGGTCAGCGGCCGATCCACTCAAAAGGATCTGGTTGCCAAGCTCAAAGGCCTCGACGATCGCGATGAAGCCCGTCTTCTGAGCGGTTATGAGATTTGCATCTCGCGAAGCCTTTTGCCCAACCTGACAGGCGACGAGTACTACTGGTACCAGTTGCAGGGTCTGAGCGTCATCAACCAGGACGAACAATTGTTCGGCAAGGTTGATCACCTGTTGGAGACCGGTGCGAACGATGTATTGGTGGTCAAGCCCTGCGCGGGCAGCCTGGATGATCGCGAGCGCTTGTTGCCTTATACAAAGCAATGCGTGCTGGCAATCGACCTGGATGCAGGCGTGATGAGGGTGGAATGGGACGCGGACTTCTAAGCAATGGCCAGCCTGCGCGTAGACGTCATTACGCTGTTCCCCGAGATGTTCTCGGCCATCAGTGAGTACGGCATTACCAGTCGTGCGGTCAAACAGGGGCTGTTGCAGCTGACCTGTTGGAATCCGCGGGATTACACGACGGATCGGCATCACACTGTGGACGATCGCCCGTTTGGCGGTGGTCCGGGCATGGTGATGAAGATCAAGCCCCTGGAAGATGCTCTGGTTCAGGCCAAGGCAGCAGCCGGGGAGGCGGCGAAGGTGATTTACCTGTCCCCCCAAGGCCGTCAACTGACTCAGTCGGCGGTACGCGAGTTGGCAAAATCGGATGCATTGATCCTGATTGCCGGCCGCTATGAAGGCATTGACGAGCGCTTTATTGAGGCTCATGTCGATGAAGAGTGGTCGATTGGTGACTATGTATTGTCTGGCGGCGAGCTGCCGGCCATGGTCATGATCGATGCGGTTACACGACTGCTGCCTGGAGCTTTAGGGCATGCGGATTCCGCTGAGGAAGATTCCTTTACGGATGGTCTGCTGGATTGCCCGCACTACACCCGACCTGAGGTGTATGCGGATCAGCGTGTTCCCGACGTGTTGCTAAGTGGCAATCACGCGCATATCCGGCGTTGGCGTTTACAGCAGTCCCTTGGTAGGACCTATGAACGACGCGCCGATCTTCTGGAAAGCCGCTCGCTTTCTGGAGAAGAGAAGAAGCTGCTCGAGGAATACATCCGCGAGCGGGACGATAGTTAACAACGTATCGATGGTAGATCAGTTGATTTACCTTAGGAGCACAGCATGACCAACAAAATCATCCTTGCACTCGAAGCAGAGCAGATGACCAAAGAAATCCCTACCTTTGCCCCAGGCGACACCATTGTCGTTCAGGTGAAAGTGAAGGAAGGCGATCGTTCCCGTCTGCAAGCGTTCGAAGGCGTTGTAATCGCCAAGCGTAACCGCGGCGTGAACAGTGCGTTCACCGTTCGTAAAATCTCCAACGGTGTTGGCGTAGAACGTACTTTCCAGACCTACTCCCCGCAGATCGACAGCATGGCTGTTAAACGTCGCGGTGACGTACGTAAAGCCAAGTTGTACTACCTGCGCGACCTGTCGGGTAAAGCAGCTCGCATCAAGGAAAAACTGGCTTAAGTCCAGCTTCCGATGCAGAAAAAAGCAGCCTACGGGCTGCTTTTTTGTTGCCCGCAATAAACTGTCCTCACTATGTAGGAGCTGCCGAAGGCTGCGATCTTTTGATCTTGCTTGTGTTTCGGGAGCCAGAAATCAGAGCCATTCTTCATGACTACCCGCGACCAGGAAATCGAACGCCGCACCGAACTCTCGGTGACTCGCGTGACCAAAGCCGTCTTCCCGCCGACCACCAACCACCACAACACCTTGTTCGGCGGCACCGCGCTGGCGTGGATGGACGAAGTGTCATTCATCACCGCCACGCGCTTCTGTCGCCTGCCGTTGGTGACCGTCTCTACTGACCGCATCGACTTCAATCACGCAATCCCGGCCGGCTCCATCGTCGAGCTGGTGGGCCGGGTGATCAAGGTCGGCAATACCAGCCTCAAGGTCGAGGTGGAAGTGTTCGTCGAGAGCATGAGCTGTGACGGGCGCGAGAAGGCGATCCACGGGCAGTTCAGCTTTGTGGCGATTGATGATGACAAGCGACCGGTGCCGGTGCTGCCGGGGTTTGCCGCCTGATCTGAAACCGGGTCGCGGCTATCGCGAGCAGGCTCACTCCTACAGTGTCCGCGTCGTACACAAAGGTGCGAACGACACAGATACTGTAGGAGTGAGCCTGCTCGCGATTCGATTTATCAGGCGCCGCTGGCTTCCGGCTGAATCAACGCCAACAACGTCCACCCGGCCCCCGGTTTCACCGTGGTCTCCGGCGTCACCACATGCACCCAGCCGCTGTCATCGCGCATGAACAGCAACGTCGCCCGATTGCCATGCAACGCCTGGTAATCCTCCCAACCAAATCCGTCCGTCAGTGTCGTGCTGTACAGCTCGGCGCCGTTGCTGATCAGGCTGGCCAGCTTGGCATAGGTCAGCGCCTCGCTCCCCAACTGATTGCCACGGTGCTCGAGGCTCGCGCGATGCTTGTCGCTGCGACGGCTTTCATGTCCGCTGGCCAGGCCAAACAAGCGTTGATGGCCGAAGTCGTGACGAAAGCGCATGGCCGCCAACGTATTGAGCTCGCCCGACGGCGACAGCGCCAGCAGATGCCCCAGCCCGACCAGGTCCAGATGCGCATCGGCGTGCTGCGAGGCCGGATTGCCAAAATACGTTGGCAAGCCTTCCATGCGTGCGGCGCGGATGTTCTCCCAGCTCGAATCGGTCAACAGCACCCGGCTGCCCAGTTGTTGCAGTGACTTGCCCAGCTCCCGCGCCGGACCGTTGGCGCCGACGATCAGGAAACCACTCGGCGCCGGCTCGGCCACGTTGAGCAAGCGAGCCAGTGGCCGAGCGGTGGCGCTTTGCAGGACCACGGTGCCGATGATCACTGCGAACGTCAGTGGCACCAGCAGCAGCGCGCCTTCATGCCCGGCTTCATCCAGGCGAATCGCGAAAATCGCCGACACCGCCGCTGCCACGATGCCGCGCGGGGCAATCCAGCACAGCAAGGCGCGCTCACGCCAGCTCAGGCTGGAGCCGGCGGTGCTCAGCAGCACGTTCAGCGGTCGGGCGATCAGTTGAATCACCAGCAGCAGAATCAGCACCAGAGGGCCGAGGCCGATCAGCGCATTCAGGTCCAGGCGCGCCGCCAGCAGAATGAACAGCCCGGAAATCAGCAGCACGCTGAGGTTTTCCTTGAAGTGCAGAATGTGCCGCACATCCACGCCCTTCATGTTTGCCAGCCACATGCCCATCAGCGTCACGGCCAGCAGGCCGGACTCGTGCATCACCTCATTGGAGGCAATGAAAATACCCAGCACCGCCGCCAGCGAGGCGAGGTTGTGCAGGTACTCCGGCAGCCACTGGCGGCGGATGACGGTGCCCAGCACAAAGCCACCGACGATGCCAAACACGCTGCCGCAGAGAATCACGCCACCGAAGGTCAGCAGACTCTGCTTGAGCCCATGGCCTTCGCCGCTGGCGATGATGAAGCTGTAGACCACCACCGCGAGCAGCGCACCGATCGGGTCGATGACAATGCCTTCCCATCGCAGGATGTTGGCAATCGAGGCTTTCGGCCGCACCACCCGCAGCATTGGCACGATCACCGTCGGGCCGGTCACCAGCGTCAGGCTGCCGAAGAGGATGGCGAGCAGCCAGTCGAAGCCGAGCAAGAAGTGCGTAGCAACGGCGATCACCACCCAGGTGACCAGGGCACCGAGGGTCACCAGGCGATGCACGACACTGCCGATCTCGCGCCACTCCGACAGGTGCAGGGTCAGGCTGCCCTCGAACAGGATCAGCGCCACTGCCAGCGAGACCAGTGGCATCAGCAGCGGGCCGAACATTTCCTGCGGATCGAGCCAGCCCAGCACCGGACCGGCAAGAATCCCGGTCAGCAGCAGAAACAGGATCGCCGGCAGCTTCAAGCGCCACGCCAGCCACTGGCAACCCAGCGCCGCGGCGCCAATCCCGCCAAATGCCAAGAGAATTTGCTGCTCGTTCATTGATGCTCCCTGTTCCTTGAAATTGCGGGCTATGAAAGACTAGCGGCCATTCCTACAGTTCACTCTACATTTGCGCGCAGTCCCTGAGGCTGTGTGTCTTGAGCGCCCATGCCTGCCATCGACCATCCGCTGATTGATCAATTCCTCGACGCCCTGTGGCTGGAAAAAGGCCTGTCCGACAACACCCGTGGTGCCTACCGCAGCGACCTGGCGCTGTTCAACGGCTGGCTGCAGGAGAAAAACCTGGAGCTGATCAATGCCGGTCGCGAGTTGATCCTCGATCATCTGGCCTGGCGTCTGGAACAGAACTACAAGCCGCGCTCCACGGCCCGGTTTCTCTCCGGTGTGCGTGGCTTTTATCGCTATCTGCTGCGGGAAAAGATGATCACAGTGGATCCGACGTTGCGCGTCGACATGCCGCAACTCGGCCGGCCGCTGCCCAAATCCCTGTCGGAAGCTGACGTCGAAGCGCTGCTCAGGGCGCCGGATCTGAGCGAAGCCATCGGCCAGCGTGATCGCGCCATGCTTGAAGTGCTGTATGCCTGCGGTCTGCGCGTGACCGAACTGGTGAGCCTGACCCTGGAGCAGGTCAACCTGCGTCAGGGCGTGCTGCGGGTGATGGGCAAGGGCAGCAAGGAACGGCTGGTGCCGATGGGCGAGGAGGCGATTGTCTGGATCGAGCGCTACATGCGCGATGGCCGCAGCGAGCTGCTCGGCGGGCGACCTAGCGATGTGCTGTTTCCCAGCCAGCGCGGCGAGCAGATGACGCGCCAGACGTTCTGGCACCGGATCAAGCATTGGGCCAAGGTCGCCGGGATCGGCAAAACGCTGTCGCCGCACACCTTGCGTCATGCGTTTGCCACGCACCTGCTCAACCACGGCGCGGATCTGCGGGTGGTGCAGATGCTGCTCGGCCACAGTGATCTGTCGACCACGCAGATCTACACCCATGTGGCGCGGGCGCGACTGCAGGACCTGCACGCCAAACATCACCCGCGCGGTTGATGAAAACCCCGCTTTTTGTGGCGAGGGAGCTTGCTCCCGCTGCGGCGCGAAGCGCGCCCAAAATCTGTCAGTCGCATCGGCTTGGCAGTCTTTGCGACTGCTGCGCAGCCGAGCGGGAGCAAGCTCCCTCGCCACGTGGTAATTCTGGTCACGTTGCAATGAATGTGTGGCGACAGGCGCATTCGGCCCTGCGAGCCTTATGTGTTAGGCTTTGCCGGTTTGCACGATGGACGGTTATGACCCGGTGTTCCGGCACGGGCGTTCTGACCGTTTCATTTGTCCGCCTTCAGGAGTTCTCATGCGTCTGACCCAGATTTTCGCCGCCGCAGCCATTGCGTTGGTCAGCACCTTTGCCGTCGCCGATGACGCGGCCGACAAAGCGATTCGTCAAAGCCTGGAAAAACTCGAACTCGAGGTTCCGGTAGAAAGCATCAGCGCCAGCCCGTTGCCGGGCATGTATGAAGTCAAGCTCAAGGGCAGCCGCGTGCTGTACGCCAGCGCCGACGGCCAGTACATCGTTCAGGGCTATCTGTTCCAGCTCAAGGACGGCAAACCGGTCAACCTGACCGAGAAGACCGAACGCCTGGGCATCTCCAAACTGATCAACGCCATTCCGGTGGCCGAAACCGTGGTGTATCCGGCCGTGGGCGAGACCAAATCGCACATCACCGTGTTCACCGACACCACCTGCCCGTACTGCCACAAGCTGCACGCTGAAGTGCCCGAGCTGAACAAGCGCGGCATCGAAGTGCGTTATGTGGCGTTCCCGCGTCAGGGCCTGGGTTCGCCAGGTGACGAGCAACTGCAAGCCGTGTGGTGCTCGAGCGACAAGAAAGCCGCCATGGACAAAATGGTCGATGGCAAGGAAATCAAGGCCGCCAAGTGCGCGAACCCGGTTTCCAAGCAGTTCGCCCTCGGTCAGTCGATCGGCGTGAATGGCACACCGGCCATCGTTTTGGCCGACGGACAGGTCATTCCGGGCTACCAGCCGGCGCCACAAGTCGCCAAACTGGCACTGGGCGCCAAGTAATTCGCATCGTCACGGTCAGCCGTGACGATCATGGTCCGGCGGTAACATCGCCGGGCCATTAATAGAGAGCCGCGAGCACGCGGTTGTTTTCCGGCCGACCTTGCGTCGGCCGTTTCATGGGGAGTTCACAGTGAATCCGGTCAAAGTAGGCATCTGTGGGTTAGGGACCGTCGGTGGCGGTACCTTCAACGTACTTCAGCGCAACGCCGAGGAAATTGCTCGTCGTGCCGGGCGTGGAATCGAAGTGGCACAAATTGCCATGCGCACGCCAAAGCCTCAGTTCCAGACGACCGGTATTGCGATTACCAACGATGTCTTCGAAGTGGCCACGAACCCTGAGATCGACATCGTCATAGAGCTGATGGGCGGCTACACCGTTGCCCGCGAGCTGGTACTCAAGGCCATCGAGAATGGCAAGCATGTGGTCACCGCGAACAAGGCACTGATCGCCGTTCACGGTAATGAGATTTTCGCCAAGGCACGCGAGAAAGGCGTGATCGTGGCGTTCGAAGCGGCGGTGGCCGGTGGCATTCCGGTGATCAAGGCGATCCGTGAAGGCCTGTCCGCCAACCGCATCAACTGGGTCGCCGGGATCATCAACGGCACCGGCAACTTCATCCTCACCGAAATGCGCGAGAAGGGTCGCACCTTCGAAGACGTGCTCGCCGAAGCGCAAGCGCTGGGCTACGCCGAAGCCGATCCGACTTTCGACGTCGAAGGCATCGACGCGGCACACAAGCTGACGATTCTGGCGTCGATCGCGTTCGGCATTCCGCTGCAATTCGACAAGGCTTACACCGAAGGCATCACCAAGCTGACCACCGCTGACGTCAACTACGCCGAAGCGCTGGGCTATCGCATCAAGCACCTCGGCGTGGCCCGCAGCACCGCTGCCGGCATCGAGCTGCGCGTCCATCCGACGCTGATCCCGGCCGATCGTCTGATCGCCAACGTCAACGGCGTGATGAACGCGGTGATGGTCAACGGTGACGCTGCCGGTTCGACGCTGTTCTACGGCGCCGGTGCCGGCATGGAGCCGACCGCGTCGTCGGTGATCGCTGACCTGGTGGACGTGGTTCGCGCGATGACCTCTGACCCGGAAAACCGCGTACCGCACCTGGCCTTCCAGCCGGATTCGCTGTCGGCCCATCCGATCCTGCCGATCGAAGCCTGCGAAAGCGCCTACTACCTGCGCATTCAGGCCAAGGACCATCCGGGCGTACTGGCCCAGGTGGCGAGCATCCTCTCGGAGCGCGGCATCAACATCGAGTCGATCATGCAGAAGGAAGTCGAAGAACACGACGGTCTGGTGCCGATGATCCTGCTGACCCACCGCGTGGTCGAGCAGCGCATCAACGATGCGATCACCGCCCTCGAAGCGCTGGCCGGCGTCAACGGTCCGGTTGTACGGATTCGTGTCGAGCACCTGAACTAAGTCGCCCTCATTGACCGGGCCCGTGCGCGGGCCCGGCATTGCGAATACTCTGCATTGGAGTCAGTCATGCGTTACATCAGTACCCGCGGCCAGGCACCGGCCCTGAATTTCGAAGACGTCCTGCTGGCCGGTCTCGCCACCGACGGCGGTTTGTACGTCCCGGAAAACCTGCCACGTTTCACCCAGGAAGAAATCGCTTCCTGGGCCGGCCTGCCGTATCACGAGCTGGCTTTCCGCGTCATGCGCCCGTTTGTCACCGGCAGCATTCCTGACGCCGATTTCAAAAAGATTCTCGAAGAAACCTACGGCGTGTTCTCGCACAGCGCCGTTGCGCCGCTGCGTCAGTTGAACGGCAACGAATGGGTGCTGGAGCTGTTCCACGGCCCGACCCTGGCGTTCAAGGACTTCGCCCTGCAACTGCTCGGTCGTCTGCTCGACTACGTGCTGGAAAAGCGCGGCGAGCGCGTGGTGATTGTCGGCGCCACCTCTGGTGATACCGGTTCGGCTGCCATCGAAGGCTGCAAGCATTGCGAAAACGTCGACATTTTCATCCTGCACCCGCACAACCGCGTGTCCGAAGTGCAGCGTCGGCAGATGACCACCATTTTCGGTGAGAACATCCACAACATCGCCATCGAAGGCAACTTCGACGACTGCCAGGAAATGGTCAAGAACAGCTTCGCTGACCAGAGCTTCCTCAAGGGCACGCGCCTGGTGGCGGTGAACTCGATCAACTGGGCGCGGATCATGGCCCAGATCGTTTATTACTTCCACGCCGCCCTGCAGCTGGGCGGCCCGGCGCGTTCGGTGGCGTTCTCGGTACCGACCGGCAACTTCGGCGACATCTTCGCCGGTTACCTGGCGCGCAACATGGGCCTGCCGATCAACCAGTTGATCGTCGCCACCAACCGCAACGACATCCTGCACCGCTTCATGAGCGGCAACCAGTACGTCAAGGAAACCCTGCACGCTACGCTGTCGCCGTCGATGGACATCATGGTCTCGTCGAACTTCGAACGCCTGCTGTTCGACCTGCACGGCCGCAATGGTGCGGCGATTGCCGGGCTGATGGATTCGTTCAAGCAGGGCGGTGGTTTCAGCGTCGAGCAAGAGCGCTGGACCGAAGCACGTAAGCTGTTCGACTCTCTGGCCGTGGACGACGCGCAAACCTGCGAAACCATTGCCGACGTCTACGCGCAGTGCGGTGAAGTGCTGGATCCGCACACGGCCATCGGCGTGCGTGCTGCCCGCGAATGCCGTCGTAGCCTGGACATCCCGATGGTGATCCTGGGAACCGCGCATCCGGTTAAATTCCCGGACGCCGTGGAGAAAGCGGGTGTAGGAAAAGCTCTCGAACTGCCTGCACATCTTTCTGATTTGTTTGAGCGAAACGAGCGCTGCACCGTTCTGCCAAACGAGCTGAAAGCCGTACAGGCCTTTGTCAGCCAGCATGGCAACCGCGGCAAGCCGCTGTAAGCTGAAAAAGCTGTCACATTTTGAAGCCCGTCTCCTGACGGGCTTTTTTGTTTCTGCTGCCACACTGCTCGGGTTTTCGCCCATGAAGGACGGGTGAGTCGATCACGAAGGAAGTGGCAATGCTGTTTGAACGAGCAATTAAACCAGCCCTGAGCTGGCTTCTGTTGTTGTGCCTGAGTGGAATGGTCCGCGGGGGCATGGCGGCGCAAATGGTGCTGCACGAACAAGTGCAGGCACAGAAGATCGAGAGGATTGAGTTGGACGAGCGCGAGCGGCGCTGGATACGTGACAACCCCCGCGTGACGGTCGCTTCGGTGCAATACCCCCTGTACCTGTTTCAGGACGAACACGGGCACTGGATTGGCTTGAACAGCGATGTGCTCAAGCGCATCACTGCCATGACCGGTTTGCAGTTTGTGCATGAGGAATCGTTTTCCACCGATCAGATGCTGGAGCGTCTGCAAAGCGGCGCGGCCGATCTGAGTACGACCCTGGCCATGAATGATCAGCGCAAAACGTTCCTCGATTTCAGTCACGCGTTCGGCGGCGCCGGCTGGGTGTTCGTCGGGCACAGGGATCAGCCGGCGATCCAGTCGCTGGAGCAGTTGGTCAAGCGGGTGTTGGTACTGCCCGCAAGGCACGCGCTGGAAGAAGTGATTCGCCGCGAATACCCGTCAATCGAGATTCTGTCGGTCAAGACCTATGCCGAAGCGCGGGCGCTGGTCGAGAGCGGTGAGGCCTACGCCACCATCGAAAATGAAATCGGCGCGCAGCTGTTTCCTTCCGGCTTGCTCAAGGTCGGCGCTTTGGTCGAAGGGCGCTGGGAAGCTGATCACCTGGCCGTGCGCAAAGGCATGCCCGAACTGGTGAGTATCCTCAACAAGGCCCTGGGTGCCTTTCCCCCCGCAGAACTGCGTGCGATCCGCCTGAAATGGCTGAGCGGGGTCGCTCCGCCGGCGCCGCGTTCGCCGTGGGACGAGATCGTCAATTGGGGTTTTTGGGGAATGGGTGGGCTCGGCGGCTTCGGGCTGCTGTCACTGCTCTGGAATCGGCGGCTGACGGCGGTCATCCGGCAACGCTGCGAAGCCGAAAAACTCTTGGGCGACCAGTTGGCCTTCCAGCACGCGTTGATCGATGCGATGCCGGATCCGGTCTTCGTGCGCGATCTGCAAGGACGCCTGGTGATGTGCAATCGAAGCTATGAAGAGGCGCTGTCTATCCGCTTCGAGCAGACGCAGGGCCGGCTGCTGTTCGAAGTCGACACGCTGCCCGAAGCCACGGCCCGCATGCTGCACGACGAGTTCATGGTGCAGATGCACACGCGCAAGGCTCGCTTCAGCCAACGCCAGTTGGCATTCAAGAGCGGCCCCAAGTCGATCTATCAGTGGACCGTGCCGTTTTACAGCGCCGACGGAGAGTTGCGCGGTCTGCTCGGCGGCTGGATCGACATCAGTCAGCGCCGCGCGCAAAGCGGTTGCCAATGTCCGCCGTGAAGAAGGGAAATATCCTATGCGATGCGGCGCCTTTTCCGATGGGAGGCTGAGGACGGCTCCCCTAGAGTGAACGGCCAATGCGGCGAAAGTCCGCCACCGCCGTTTCCGAGGTCGCCGATGCGCTCGTTAAAAGTCCTGATACTTGAACCCAATCCGTTCCAACTGATGGCCTTGCATCAGATGCTCAATGCCATCGGCATCTACGACGTACTCACCGCGCCGACACTGGCCTCGGCGCTGGTTTCCCTGGGCCATCGTGGTGCCGTGGACATCGCGATCTGCGATCCGCAGCTCAAAGGCGGTGACGGCCTGGCATTGATCCGCCACCTGGCAGCACAGCGTCAGGCACGCGGGCTGATTCTGCTGGGGCCGGTGGCGGCAGGCTTGCTGGCCGATCTCGAGCGCTCGCTGCAGGGGCATGAGCCGATATTGCTGGGGCGCCTGCATACGCCGGTGTCGGCCGTCCTGATGAGAAGCCTGCTGGATACGTACATGGCGTCCAGGGAACTGCCGGTCATCGCTTGAGCCGGGTGGATATTTTTCTGTCATCTTCAGCGTGCATGCTCTGACAGACCGGTAACTGCTCAGGGAGGAGCCCGGTATTCAGAACTTTCTTCTCGGGCCGGTGGTCATTTATTGTGGACACGCCCCAGGCACAATGTTTTCGGACTATTGAGTGGAGATCGAGATGGAAAGTATCAGTCTATTGCTCGGTGAGGCTCTGAGCCCGTATGAGGTAACGTTGACTCCTTGTGGCGCCCATGGCGAATGCCTGGTGACGCTCAAGAACAGCAACGGCGCCCTCGTGGTGGAGCGAGAATTCAATCAGGCGCAGTTGAGCGACAAGCGTCTGCTGACCGATGTGGTCGATGGTTTGCACCGCGACGTCCTGATCGCCGAAGGGCGACTGGAACCTTGTGTCATTGCGGCCTTGCGCAACGCGGCACTGGACAAGCGCGCGGCCCTGTGAAGATGAAATATTTTTTGTGGGAACCTTCCTGCATCCCTGTCAGTCAGACCCCATAACAGCAGGATCAAGCATTGTGCTCCGGTGCTTGTCGCTTGCTGCTACGGGTCTTTATGTAGACCACGTTTAACCCCGAGTCGTCTCCCCACTTCTCGGGGTTTCTTTTTGCCCGCAGGTTTTACGGCGCGGTCTGTTGCTCGAAAAATGTCCGGGCCTGTTCGAGATAATCGCTGCGCATGCCCGGGTCCAGCCAGTCCGCGTAGAGCTCGTCCAGACGCTGGTGGGGCAGGGTGCGCAGCAGTTGGTTGATCTCGATGATGGCCTGCCGACCCTCGGCGGTGTCAGAGCAGCCGATGTATCCCGACAGATATTTTCCCGTGCCCTGAATCGGGTAGAACACCAACTCATCTTCGGCAATTTGTGCTTGTTGAGCCTGGTAACGGATCTCCGGCCAGTAGCCCAGCACGACTTGGAGACGGCCCAGACGCTGCATCGACAAGAGGTTGCTGAGCGCTTCGTTGCCGTAGTGGGGGGTCAGTGCACCGTCGGGCGCCTGTTTCAGCAGACTGTCGACAAACTCACCGTAACTGCGCTGGGCAACGATCCCGACCTTTTGTTCGGCGTTCGCCAAAAAAGCCCCCAGATCGACTTCGCCGTTCACCACGTAGGGCTCCAGCACTTCACGATCTTTCTGACGCACGACCAGGCCGTTACTGACAGCGCGAAACGCCGGGATGGAGAACGCGATCCATTGCGCCCGTTCTTTGCTCCAGATCAGCGACGGATCACAGGTGAACGAGGCGTCTTGCATCATTTGCATGCCACGGGCGCGATTGACCCGCATCAGCGTGTGTTCGTATTGCGGCATGCCGGCAATCAGCAGCGGCAGCATCTGATCAATCACCCCCTGACCTTTTTTCGGGCCTTCGAAAATGGTCAGGGGCGGCAGATCGCGTAATAACCAGGTCAGCGTCGGTTTCGCCTCGGCCAGGGCCGACAGGGCCAGCAGAAACAACAGGCCGAACAGCCGCCACGTCCACCAGTGGTGGGCGCGGTTGGCGACCGGTGTCTGCCGATGTTTCAGCTTAAATGGCTCCGTCGGCGCGCAAGCGGGCGATCTGCTGTTCGTCATAGCCAAGATCGTGGAGTACCTGCGCGTTGTGTTCACCGAGTTGCGGCCCGACCCATTCGGACGTACCCGGTGTCTCTGAGAGTTTCGGCACGATGCCCGGCATCTTGAAAGGCTTGCCGTCCGGCAGTTTGGCCTGCAGGAACATTTCCCGAGCCAGGTACTGCGGATCGCTGAACATGTCCTCGGCGCTGAAGATGCGGCTGGCCGGTACTTCCGCCTGGTTGAGCAGGTCGAGCACGCTTTGCAGTGGCAGCGAATTGACCCAGCGGTCGATCACCCCATACAACTCGTCACGGCGGGTATCGCGCCCGTCGTTGCTCGCCAGCGTCGGGTCGTTGGCCAGGTCTTCACGGCCGATGATCAACATGAAGCGCTTGAAAATCGCGTCGCCATTGGCCCCGATCTGCACGTGCTTGCCGTCGGCACTGGTGTGGATCGATGACGGCGTGATGCCCGGCATGATGTTGCCGGTGCGCTCGCGGATGAAACCGAACACGTCGAACTCCGGGACCATGCTTTCCATCATGGCGAAAATCGCTTCGTACAGTGCGACATCGACCACTTGGCCGAGCCCGCCATTGACCTCGCGATGACGCAGCGCCATCAGCGCACCGATCACGCCCCACAGCGCGGCGATCGAATCGCCGATGGAAATCCCGGTGCGCACCGGTGGCCGGTCTTCGAAACCGGTGATGTAGCGCAAGCCGCCCATGGATTCGCCGACCGCGCCGAAGCCAGGTTGATCTTTCATTGGCCCGGTCTGACCGAAACCCGAGAGGCGCACCATCACCAGTTTCGGGTTCAGCGCATGCAGGGTCTCCCAGCTCAGCCCGAGTTTTTCCAGCACGCCGGGGCGAAAGTTCTCGATCAGGATGTCGGCTTCGCTCAGCAGTTTTTTCAGGATCGCCAGACCCTCGGGGTGCTTGAGGTTGAGCGTCAGCGATTTTTTATTGCGCGCCTGGACGAACCACCACAGCGAGGTGCCTTCGTACAACTTGCGCCATTTGCGCAATGGATCGCCGCCGTCCGGCGATTCGATCTTGATCACTTCGGCGCCGAACTCGCCGCAAATGCGTGAGGCAAACGGCCCGGCAATCAACGTACCCAATTCAATGACTTTCACGCCGCTGAGCGGTTTGTTGGCGAACGACATACTGAATCCTGTAGGACAAGGTTGTGCGGATACAGCGTTTTAACATAGCCGGCTGTCAGGCGCCCGAAGTTGATCGCCATCAATTCGATGATTGCCTACCGCATCGGTTAGACTTGCCGACTTTCCTCGTATCAAGAAGCCCGTTCATGGCCCAGCCGTCCACTACCTATAAATTCGAATTGAACCTCACCGACCTCGACCGCAGCGTCTACGAGAGCGTCAAGCAGACCATCGCCCGTCACCCTTCGGAGACCGAAGAGCGTATGACCGTGCGCCTGCTGGCCTACGCGCTCTGGTACAACGAGCAGTTGTCGTTTGGCCGTGGTCTGTCGGACGTGGATGAACCTGCGCTGTGGGAAAAAAGCCTGGATGACCGTGTCCTGCACTGGATCGAAGTCGGCCAGCCAGATGCTGATCGACTGACCTGGTGTTCGCGTCGCACCGAACGCACCAGCCTGCTCGCTTACGGCAGCCTGCGCGTCTGGGAAACCAAGGTGATCCCGGCGATCAAGAACCTGAAAAACGTCAACATCGCCGCCGTCCCGCAAGAAGTGCTGGAAACCCTGGCCAAGGACATGCCTCGCGTCATCAAGTGGGACGTGATGATCAGCGAAGGCACGATCTTCGTCACCGACGACCGTGGTCAGCACGAAGTCCAGTTGCAATGGCTGCAAGGCGAGCGCGGCTGATCCCGCGTTACGACTGATTAATCCCACGTATTCAAGAGAAGTTTCCGTTACCCCATGCGTATTGATCCTCGACCGTTGCCCGCCACTCTGCCGTTTCTCGGCGACCTGCCACCGCTGCTGACCCGCTTGTACGCGGCGCGGGGCGTGCAGTCCGAGGCAGAGCTGGATAAAAGCCTGGCGCGGTTGATTCCGTTCCAGCAGCTCAAGGGCATCGAGGCAGCGGTGGATCTGCTGGTGACAGCGCTGGAGCAGCGCCAGCGGATTCTGATCGTCGGCGACTTCGACGCCGATGGCGCCACGGCCAGTACGGTCGGCGTGCTCGGCTTGCGCCTGCTGGGCGCGGCGCACGTCGATTATCTGGTGCCAAACCGCTTCGAATACGGCTACGGCCTGACCCCGGAAATCGTCGAAGTGGCCCTGACCCGCGAGCCGCAGTTGTTGATCACCGTCGACAACGGCATCTCCAGCGTTGAAGGCGTGGCCGCTGCCAAGCGCGCAGGGCTGAAAGTATTGATCACTGACCACCACTTGCCCGGCGATGAGCTGCCGCTGGCCGATGCGCTGGTCAACCCGAACCAGCCGGGCTGCGAGTTTCCGAGCAAGGCGCTGGCCGGGGTCGGGGTGATTTTCTACGTGTTGATGGCCTTGCGCGCGCGCCTGCGCAGCCTCGGCTGGTACGAGAGCAAACCGCAACCGAACATCGGCGAACTGCTCGATCTGGTGGCGCTGGGCAGCGTCGCCGACGTGGTGCCACTGGACGCCAACAACCGGATCCTGGTGCATCAAGGCCTCGAGCGGATTCGCGCCGGGCGTGCACGGCCGGGGATCAAGGCGATTCTCGAAGTGGCCAAGCGTGATGCGGCGCGTATCACCTCCACGGACCTGGGTTTCATCGTCGGCCCGCGCCTGAACGCGGCGGGGCGCCTTGACGACATGAGCCTCGGGATCGAATGCCTGCTTACCGCCGATGCCAATCTGGCGCGGGAAATGGCCGCACAACTGGACGGCATGAACCAGGATCGCAAATCCATCGAGCAGGGCATGCAGCGCGAGGCACTGGCCCAGCTCAAGGACTTGCCGGTGGAATCGATGCCGTTCGGCCTGTGCCTGTTCGATCCCGAGTGGCACCAGGGCGTCATCGGCATTCTGGCGTCGCGGATGAAAGAGCGTTATTTCCGCCCGACCATTGCCTTCGCCGATGCCGGTGACGGTCTGCTCAAGGGCTCCGGGCGCTCGGTGCAGGGCTTCCATATTCGCGACGCCCTGAGCGTGGTGGCCGCGCAGCATCCGAACCTGATCGCCAAATACGGTGGTCACGCCATGGCGGCGGGCCTGACTTTGCCGCAGGAGAATTTTCCGCTGTTCGCCGAGGCCTTCGACGCCGAAGTGCGTCGGCAACTTCGCGAAGAAGACCTCACCGGGCGGATGCTGTCGGATGGCACCTTGGCGGTCGAAGAATTCCACCTCGAACTGGCCCGCGCCCTGCGCCATGCCGGACCTTGGGGCCAGCACTTCCCGGAGCCGCTGTTCCACGGTGTGTTCCAGTTGGTCGAGCAGCGGGTGGTGGGCGAGCGGCACCTCAAAGTGGTGCTGAAAAGCGAGTGCGGTTCGGTGAAACTCGACGGGATCGCCTTCGGCATCGACCGTGATATCTGGCCGAATCCGACCATTCAGTGGGTTGAACTGGCTTATAAACTCGACGTTAACGAGTTTCGGGGCAACGAGACGGTGCAACTGCTGATTGCCCACATCGAACCGCGCTAAATACTCAGAGCTTTTGTGGCGAGGGAGCTTGCTCCCGCTGGGCTGCGAAGCGGCCCTGACCCCTGCAACCGCGTTGATACACGAAAATCACCGTCCCCACAGGTCCGGTGCTCATAGAAAACGTCTTGAACCCTCCTTTACCCCCGGTTGTCGACTAGGCTCTAAGCACTGCTTGATTGGCCTTGTGACGTCTTGTCGATTTTTTTGCCCGCGGGGGCGGGTGCTGCACCTTTTCCTGTCACTCGTCGACTTTTCAAACAGAACCCTGGAGCCTGCCCACTGATTTGAGAGGTGCCCCATGAGTCTGCTGCTCGAACCCTTTACCCTTCGCCAACTGACCCTGCCCAACCGCATCGCCGTGTCGCCGATGTGCCAGTACTCCAGCGTCGACGGCCTGGCCAACGACTGGCACCTGGTGCACCTGGGCAGTCGCGCCGTGGGCGGCGCGGGACTGATTTTTACTGAGGCCACGGCGGTCACGGCCGACGGGCGGATCACCGCCGAAGACCTCGGTTTGTGGAACGACGAACAAATCGAACCGCTGCAACGCATCACCCGGTTCATCACTGCCCAGGGCGCTGTCGCCGGTATTCAACTGGCTCACGCCGGGCGCAAGGCCAGCACCCATCGGCCATGGATCGGCAAACATGGCAGCGTCAAACCTGACGATGGCGGCTGGACCCCGGTCGGGCCGTCGCCGATTGCTTTTGACCCGCAGCATACGCAACCCAGACAGCTCGATAAAGCGCAGATCGGCGAAGTCATTCAAGCCTTCGTCGCCGCGGCCAAGCGCGCGCTGACGGCAGGTTTCAGTGTGGTCGAAGTGCATGCCGCCCACGGTTATTTGCTGCATCAGTTCCTGTCACCGTTGAGCAATCAGCGCCGCGATCAATACGGTGGTTCGTTCGAAAACCGTATTCGGCTGGTGCTGCAAGTCACCGAGGCCGTGCGTGAAGTGTGGCCGCAAGAGTTGCCGGTGTTCGTGCGGGTCTCGGCCACCGACTGGGTTGAAGACGGCTGGAACCCGGATGAGACCGTGGAGTTGGCGCGTCGCCTCAAGTCCTTGGGGGTGGATCTGATTGACGTTTCCTCCGGGGGCACCGCCGCCAACGCCGAAATTCCTGTGGGGCCGGGTTATCAGACGCGCTTCGCCGAACGGGTGCGCAAGGACTCAGGCATCGCCACCGGCACTGTCGGCATGATTACCGAGCCGGCGCAGGCCGAGCATATTCTGCGCACCTGCCAGGCCGACATCATCTTCCTCGCCCGCGAGTTGCTGCGCGATCCGTACTGGCCGTTGCACGCTGACGATGATCTCGGCGGGCGCCAGGCAGTGTGGCCGGCGCAGTATCAGCGCGCGACCCATCGTGACCAGCCGATTCACGAATCCGACCTGCGCGATTGATTGACGCGCTGAAACGTAAAAAGCCCCGGCCAGTGATGGTCGGGGCTTTTTTTCTGGTTGGTATTTGCGCTGCCTGGGCGGACGCTATCGCGAGCAGGCTCACTCCTACAGTTGATCTGCGTCGAACACTCATTTTGTGAACGATAGATCCCCCCTGTAGGAGTGAGCCTGCTCGCGATGGGGCCCAGCCAGACGCTAGAGATCCATCAAGGATACTTGCGCTTGTCCGGTGCCGGCGGGAAGTACTGGTACAGCCAGGTCTCGCTCAGCGTGCGGTCATTGGTGCGGATGAACAGCCGCAGCTCCACCGGATCGACGCTGTCGTTGGTCGGGTACCAGTCGAACAGGATCCGGTAACCCTTGATGTCGTCCAGCACCAGCACGCTCAAGCCCTGCACCTTGCCGTTGGAGCAAGTGACCACCGGTTCGATACCGGTGCCCTGCGACAGGCGATCAAGACCGCCACCGGTGAAGTCCACGGCAAATCGACGGGCCCAGACCGGCGGGTAATGCTCGCCCGGTGCCCAGCCTTCGACGAATCCACCCATGCCCGAACGGGTCGCATGCACCCGCGCCAGCGGCGTGCCGACCGGCGGCAGGGCGCTCCAGTAGAGCTTGTAGCCATAGTTCAGCGAATCGCCGGCAGCCACCGGTTTCTTCGGGGTCCAGAAGGCGACGATGTTGTCGAGGGTTTCGCCGGTGGTCGGGATTTCCAGCAGATCAATCGAGCCCTCGCCCCACGCGGTGGTCGGTTCGACCCACAGGCTCGGGCGCTTGCTGTACCAGTCGACGGTGTCCTGATAGTTGGCGAACTCATGGTCGGTCTGCACCAGACCAAAGCCCTTCGGGTCGGTGTCGGCAAACGCGTTGAACTGCAGGGTCGCCGGGTTGTTCAGCGGGCGGCAGATCCACTCGCCGTTGCCACGCCACATCGCCAGGCGATCGGAGTCGTGGATCTGCGGGTGAATGGTGTCGCACATGCGGCGTTCGTGGGTGCCGCAACTGAACATGCTGGTCATCGGCGCGATGCCCAGTTGTTCGATGGCGGTGCGGGCGTTGATGTGGGCGTCGATCTCCATCACCACGCGCTCGGCCTGGCAATCGATGTCGAAGCGGTACGCACCGGTGGCGCTCGGCGAGTCGAGCAGGGCGTAGACCACAAAACGGGTGGCGTTCTGATCCGGGGTCTCGAACCAGAATTTGGTGAAGTCAGGAAATTCTTCGCGTTTCTTCGCGTAGGTGTCGACGGCCAGGCCTCGGGCCGAGAGGCCATATTGGCCAGTGGCGTCCACTGCGCGGAAATAGCTGGCGCCGAGGAACGACACCACATCGTGGCGATCCAGCTCCGGGGCCTTGAACAGTTTGAAACCGGCAAAACCCAGGTCGCCCTTGAGCTGCTGGGTGTCGACCGAGGTGTTCTCGTAGTTGAACAGTGTCGGACGGAAATGCACTTCGCGGGCAGTGCGGGTCTTGGGATCTACACTGTACATGCGCACCGGCTGACGGAACCCCATGCCGACGTGGAAGAACTGCACGTCCAGCTGACCCTTGTTCTCTTTCCACAACGAATGATCGCCGTCGTAGCGGATCGCGTTGAAGTTCTGCGGGGTCATGGTCGCCAGGGTCGGCGGCAGCACCTGTTTGGTGTCCTGGTAGGCCGAACCGGCCAATTGCTTGGCCTGACGCTTCAGCGTTTCGAAATCGAAAGCCTGGGCCTCGCCATCAGCGGCGCCACCATTGGCTGCCCAGGCACGGGCGGCCAGCAGGCCGGAAGCCGAGAGACCGGTGTAAGCCGCAATGGCCATCGACGCTTTGAGCAAATTCCTGCGGTGCATAAATACAACCTGTCGTGAGCAATCCCGCGCCTTTCCTGGCACGTGCTGGATCAGAAAATACGGTTCGGACAAGCCTTCGGCCAAACGCAACGGACTATAAACAGATGCCGGCTAGCTTAAACGGTTCGCTCGCGGAGCAAAATTCGTTGATAGCACAGTGACAGAGTGTCAATGAAACAAGACATGTCGGTTAAATTTCTGACGGCACGTTCTGATTTATAGGGCATATCTGCTTTTCTCGACTAATTACTCTAAAAACCGCTTTTCAGCGCCGATTAAATTTCTATTCTATGGGCATGGCCGGCACAACCGGCAGGGCACAGGCGCTGCTGTAAGGGGCAGGGCGATGTGGTGATCAAGCAGTTCTTTGACGTATTAGAGAAGGACATCGTCCATGGCAAAAGTACAAGACATCACCGAAATGCTCGGCATCTTCCCCTGCCTGAGCAGCGCACGCAGAAGGCGTCGATTGAGCTCTGAGGAATTGAAACTGGTGGAGCGCTATCGCGAGTTGTCAGAGAGCGACCGGATTGCGATGCGGTATCTGGTGGATGCGATGCGCAGTGTTTCGCGCTTTTAACCTTGGGGTAGGCGCCTTGAAAGCCACTTGGCATTTACGGTGTGCAGATCAATCAACTTGCGGAGTAAACCTGTGGCGAGGGAGCTTGCTCCCGCTGGACTGCGCAGCAGTCCCCTGCTTTTTGCAGAAGGGCCGCTGCGCGACCCAGCGGGACGGTGCGACGATTGGACAAGCTCCCTCGCCACAGGATTTTTGTTGAATGGACTTGTTAGCGACAAGTACCCAATACCGGATATGGCCGCTGTCCATTCTGGATCACTTCGAAGCTGTTAGAGGTAAAGCCGATATCAAATGGCGTACTGATGAATTGATGGCAGTGCGTCGAGGAGACCCCGGAATCAAATCTCGATTCCGGGGTGATTCTTCTTAGCGACTCACCTTCCAAGCATCCCCAGCCGGTGCCTTGCCATGGTCATACGGCTTGCCAATCCACATGTAAACCAGGCCCAACCCAATCACGATCGCCGTGCTCAACACCATTGCATAGTTCACATACCAGGCCGCATCCGGCGTTCGTGGCCAAGCCATGTTGATGATTGCGCCGACGCCATACACCAGTGCGCCGATGTTCACCGGCCAGCCCCAGGCACCGAGGGTGAACTTGCCGCTGGGTTTCCAGCCTTTCATCCGCGCATACAAAGCAGCCAGTACGATCATCTGGAACGCGAGGTAGATGCCGATCGCCGCGAAGCTGACGATGGTGGCCACGGCGTCTTGCAGGAAGAAGCCGAGGGCAATGATCAGGGCGGGCAGGACGCCGGACACGAACAGCGCGGCAACAGGCACCTGAGTGGTAGGAGAAATCTTTTTCAGCAGGCGGCTGCCGATGACCATTTCATCGCGAGCGTAGGAGTACAGCAGACGGCTCGCCGCTGCCTGCAGGCTGATGACGCAGGAGATGAAGGAAATCATTACCACGCCCATCACCACTTTCGAGCCGATCGGGCCGAACGCATTGTTGAGAATGGTGGTGACAGGGTCTTTGTCGGTGCCGTTGATCACCGCTTGCATGTCCGGCACGGCGAGGATCAGCGCCAGGCAGGCGAACATCGCCGCGATACCGCCGATGTAGATGGTCATGCGCATGGCCACCGGGATTTTCGCGCTCGGGTTCGGGGTTTCTTCGGCAACGTCGCCGCAGGCCTCGAAGCCGTAGTAGAGGAACATCCCCGCCAGCGAGGCGGTGAGGAACGCCGGCAGGTATGAGCCGTCGACGCTGATGTCGAAGGTGTTGAACAACACGCTCAGCGGCTGGTGACGTTCGAAGATCAGCAGGTAGACGCCGACGATCACCGCGCCCACCAGTTCGCAGAGGAAGCCGAACATGGCGATGCGTGCCAGGACTTTGGTGCCGCTGAGGTTGACCAGGGTGGCGAACAGCGTCAGCACCAGGGCGATGACGATGTTGGTGTTGTTGCTCGGCTCAAACCCGAGCATCGCCGCCAGATACGGGCCGGCGCCGACGGCCACCGCAGCGATGGTCACGCACAGGGCGATGGAGTAGATCCAGCCGACCATCCATGCCCATTTCTTGCCGACCAGACGTCGCGCCCACGGGTACACGCCGCCGGAAATCGGGAACTGCGACACCACTTCGCCGAAGATCAGGCACACCAGCAACTGGCCGCAACCGACCAGCAAATAAGCCCAGAACATCGGTGGCCCGCCGGCGGCGAGGCACAAGCCGAACAGGGTATAAACCCCTACGACCGGTGACAGATAAGTGAAGCCCAGGGCGAAGTTTTCCCACAGGCTCATGCTGCGGTTGAAGTTGGAGGTGTAGCCCAGTTTGCGCAGTTGTTCGGCATCGCTGTCGGCAACGGCGGCGGAGAGATCGGGTGAGGCACTCATGTGTGTTAGCTCCGTGAAATCGGCAGATTTCGGATGGCCGAGGCCGTGGCGGGGCGTTGTGGGCGCCGCCCGGTTCGGTAGTTATTGTTTTGGTTTTGGTGAAGCCTGGTGGTGAATCGCCGACATCATCCGTGTGTCGCGGAAAAGATCGCAGCCTGCGGCAGCTCCTACAGGGTAGCGGCGTCCATCATGTAGGAGCTGCCGCAGGCTGCGATCTTTTCGCTGTTAATGCTTGAACATCACATGCCGAACGGTGGTGTAGTCCTCCAGCCCATACATGGACATGTCTTTCCCGTAACCGGACAATTTCTGACCGCCATGGGGCATTTCGCTGACGAGCATGAAGTGCGTGTTGACCCAGGTGCAGCCGTACTGCAAACGGGCCGACAGGCGATGTGCGCGTCCTACATCGGCGGTCCACACCGAGGACGCCAGGCCGTAGTCCGAGTCGTTGGCCCACTCCAGCGCCTGCGCTTCATCGGTGAACCTGGTCACCGACACCACCGGCCCGAACACTTCGCGGCGGACGATCTCGTCATCCTGCTGCGCATCGGCCAGCACCGTCGGTTCGAAGAAGAAACCGGCGCCTTCAACAGCCTTGCCACCGGTGATCAAACGGATGTGCGGCTGAGCCACGGCACGCTCGACAAACCCGGCGACCCGGTCGCGATGTTGTGCGGTGATCAGCGGCCCCAACTCGGTGGACGGATCATCCTGCAAGCCGTACTTGATGCTGCTGACCGCTGCGCCGAGCTTCTCCACAAACCTGTCATAGATGCCTTGCTGCGCGTAGATGCGGCACGCGGCGGTGCAATCCTGCCCGGCGTTGTAGAAACCAAAGGTGCGAATGCCTTCCACCGCGGCATCGATGTCGGCGTCATCGAAGATGATCACCGGGGCCTTGCCGCCCAGTTCCATGTGCATGCGTTTGACGCTGTCGGCGGTGCTGGAAATGATGTTCGAACCGGTGGCGATCGAGCCGGTCAGCGAGACCATGCGCACCTTCGGATGAGTCACCAGCGGGCTGCCGACGGTAGGACCGCGACCAAACACCAGATTGAGTACACCGGCCGGGAAGATTTCCGACGCCAGTTCGGCCAGACGCAACGCGGTCAGCGGAGTTTGTTCCGACGGCTTGAGCACCACCGTATTCCCGGCGGCGAGCGCCGGGGCGATTTTCCAGGCGACCATCATCAGCGGGTAGTTCCACGGCGCGATGGAGGCGATCACCCCGACCGGATCACGGCGAATCATCGAGGTGTGGCCGGGCAGGTATTCGCCACCGGCCGAACCGCTCATGCAACGGCTGGCGCCGGCGAAAAAGCGGAATACGTCGGCGATCGCCGGGATTTCGTCGTTGAGCGCGGCGCTGTAGGGTTTGCCGCAGTTGTCGGATTCGAGTTTGGCCAGTTCTTCACCGTGGGCTTCGATGGCGTCGGCGAGTTTGAGCAGCAGCAGCGAACGGTCTTTTGGCGTGGTTTGCGACCACTCGGCAAAAGCGTTGTCGGCGGCACGTACGGCGGCATCGACCTGGGCTTCAGTGGCTTCGTTGATCTCCACCAGCACTTCGCCGCGCGAAGGGTTAAGCACCGGTTGCGCCGGGCCTTCGCCGTTGACCAGGTGGCCGTTGATCAAGAGTTTGGTTTGCATGTCTGTTGTCCTCACTAACACTTCTATTGTTCTGTCGAAACCGAACTCTGGGTAGGAGCTGCCGAAGGCTGCGATCTTTTGATCTTGATCTTCAAAGCAACCTCAAAAGATCGCAGCCTTTGGCAGCTCCTACAGGAATCCGGTTTCTTCGGTTATTCAGTTATTTGCCGCCACTGCCCGCAACGCTCTCACCACCCCGGGTCAGGTAATACGCGCCGAGAATCGGCAGCATGGTCACCATCATCACCAGCATGGCGACGACGTTGGTCACTGGCACATCCCGGGGGCGGCTTAGCTGGTTGAGCAGCCACAGCGGCAACGTGCGCTCATGCCCGGCGGTAAACGTGGTGACGATGATTTCGTCGAACGACAGCGCAAACGCCAGCATGCCGCCGGCCAGTAACGCCGAGCCGAGGTTCGGCAGGATGATGTAGCGGAAGGTCTGCCAGCCGTCGGCGCCGAGGTCCATCGAGGCCTCGATCAAACTGTGCGACGTGCGGCGCAGGCGGGCGATGACGTTGTTGTAGACGATCACCACACAGAAGGTCGCGTGGCCAACGATGATGGTGAACATTCCCGGTTCGATCCCCAGCGTCTTGAACGTCGCCAGCAAGGCGATGCCAGTGATGATTCCCGGCAACGCGATCGGCAGGATCAGCATCAGCGAAATGCCCTGTTTGCCGAAGAAGTCGCGGCGGTACAACGCGGCCGATGCCAAGGTGCCGAGCACCATCGCAATCAAGGTGGCGATGGCCGCAATCTGCAGTGACAGCTTGATTGCTTCCAGCACGTCCGGCCGGGAAAACGCCACGCTGAACCAGTGCAGCGTGAAGCCCTTCGGCGGAAAGCTGAACGCGGCCTCTTCAGTGTTGAAGGCGTAAAGAAAGATGATCAGGATCGGGAAGTGCAGGAACACCAACCCACCCCAGGCTGCGATGCGCAGACCCAGTGACGCGCGCTCAGAGTGCATCGAAGGCCCCCAGTCGTTTAACGATGGACAGGTAGATGGCGATCAACACAATCGGCACCAACGTAAACGCGGCGGCCATCGGCATGTTGCCGATCGCACCTTGCTGCGCATACACCATGCTGCCGACGAAGTAGCCCGGCGGCCCGACCAGTTGCGGCACGATGAAGTCGCCCAGGGTCAGCGAAAAAGTAAAGATCGACCCGGCGGCAATCCCGGGAATCGACAACGGCAGAATCACCTGCATAAAGGTCTGACGCGGCTTCGCGCCAAGGTCGGCAGAGGCTTGCAGCAGTGACGGCGGCAGGCGTTCCAGCGACGCCTGGATCGGCAAAATCATGAACGGCAGCCAGATGTAGACGAACACCATGAACCGCCCCAGGTGCGAGGTCGACAAGGTGCTGCCACCGACGCCGGGAATGCCGAGGATGAACTGCAACACCGGCTCCAGCCCCAGGTGCTGCACAAACCATTGCGCGACACCGCCCTTGGCCAGCAGCAGCGTCCACGCATACGCTTTGACGATGTAACTGGCCCACATTGGCATCATCACCGCGATGTAGAAAAACGCCTTGGTTTTGCCGGTGGTGTAGCGCGCCATGTAGTAGGCAATCGGGAACGCCACAATGGCGCTGGCAATCGACACGACGATGGCCATGCTCAATGTGCGCAGGATGATGTCGAAGTTCGAAGGCTGAAACAGCGCGGCAAAATTCGCCAAAGTCAGGTCAGGCGTGACCGCCATGGTGAAGTCGTCGAAGGTGTAGAACCCCTGCCACAACAGCACCAGCAACGAGCCGAGATAAATCGCGCCGAACCACAGCAATGGCGGCACCAGCAACATCGACAGATACAGGTTCGGCTTGCGGTAGAGCAGGTTGGAAAACCGGCGCAACGGCGGCGCTTGAGTCATCGCGAGCGTGCTCATTTCACACCCCGCTCGTCACGGTGTCGTGCAACGGAATCATCGCTTCTCGCGCCCAGCGTGCGCTCAGGCGCTGGCCAGTCTGGTGCTGGGCGCTGCTGTCGATCCACTGATTGTTGGCGTGGCTGATGCTCAGGGTCTGGCCGTTTTCCAGGGTCAGTTCATAGCGCGTGGCACTGCCCTGATACTGGATGTCGTGGAGCAGACCGCTGACTTCGATCTCGTGGCTGGCGAGCGGACCCTCGGCGAAACGCACGTGTTCCGGGCGGATCGAAAACGGCTGCGGATGACCGCTGAGCTGGCGCGCCAGATCGCCACGGATCACGTTCGAAGTGCCGACGAATTCGGCGACGAAGGTGGTGCTCGGTTTCATGTACAGGTTGCGCGGGGTGTCGACCTGTTCGATCCGTCCCTTGTTGAACACCGCAACCCGGTCGGACATCGACAACGCTTCGGTCTGGTCGTGGGTAACGAAGATGAAAGTGATGCCGAGCTGGCGTTGCAGCTTCTTCAGTTCGCTCTGCATTTGTTCGCGCAGTTTCAGGTCGAGGGCGCCCAGCGGTTCATCGAGCAACAGCACGCGCGGACGATTGACCAAGGCGCGGGCGAGGGCCACGCGTTGACGCTGACCGCCGGACAACTGCACCGGTTTGCGCGCGCCGTAACCGCCAAGGGCGACCATGTCCAAGGCTTCTTCGGCGCGTCTGTGCCGTTCGTTTTTGCTCACGCCTTTGACCTTCAAGCCGTAGGCGACGTTGTCCAGCACGTTCATGTGCGGGAACAGCGCGTAGTCCTGGAACACGGTGTTTACATCGCGTTGATATGGCGGCAGACCAGCCGCTTCGGCGCCGTGGATGCGGATCGAGCCGGCGCTCGGTTGTTCGAACCCGGCGATCAGGCGCAGGCAGGTGGTTTTGCCCGAGCCGGAAGGGCCGAGCATGGAAAAGAACTCGCCGTCCTGAATATCGATGGAAACCCGGTCAACGGCCTTCACCTCGCCGAACTGCCGGGAAACGTTGGTGAACTGGACTGCAAGCGTCATGGTGCGGTGCTCCAAAAAGGCGAAAGCCGTCGCAGCGGCCCTGCCTGGACTTCTGAAAAAACTGGATCGTTTTGCTTGTGTGGCGAGGGAGCTTGCTCCCGCTGGGTGGCGAAGCCGCCCTAAAACCAGCCAATGCGGTCTGTCAGTTGAGTCGCATCAAGCCATTTGGGAGTGCTGCGCACTCCAGCGGGAGCAAGCTCCCTCGCCACAGATGAATGTGGATTACCTACCGCCCATGATCGCGATGTAATCCTGGGTCCAGCGGCTATACGGCACAAACTTGCCGCCCTCAGCCTGCGGGGTTTTCCAGAAGGCGATCTGGTCGAACTGGTCGAAACCGTTGGTCTTGCAGCCTTCGGCGCCGAGCAGTTCGCTGCCCTTGCACGCCGCTGGCACTGCCGGCAACGAGCCGAACCACGCGGCCACGTCACCTTGGACTTTCGGTTTCAGCGACCAGTCCATCCACTTGTAGGCGCAGTTCGGGTGCTTGGCTTCGGCGTGCAGCATGGTGGTGTCGGCCCAGCCGGTGGCGCCTTCTTTCGGAATGGTCGAAGCGATCGGCTGCTTCTCGTTGATCAGGCCGTTGACCTGATACGGCCAGGCGCTGGAGGCAACCACACCTTCGTTCTTGAAGTCACTCATCTGCACCGTGGTGTCGTGCCAGTAGCGGTGGATCAACGGTTGCTGTGCGCGTAACAGATCGAGCACGGCTTTGTATTGATCTTCGGTGAGCTGGTACGGGTCTTTGATGCCCAGCTCAGGCTTGGCAGTCTTCAGGTACAACGCCGCATCGGCGATGTAGATCGGCCCGTCATACGCTTGCACGCGGCCCTTGTTCGGCTTGCCATCGGGCAGATCCTGAGCCGCGAACACTACGCTCCAGCTGGTTGGCGCGGTCTTGAACACGTTGGTGTTGTACATCAGCACGTTCGGGCCCCACTGGTACGGGGTGCCGTAAGTCTGCTTGTTGACCACGTACCACGGCGCATCTTTGAGGCGTGGGTCGAGGGTGTTCCAGTTCGGGATCAACGCGGTGTTGATCGGTTGTACGCGCTTGCCGACGATCAACCGCAGCGAGGCATCGCCCGACGCGGTCACCAGGTCGTAACCGCCCTTGGCCATCAGGCTGACCATTTCGTCGGAGGTGGCGGCGGTCTTCACGTTGACCTTGCAGCCGGTTTCCTGCTCGAAACCGGTCACCCAGTCGTAGGCCTTGTCGCTCTCGCCACGTTCGATGTAACCCGGCCACGCGACGATATCCAGCTGACCCTCGCCGGCGCCGACGGCCTTCAGCGGTTCTGCCGCTTGCAGGCTGGCGCTGGCCAGCAAGGCCGTGGTGATTGCACTGAACAGTGCGGTCTTGTGCACGAACATGGTTGAACCCTCTTCTTCAAATTATGGTCGGGGCAGTTTGTGAACGCGGTGCAGCGATGCCGTTTTGGCTTGTTATTAGCGTAGTCAGAGATGCTGGCCGTGGCGGGCCATGATGTGCCGCACCACGCTGTAGTCCTGCAGCGAATCACTGGATAAGTCTTTGCCGTATCCGGAGCGTTTCAGCCCGCCGTGGGGCATTTCGCTGACCAGCATGAAATGGCTGTTGATCCACGTGCAGCCGTACTGCAAGCGGGCGGCGACCTGCAGCGCCTTGTCCAGGTTCTGCGTCCACACCGACGAGGCCAGGCCGTATTCGGAGTCGTTGGCCCAGTCCACCGCTTGCGCGAGTTCGTCGAAGCGGGTCACGGTGACCACCGGGCCGAACACTTCGCGCTGGACGATTTCATCGCTCTGTTTGCAGCCAGCGAGCAGCGTCGGTTGGTAAAAGAAACCGGCGCCGGAATGCACCGCCGCGCCGGTCACCCGCTCGATGTGTGGCTGACCGAGGGCGCGCTCGACGAAACTGGCGACGCGGTCGCGCTGGCGGGTGCTGATCAGCGGGCCGATCTCGTTGTCGGCGTCGCGTTTGCCGGCGAAGCGCAGGCTGCTGACCGCTGCGCCGAGTTCGGCGACCAGTTTGTCGTGAATCCCGGCCTGCGCGTAGATCCGGCAAGCAGCGGTGCAGTCCTGGCCGGCATTGTAGTAACCGTAGGTGCGCACGCCGTCGACCACTGCTTGCAGGTCGGCGTCGTTGCAGACGATCACCGGGGCTTTGCCGCCGAGTTCAAGGTGCGTGCGTTTGAGGGTTTTAGCGGCGGCCTGGAGGATCTTCTGCCCGGTGACGATATCGCCGGTCAGCGAGACCATGCGCACCTTGGCGTGGCCGACCAGATGGCTGCCGACGCCTTCACCGCCGCCGCAGATGATATTGATCACCCCGCGCGGCAGGATCTCGGCCAGTGCGGGCGCCAGCGCGAGGATCGACAGCGGCGTGTGTTCCGAGGGCTTGAACACCAGGGTGTTGCCGGCGGCGAGGGCCGGAGCGATTTTCCACGCGGCCATCATGATCGGGTAGTTCCACGGCGCAATCGAGGCGACGACGCCAATCGGATCACGACGGACCATGCTGGTGTAGCCCGGCAGGTATTCACCGCTGAGCTGGCCGGTCTGGCAACGCACGGCACCGGCGAAGAAGCGGAACACATCGACCGTGGCGGTCAGGTCGTCCTGCCGCGCCAGGTGCAGCGGCTTGCCGCAATTCAGCGCTTCGAGGCGGGCGAGGTGATCGGCGTGTTTTTCGACGGCGTTCGCGATCTCCAGCAACAGGTTCGAGCGTTGCTGCGGTGTGGTCCGGGACCATTCGGCAAAGGCGCGGTGGGCGGCAAGGATCGCGCTTTCGACCTGCTCGGTGCTGGCCTCGGCGATGTGCGTAAGGATCTCACCGGTGGCCGGGTTGAGGATCGGTTCGACAAAACCTTCCCCGGCGACCAGTTCACCGTCGATCAACAACGCGGTACACATCGGGGTCTGCACGCCAGCCATTTTCCGCGATCTCTTTTCTTGTGTGGTCATTGTTGCTCCCGTGCCCGGGAGCCGACCGTCTTATAGATGCAGCAAGACTAGTGCGCGGCTCCGAGGTCGACAAATTCTAAATACTGAAGGTGGCATTCGATTAAATAGATGGCTTGCGTCCGCCGTGCGGCTGCTCGCGGGCCACGGTCAGGAACGGATCGACCAGCGCCGGTCGCGCGGTGCCCCGGCGCCAGGCCAGGCCGACGTCGAGGGTCTGGTTGAGGTCGGCAATTGGCCGCGCTTCGATGATGTCGCCCTCCAGCGACCACGGGCGATAGGTCATGTCCGGCTGGATCGACACGCCCAGCCCCGCCGCGACCAGGCTTCGCACCGCTTCGGTCGAGGCCGTGCGCAGGGTGATCTTCGGTTGCAACCCGGCACCGCGCCACAGGCGTTGGGCATTGCGGTCCATTTCATCGACGTTCAGCTGAATCAGCGGCTCGCGGGCGACATCGGCGAGGTTGATGCTGTCGTGTTCCAGCAACGGATGCTGGGCCGGCAGCCATAAACGATGCGGCGAGTGGGTCAGCACTTCGGTCTGCAAAGCGTGGCGGTCTTCGAGATTGGAGAGGATCAGCACGCCGACATCGATCTCGCCGCTGACCAGCAAATGCTCAATGTAGGGGCGCTCGTCCTCCATCACGCGGATTTCGACGTTGGGATAAGCGCGCTGAAAGCGGGTGAGCAAATCGGCGAGGTAGTAACCGGCGACCAGACTGGTCACGCCGACGATCAACTGCCCGGCGACCTGATCGGTGCTTTGTTGCAGGCTGCGCTTGGCGTTATCCACCGTTGCCAGAATCAGGTGCGCCTGCCGCAGGAATTGATGACCCTGATGCGTCAGCGTCATGCCCTTGGCGTGGCGGTTGAACAGGCTCACGCCGATTTCCTCCTCCAGCTGCTGGATCGCCAGGGTCAACGTCGATTGGGAAATGAACGCGGTTTGCGCCGCCGCGGAAATCGAGCCGGTCTCGGCCACCGCGATGAAGTGACGGATTTGACGCAGGGTCATCATGAGCAGGGTACCCGGTGGGCGGTTTTTATAGATTGGCCTGAGTGTATATCGGTTTTTTAGAGGGTGGCTGCAAGCGAGCGATGAGATCCATTGTGGCGAGGGAGCTTGCTCCCGCTGGGCTGCGAAGCGGCCCTATTCCTGATTGGGTGTTCTGGCCATATCGATACGACTGCTGCCCTGCGGGAGCAAGCTCCCTCGCCACAGAAGTTGCGGTGCAAACCCGTGAGCAACATCTGGAAGCACACTCGCCGGCAGGGCAGGGGCACTTTCGAACTAGGCTGAGGGCCATATAGATCCGGATAACCCCTGTTTTGGAGGCGGCACATGAACACCCGTGGATTGCTCGATCAACTATTCAAATCCGGCCAGGATCTGTTGCAGAACAAGGTCGGCGGCGCGCAGAACAAACCGGCGGCTGGCGGGCTGGGCGGTTTGCTTGGCGGGTCTTCAGGCTCCGGTGCGCTGGGTGGCCTGCTCTCGGGGGCGGGCGGTGGCGCATTGGCGGCCGGGGCAATGGGCCTGCTGCTCGGCAGCAAAAAGGCGCGCAAGGTCGGCGGCAAAGTCGCGGTCTACGGTGGCCTCGCGGCTCTCGGTGTGCTGGCCTACAAGGCTTATGGCAACTGGAACGCGCAAAAAGGCACGGCACCGCAAACCGAACCGCAGACACTGGATCGACTGCCGCCCGCGCAAGCCGAACAGCACAGCCAGGCGATTCTCAAGGCACTGGTCGCCGCCGCCAAGGCCGACGGTCACATCGATGACCGCGAGCGCCAGTTGATCGAAGGCGAGTTCACCAAACTCGACAACGACCAGGAACTGCAACACTGGCTGCACGCCGAACTCAACAAGCCCCTCGACCCTGCCGATGTCGCCCGCGCCGCGAGCACGCCGGAAATGGCGGCCGAGATGTACATCGCCAGTGTGATGCTGGTGGACGAGGAGAGCTTTATGGAGAAAAGCTATCTGGATGAGCTGGCGAAGCAGTTGAAGCTGGAGCCGGGGTTGAAGGTTGAGTTGGAGAAGCAGGTGCGACAGTTGTAACGTGCGATCTCATCCAGGCCGATGAACGTCATCAAAATCATCGGCCTTCGGAGTAGCGACTATGCCTTTCGCTTCCTGGGAGCGGTAATACGCCTCAATCGTCAACGATGGATCGATACGCGCTTTGACAATGCAGGCTTCTTTTTGCCACGGATGCTCTTTTAGCTGCTTGGACAGAGTCTTCAGGCCGCCTGTTACCCATCCTTTTTCCGACTGATCCCTCCATCTTCTTGGGTTGCGGCCTGTTTTCACATCGTAGGCCGCAGTAACGGGATCAAGATGGCGGCTTTGCTCCAGCACAGGCAAGTCGGGCAATGGCTGCGTGACATCCATGTAGCGCTGCAGGCAGTCCCAGAATGCGAGTGCGTTGGCCTGATCCAGCCCCAGCGAGTGAACCTTGGTGACCAGGCAAATTTTATTATCCGTATAGCGGTGATTTAACCACAGCGCATAGTCATGGGCGCCGAAGCCATTAGGAAGCAGCTGAAGCACTGGGTCGAACTCTTCAAACGGTGCAACGAATAACTGACGGAAACGTCTTTTGAACCTGAGCGTGCCATCAGTTCGATTGAATTCGCTGCCATCGTGCGTGCTGATTTTGCTATGAATCCACAGCAGTGCGTCGGTACCAAGGGACGCTACGAAATACAGAAAGGCGCCCGCCCATAGGGCAATACACATAGAGTTCGCACTGAATAATGAGTCTTTTATCAAATAGGTAGCGATTGCACCGGCTATAAATCCCAAGATTTGCATGTGGTGAAGAAATTTATTTCCCGTCATGAATAACACGAGAGAGGTGAGCATCAAAATGGCAGTGGAAATACCAATGACCGCACCTCCTGCGGTGCCAGGGTTGCCATATCCTGACTCTGTTCCTATAGAACCGAAGACCCCTAAAACCCAAGGCGCCCAGATGAACGAATAGCTAATGAGCTTAAGTACGAAGAAAAAATGGGTGGCTTTGCTGGCGTTCTGAAATTTCCAGCGTTTATTACTGCAATAGGGTTCTACGTCGTGATCGATTTTTTTATCCGGGTCTGAGAGTCTCATCGCTTCAAGTTGAGAGCTGACTTCTACCTCCGGTTCCAAATTGGCGTAACTGCCAAATGCGAGGTGAGTGTCAAACATTCCGGTCCGGTTTGCATCTTCCGGCCAGCGTGGTGGCGGTAAAGGTTTTTTGCTATCGCTTCGATATGCCCCAATCGCATAAGCGGTATCAGTTTCTGTAATCATAATTTAGACTCGAGTATCTCAATCTGCCAATAGGCTGGTGCGTCCTCGGGTGGAATATTATCCGGAGGTGTTTGGCGATCTTTAATAGTAAATGCTTTCCATTTTTTTGGACTGGGTTGAGGTAGTACTAAAATATCTTCTGTTTCGTTAGTGCTAAGTTCAAATTGCGCGCTGATTTTAAGCCCCTCAGTCATTTCGAAGCTATAGCGTTGCAGTGGAGTGAGGTGCACAACAGGAAGGCTAGGTGACAGAATATACAGTACGCTGGTCGCATCGAGTGGCAAAGCAGAGATCTTTGGATTTGTCGCAGGTACACGGTTATACCGTTTGACAGCTAACAATCCAGATCTCTCTAGTTTGCTTTGGAATTCCTGTACGATTAATCGAAACTTTTTATCATTTTCAAACATTGACAATAGAGGCGAACTCAAAACTACAGCCCAGTCATTGTCATTCAGTAATTGCTTTTCAGGAAGCACGCATTCCAGTGCCGAGTCAGGCTTTTTTGACCGATTGCTATCTGCGCTTTGTAATGCGATTCGGTGAGCGGCAGGCGCCTTCTTGCGCCATTCAGATAAACGCTCAACAAAAATTTGTGGTCTTCCGATGATGCCAAGAAGTTGCTGGTAAGCTATTTTCTGGTCTTTTAAATGTGTAAAAATATCACTCTTGCCAATGAGGCTGTCTAACATTCCCGCCTCGGCAAATTGAACGCCAAAAGGGCCTTTTTTTACGATTATTTCAGTATCACTGTCAGTGAATATATTCGCCGCAATGGTGCCGCCGATAGTCATTACTACGCCAGCAAGCAGGATGTAAGGATTTACAACCAGACCTAATCCATAAGCGCCCCACAAACCGCTGCCAACTGCCACAACTCCATACGCTGCGGCGGCATCTGTATCGCCCTGGCTAAAGGATCGGTAACTGTCCCATCCACCAAGTACCGCACCTCCAAGGGTTGCGATACCGCCTACCGAACGAAGTAATGGCAGTTTTGCACTGCCTGTTTGATTTTTTAAATTTTTTGCCCAGCTTGTGGATATTTTCGCTATGTCAAATCGCGGCTTGGTTAGCTTTTGCTCCATCGTTGAGCCGAGTAATAGCTTGCTGTGGCTTCCCAGTGCTGCAGATAAATCCAGTGTTGCGCTGGCTATTCCTGCGCTTCCTCGGAGTGTCTCATTGCTGGAGTTAAGGTCTTTATAGGCTTTTATCTGCGCCCAGATATTATATGTTGCAAACGCAACCATGAGTGTTGGTATTGTTTTGTTTTTCTCTAAAGTTTGTGTTGCTGAACTCATTTGTACGCGAAAGGCGCTGTAGCTTGCCAGATCCGGGTGGTCTTTGGGTATTGCAATGACAGTTAAATTGCGCAGGCTTGGGCGTGATGAGGCGCCGGTTCGTGGACTTGTGCTACCTAAAATCTCACCTGATTGATTATGCAGCGCCGCGTAGCGATAACTTTTTCTGGTTAATGCCTGGCGTTCGACTTCAGTGAGTCCGCCGCGCAAACCAGCGCCTTGTACACCAATAACGACATAATCCTGTGCGAGCGCTTGGCCTTGTTGCATCAGTTTTATAGTTGCTACTTTTGGCAGTAGCGCTGAAAGTGTCGAGAATGCGGGCGTGAATATCCGATCAAGCTGAATTTTTGAGGCGTCTTGAGATATTCGGCTAATTTGCGCTACTACACTTGCGCCAAAGTTATCGAATAAGTCAGCGAGAAAATAAATGAAACCCTTCCCCGCACTTGGCTGATCCACTGTTCCGCTCAGCGTAGAGGTCAGCATCAAAGTGCTCAGTCCGGTCAGTGCCGGGTCGGGCGCGTGGGCTGTATTTCGAAGTTTGATAATTCGTTTTATCGTTTCCGGAAGCTGTTCCTGATTTTTTACCAATAACAGTGAGCCTAGCGGGTGCTCACCTTTCAATATGGCCTCGCAGATCCGATTTGAGGACGCAGTAATCTCTTTGTATTCTTGGCCGGTATACATTGCATCGCAACGATCCGGCAATTGATTGAGCGCCTCAAGTATTTCGGTCATTAAACTGTAAGGCTCTAAGAGACCTTCATCATTTCTATAACACCAGTCAAGAAGAGTTGTGTGCAATTTTTTGTCAGTTACTTCAATAAGTCGAGCCAGTTGTGCGGCCAATTGCTCTCGACATTTTTTTCGCTCGTCTTCGAATACGACACTCTGCAATTTGGGCAAGTCGACCTTGTCTTTCAAGTCGGCTAATGGCCCTGCGAGCGTGCTGTACAAAACCTGAGCATATTGTCCATGTTGCTCATGGGGAACAAGAGCATTCAGAGTCTGCAGATAATCTACACATTCGCGAATTTGCGCCGTCGCGTGGCGCACTTCGTATAGCGGATCGTCGAGAATCATCCCAATCAGATGCGGGTAACCACGCAGTCCGTTTTGGGTTAGCAAATCTTCTCCAGCCTCCAGAGTCGGTAGAGCCGGGGGGGGCGCGTGTTTGATTTTTTGAGCCAGCTCTTCCTTGCGCTTTTGCAGTTTCACGATTAGCGCATCAGGTTTGAAGGCTGCGAAGTCCGGCGTGAACTGCGCAGGATCTTCCATAGCCGCTTCAACGCTGAAGTCGCGTGAACGCAGGCCGTTGGTCAGTTTTGCGATCGGTGTTGCGGGGTGAATTGATGTGGCCTTCCAGATCGTCGTCTCACCCGCTGTTGCTGCCCAGGCGGAGGCCATGTTTTGGCTGCGGGCCCTGATTCGGCTTGGATCTTCTTCCAGCCAGGTGATGTATTCCCACGTCCAGGATACTTCACTAAAAGCCATGCTGAATTGTCGACCCAAAAAGCGGCCGTCGAGAATCATCGGTACCAGAATCAACTGTTGGTTGACGCCTACCGGTTCACGTTTATCGGCGTTGCCTTTTTGATCCGCCACTTTTCGCCAGTGGACCAGGTCGACTTCGGCCAACTGCCCTTTGCCATCGGTAACAAGTTCACGCCAAACTTTGTTGTTTTGGAACACATAGACGCGACCCACGCGCGGCACGCCGCCCTGCAGCGTTTCATTGAGCTTGTCATGGCCGGGCAGGCGAGCGAGCGGTGTGACTGCAAGCACAATATTTTTCTGGAACCTGTCCAGTTCCTCAGTGGTTTTCGCGTCCACCATGATGGGAATCTGCAGATGCCCACCGCCGATACGCTCTACGTTAAGCACCAGCCGGCATTTCTGATCGTTCTCGTAGTCGACCTTCTTGCGCGTTCCTTCGTTAATGGACTTGTCCTTGAACTCACTCATGCCTTGTCCTCTGGCCCCAGCAATTGCAATTGGCTGCCTGATTCGGGATCGCCCCACACATCGACGATGAGGGCCTCTTTACCTTTTTCGCTGATATTTCTCGCGGCGGGTTTATTGAGCGGTGCATTGCCCAAGAGTTGCCCGACCGGCGCGGTATCTGCTGGCTTGGGTGGCACTGGCAATGCCGCTGCAGCTCCCGTTCCGCTACCTGGACTGCCGCCGGTGTTCATGTTGATCACCGGGCCGCTCAGTGTAACGCCACTGGCGTCGATCTTGATGAAGCTGCCGCCGCCAATCAGGGTCAGTTCGCTACCGGCTTCCATTACGATTTTGGTGCCACTATCAAGATAAATCTCCTGGCCGGCGTCAATGAACTGCCCAGTGCCGATCTTGATGTGCTGGTTCACGCCCACGGTCAGGTGGTCGTTGGCGCGGGTTTCAACTTTGCGGTCGGCGTAGACGGTGTGGTGTTCTTCGGCCTTGAATTCGGTGTAGCTGTTTTGCTCGACGGTGTCGTGGCGTTCGTTGCCGACGCGGATTTTCTGGTCGTGCTCGATGTTTTCGTCCCAGTCGCGCTGGGCGTGCAGGTAGATCTGCTCCTGACCTTTCTTGTCTTCGATGCGCAGTTCGTTGTAACCGCCACCGCCCATCGAACTCAAAGTCTTGAAGGTGCTGCGGGTCTTGTTTGCCGGCAGCGCGTAGGGGACGGTGTTTTCCTTGTGGTACAGGCAGCCGCTGATCAGCGGTTGATCGGGGTCGCCTTCAAGGAAGGTGACCAGCACTTCCATGCCGATGCGCGGGATAGCGATGCCGC